>CAZSUN010000070.1:0-20735 GCA_964610045.1 uncultured Sphaerobacteraceae bacterium
CGCGGTTCGCGATTTCGACCTGGAACATCGCGAACTGGAACCTGGCCGAGGAGGCCTAGCCTCCGTGGGCTCCGTAGCTTCATGGGCATCGCGAAGGGCTCCTTTCCCGATCCGTGATGTGACTGGGACGACACCCCCGGCGGCCGGTTGGCCGCCGGGGGTGCTTCGCGTGTGGTGGGCAATGGTGGTCTGAACATGGGGCGTCACCCCTTCTCGCGATCTCGGTGTGTTTTCGTCCGCGATAATTCGGAAATTCGGTAAATCGGGCTTGGAGGCAGTTTGGCCCGGAACGGCGGGCTTTTTGGCTGGCGAATTAGCGCGGAATTACCGCGACTTATCGCGGATGCATCTCGTGTTGTTGTGTGCGGCGACGGAGGAATTGGGGTGATGGCGAGGTTCCGCCAGGTGCGACGAGGTTTAGGGAAGCGCAGGCCGCCGCCGACGGCGAGGGTGAGGACGATCATGGCGGGGTGGTCCTTTCCGGGATGCGCGAGCGGTTGGGCGAAATGTGTCTACCCAGTGAACGCATCGAAACCGGAAAAACCCGCCATCTGGCGCGAAATTGGTCTGCGCACGGTGGTTTAAGGGTGGTTGGGACGTGAGAGATGGCTCGCCAGAGGGTGTGGATGGGGAAGGATGGCCACACACCGGCACCGGTGCCATGGTAAGGATCGCCTTGATTCCGGTTGGGCCATCCCTACAGACGAACGACGTCCGGCTTGAGGGGGAAGTCATATAGGGTCGCTCAAAGTGGTCGCAACCGGTGCCAGTTCAGTAGCTAGTCATTGATGGGTTCGGGAACATATACGCGCTTAAGTGGCAGCAGTCCCTTGTAGCGCGCGTCGAGATCCTCGTAGTGTGCGAGGGTGAGATTCACCAGATCCTCACGATCGATTAGCCGTAGGTTGCTCTTGCCTTTGGCGAAATTGCGTGCAGGTGTGGTGAACCCAGAGAGTGAGACGAACAATCCGAACTCTCCGGGCGACAAGGTTCCAAGTAAAGCGGAGACATCCGGCTGCCCTACATTGCTGTCCTGGCTCTTTACCTGCACCCGGATGATTGGTGGCTCAAAGCCGAGTTCATCGCGGTGCGCGACGATATCCACGCCTCCGTCCGCTCCCTCGGGAGACTCACGCGTCCTGTATCCCATCGTGTTAAGCAAGTGGGCAATGAACGCTGCGAACGGATGCCCCTTGAGTTCCATCGAAAGCTGCTTCACGACGAAGTCGCGAGTGTTTTCTTCAATGCTCTCGGCCACGTAGGTGATGGTGGGGTCATCCTCTGGTTCTGTCTTGGAGCTTGGACGTGCCGGCTTCTCGTCCAGGAACCCAAGCCATTCATCGACGTATGTCTTCACCTGGAAGAAGCTCATGGCTGAGCCGATTTCGTAGAGCGCTCCCTGCGTGACCTGTATAGGCTCTATAGTGGTGAGCCATTTCGTCTTGCGCATGTGTGGGTAGCCAGGTTCAAGTGAGGGATTGTACTCAAAGTCCCCAATTACTTGGCCTATATGAATGAGCTTGGTCGCTTTCGATCGATACACCACATAGTCACCGATCTGCACTACATGTACAAACCTATAGTTCTGACCAGCGGCCACCGGAATGGCTCCGGGCTTGAAGTGAGGATATGCGGTTGCTATTGCTTCCTTGAAGGCGTCTCTGGTAGGTGGAAGCAGGGCTAGATCCGTTAGCTCATACCAGCCAAGCGCAATGTAGCCCTCATTGAGGAAGAGTTTGTCAGCTTCACCAGTTTGGCCCGCATGAATTCCCCAAATATTTGGTTGCTTGGCTTGCATGGAGATGCCCTGACTTTCCATGTATGCGTGTAGGTCGCCCCGACTTAGCAAAGACCGGATGAAGCGAACACTGCGAATCAGACACCGATCACAACGTCTCGCTCGTTGAGCGCAGGCAACGATGCCACTATCCGATTTGTTTCCATGCTGACTCGGACTATACGTTTCACTAGATCGAGAATGTACCGCGGATCATCCGACCAGTCGTTCGGGTCGTTGATGATTTTGCTTTCCTTTTCCTGGGTCCAGGCATACCGCTCTATGATCCAGTGCAGCGCCGACTTGCCGTTCACGATGTAGTCATACGCCTCCTCGGGTATTCCGGAGAGCGTGATGTACTCGTTGTAGACAATCACCGAACGATCTTCGACTTTGTCCTGCTTCCCAAAGCGCATCTTAGTGACCTTGTAAAGCTCCCGGTCATCCAACGATTCGCCGTCCACCGTGAACGGCATCTGCTGTTGCGTCTCCAGCACATGCCACGGCTCCACCGATTCGTACCCCACGTGCAGGTCACCCAACTCTCGCCCTGCCCAGGAGAACGCCCAGAAATCCTCGGTGAACGGGATACGAGGCAGCATCTTCCTCAGGTCCGCTTTAAATCTCCGCCGATACTCCGGCGAATGCAGCACCCCATAGACATAGTAGAAAATGTCTTCCTTGGTGATGGAGGGATCGACGTACACCTGCTGGTATTGCACCAGCATGAAATCGGTAATGCCATCATGGCGACGCAGACCTTCCGATGCTGCTTGACTCAGCAATGAACGCTGCCCGTTGGGAGTTTGCTGTTCTGAAGCCTCGTACCAGAAGAGTGGGAACGCTTGCCCCGTATCCATCAAGTGCAGGTTGGGGATCGCATTCGTCATCAAACACGCCGGTCCTTTCCCCGCGCCAGGACCCGATACATAAATCACCAGATTCTCCGCATCCGCCGTCGGAAACAATCGCGGCATCTGGTAAACCTGATCATTCCATTCACGGCTGAAATAAAGCCATTGCTTGGTAAATGGTCGATAGACTGACCTTGTCACCGACTTGTGGTCATAATTTAGGTCTCTGCCTCTGCCTGCATACTGGATCAAGGCGCGATTCCACTTGATACGATCATTAGCAAACTCGATGTAGTTCTCGAGTTTCGCGTCTTTTTGTCCAATGATCCCTAGTCGACGCAGATTGCCTACTTGGTCGCCATAGAAGTCTATGGAGCGTTGTATGTTTTCGATGAGCTCTTCCTCCGAGAACGCATACGCCCATGCGTCCCGGCTTGTTTTCACGCCCGACGAATAGCGCTCAAAGAACGCCGCCGATTCGTTCCAACGGTCTCCCAGCCCAGGGAAGCGCTCAAATGCCGGGTCACGCTGATTGATCCAGTCATGCTGTTCGTTTGGCGCAAGCTTGGTCCAGGCAACGGACTCCAGACTCACAGCCTCCTTGATGTTCACCAGCTTCTGTTCACGAGTGAGGTAGTCACCTATGTCGTGATAGTGCACAACGCCTGGCCCCTCATGGGCCCGATCCTTGACCAGCACGGTCATGGCAATGGGCGCTCGGCTCCCCGAACCAAACAGTTTACCGCCCTCTTGTCGCGACAACTCCCCTGAAGTCCGCTGATTCCCGCGCGCGTTGAACACCCAGATCGAGCTGAACTCATCGGTGAGTGTTGCCCGCAACCCGTCCATGGCGTTGCCGTCAACGAATCCAGCATTCGTTACAAAAGAGATCACGCCATGGTCGCCAATCCGGTCAGACGCCCACCGGATCGCTCGAATGTAGGAATCGTAAAGACTGTTTAGGTTCTGCCCAGATGACCGCTCTGCATAGGTTTTGCGAATACGCGCGTCTAGCTGGGTGTATTTTAGGTTCTGATTGTTATCGTTCGCGCTCTCTTGCCCAGCCGAGTATGGAGGATTACCAACGATGACGCGAAGCGGCGTTCGCGCTTGCCTGATAGCCCGTTCGCTATTGACGGATTCGTCAAACTCCGTGATCCGGAACTGTGCACCGTCGTCAGTGACGGCCGTCTGTTCGTTCTCGCTCAACTGGAACGTATCGGTCCACACTATTCCGGTGAACGGCCAATATGCGCCGCCAAATGCCTCCTGATAGACCATTTCGATGTTAACTGCCGCAATGTAATAGGCCAGCAACACGATCTCGTTCGCATGCAACTCCTGATCAAACTTGCGCTGCGCATCCTCCGGCTTGATCAACCCGCTCTGCAGCAGCCGCGTGATGAACGTGCCGGTACCCGTGAACGGGTCGAGCACATGCACGCCTTCATCCGTCAGTCCCTTGCCAAAATGCTTGCGCAGCACAACATCCGCACTGTGCAGTAGGTAATCCACCACCTCAACAGGGGTATACACAATGCCTAGACGCTCGGCCATCTTCGGAAACGCATTTTTGAAGAATTTGTCATAGAGTTCAATGACAACCTTTTGTCGTCCCTCGGCGTTGTCAATACTGTCCGCGCGATCCTGCACACTCCGGTAGAACCGATCAAGCGTCGTGCGTTCTTCTTCCAATGTGTGTTCACCCAGTGAATCCAGCATCTCCTGCATCGCCACGGAAACCGGGTTCTGCACCGCAAACGACTGGCTGGCGAACAACGCTTCAAACACCGGCCGCGTGATCATGTGCTGCGCCAGCATCTCGATCGCGTCATCGCGAGAAACGCTCGGATTGATCTCCGTGTGTAACCGGGTCAGGAACCGGTCAAACGCCAAGGCGGGTGCCGCCGTACGATCCGCAAGCAGCTTCCGCATGCGATCAATATGCGTCTGGGCAATCGTTGCAATATCCTTCGCCCAGGTGTCCCAGTACCGCCGGTCACCCACCTTCTGCACGATCCGGGCATATATCCCGTTCCGCCACTGTTCGAACAACGCCGGGTCCATCGCCAGTTGCGTTGCCCCAACAGTCTCCCCGGACCCATCCTTCTCGTACCGCTTGCTCCCGGAAACTCCAATCACCTTGACCTGCTCGTCCTTTTTCTTGTTCAGGTCGAGCTTGTTGATCATGGCGTTGAACCGGTCATCATGCGCACGCAGCGCTTGTAGCACCTGCCATACAACCTTGTAATTCTTGTTGTCGTTCAGCGCCTCCGAAGCCGATTGATTCGCGGGAATCGGAATCGGCAGGATGATGTAACCAAACTGCTTCCCTTCCGCCTTGCGCATCACCCGGCCCACCGACTGCACCACGTCCACCACCGAATCACGCGGATTCAGGAACAGCACGGCATCCAGCGCAGGAACGTCCACACCTTCGCTCAAGCAGCGGGCATTGGTCAGAATGCGGCAGGTATCGTCGTCTTCGAGTCGTTCGGCTTTCAGCCAGTCGAGCATTTGGCTCCGCCGCAACACACTGTCGTTGCCGTCGACATGCTCCACTTCAACTCGTGGCAAACTCGGCTCGTCCAGCGCATCGATAAACTGATCCGTCACACTGGGGAAGTAGTCCTTGATGTGCTTCGAATCCTTGATCGAACGACTGAATGCGACCGCCCGGCGCATCGGCTCTGGATCACCAGCAAACTCATCCACGTCATCAGTGGGGTCGTCGCGTTTTGCCAACCCATTCCAGCAACCAATGATCTTGACCGCGTCATCGAGGCTGACTTCTAGGTTCTCTTTCGAGTCAAGATCAAGCGCGCCTTGTAACATCGATTCGCTGACGGTCAGAATCAGGACCTTGTAATCGGCGAGCAGATCAAGATGAACCGCCTCACCAAATCCCAATCGGTGCAACTCAGGACCGTACAGCGATACGTCATCCATCGACGCCAGCAGAAAATCCTCGTCGGCAGCCTTGCTCTTGCTGTCATCTGTATAAATGCGCGGAGTTGCCGTCATGTAGAGCCGCTTCTTCGCTTGGATCAGGTCGTTGTCGTGTACCTTCAGGAACTCCGAGCGCTCGTCTGGCTTGAGTGCTACTCCAGTTGTCCGGTGTGCCTCGTCACAGATCACAAGGTCAAACTCGGGTAACCTTGAACCCTGAGCCAACTGCGCCTGCGAAACCTTGCTGATGGATTGATAGGTGGAAAAAACCACCGTCAGGTCTTCCGCCGGATGCTGCAACAATCCGTGGCTCAGTCGGTATGGGTCGGTTGTGGCAGGAATCACAAGATCGTATGCGCGAATCTCGTTCGTATCGTCCTGCTTCTTGCCCACAGTGACGTCGGAGCAAATTGCGTAGCAGCGCATCGCCCGTTCGGTCTCGCGTTTCCATTCGGTCAACGTCTGCTGCAACAGTGAAATCGACGGCACCAGAAACAGGACATGCCCACCCTTCGGCACCAGTTCCTCAACCAGCTTGAGCGAGGTAAATGTCTTGCCGGTCCCGCAGGCCATGATGAGTTGCCCACGGTCATGCACCATGAATCCATCGGTCACCGCATCCACGGCCCGGCGCTGATGGGGTCGCAGATGCTTGAGCCCTGTTGTCCGCATCGTATCTTCGGGTTTGCTGATGACAAACGACGACCAGTCGATACCCGAGTCGCGCAAATCCTGCACGCGCACACGGTTGACGGGCTTGGACGGACTAACCAGCAGCAACTCCGCTTGTTTGCTCCAGTTGTCCGTCGTGGAAAACACCATGCCTTCGCTGAACGACTTCTGACCAAGCTGCGCGAAGAATGAATTCAACCCACCCTTGTCGAGATAGTGTCCTTCTTCATAAAACTTGCACTGAATACCGACCAGCGCACCATCATCGGCACGCTTCGCCACAATATCGATCCCGGCATCGATCTGCTTGTTTCGTTCTGGCCACTCATTCCACAACCAAATATTGCTGAACTGCCCTTCATACCAGGGACTGATCTGCAACACTCGCTTGATCAGGCGTTCGAAATACTCGCCCTGCTCTCGCGTGGACTGCGACATATCTCGAAGTTGCTGCAGAACGTCATCCAGCGTGGTCATATCTGCTCCAAGATTGTCTCTAGCCGATTTCCATTTGAGCCTGAGTGTAGTCCACGCCCAACGAAGAGGGCCTTAGGGCCCGAGGTGAGAGGACCCCATGCCCGGACTCGGGCTGTTTCATTCTGTTGGACCCAATAGTTCAGTTTCGCATATTGAACGGTAGGTGAAAGGAACCAGTCGTTCCGGAATACCATATCGGGGTCGACCGCTGCAATCGGCGATGAATCGTGTCGAGTGTTATGGAGGGAGGATCCCCTCTGAAAGATCAAATCCTTGCCATCGGCTGCAAGAGTTGCGATATGACGTGCATTGCATGGGGCTCTGTAAAACTGGCTTTCTGATCGGCAACCATCAAGGAATGCTTGGTAGTTGCCGATAGAAAGGCGTGGGCCGCGTAAGTATCGCTCAGGAGCGGCATGGATCGGCATTGGCCTCATAATCGAACCCAAAAGTAAAATTTGTAAGTTCGGTTGGTTTGTGTCGTAATAAGGGCGAGGTCCCGTTGGTTACGCCTTGGATTGGTAGATGGATAGGGCGGCGGCGGTGAGGGCGATGACCTGGGATGTGTAAGCATGCGTGGTGGCGGCGAGGGCGCCGCAGATGACGTGGTCCACGCCGGCGTCGCGGTAGGCGAGCAGGCCGGCGGCGATCTCCTCCGGGGCGCCGGAGAGGACGCGGGCGGGGTCGTGGGGCTCGGCGTCAGGGGAGGATGGTGGCGCGATGTGGACGCCGGCGGTGATGGTGAGCGATTCTGGGTCGCGGCCGGTGGCGGCGCAGGCCTCGTCCAGGGCGGCGCGGCGGGGTGCGAGGGCGGAGACGTCGCCCAGCCAGGCGGTGTTCCAGGCGTCGGCGTGGGCCGCGGTGAGGCGGAGCATGCGCGGTCCGTGGCTGGCGACGAGGATGGGGATGGAGCCGTCGCGGGTGCTGGCGGGGCGGATCTCGCAGTTGGGGGCGGAGACGTAGGCGCCGTCGAAGTCGACCCTGCCTTCACGGAGGAGTGGGCCGATCACCTGGAGGGCTTCCTCGAAGCGGTCGACGCGGTGGTCGAAGGGGTAGCCGAAGGCGGCGAACTCGGGTTCGTGGAAGCCGGTTCCGAGACCGAGAATGAGGCGGTGGCCGGAGATTTCGTCGACCGTCACGGCCATCTTGGCGAGCAGGGCGGGGTTGCGCCAGATAGTGGGCATGACGAGGGTGCCGAGTTCGACGCGCTCCGTCACCCCGGCGAGGGCGGAGAGGATGGACCAGCATTCCTGCACGCCCATGGCGCCGCGCTCGGGGAAGCGGTAGAGCAGGTGGTCGTAGACCCAGACGGAGTCGAAGCCGGCGGTTTCGGCCTGGAGGGCGAGGGCCTTGATCTCGGGCCAGGTGGGGGCGCGTCCGAGGGTGCTGTCTTCGCCAAGGGGGAGGATGAATCCGATCTTCATGCGGGCTCCTTCGGTCCGGCGGTGGATGGCTGGGGATCGGTGTCGCGGTGTGCCGGTTCCATCGTAGGGTGGTTCGGCGATTGAGGCCACCGGCGGGAGGCTGAGTGTTGCTTGTGCGCTATGATCGAGGGAGACAGGCAACGCGGGACAATGGCCAGGGAGGTTTCCCCATGACCGGTGGCGTGACCCAGGAGCAGGTGCGAAACGTGCGGCGGGCGATCCAGGATCCGATGATCGGCGGCTGGCCGCTGATCCACTGGGAGTGGGTATTCTCCACCGACCAGCACGCGCTGGGGGTGGAGGTGATCGGCGAGTGGCCGGACAACGAGGCGCGGCAGGTGACGCTTCGGTATCACCCGGGTTCGGGCCGGGCGGACCGGCTGGCCGCGGACTGATCGCCGCGCTCGGCATGCATGGGTTTCAGAGCGAAGGCCCGGCATCGCGCCGGGCCTTCGTCGTGCGTGGGGTCAGGGAACGGGGGTGGCTTCCGGAATCCCGAAGAAATCCTCGAAGGAAGAGGCCGGGGTTCCAGGGGCTTCGGCCACGAGGCGGGTTCCACTCAGGATTCCGGGGCCAATTTCTCCGCCGGTGCCGCCGCCGGCGGGATCGAAGACCGCCTCCATGGTGTAGGCGCCGGTGAAGGAGGCGCCGTCGTCCGCGAAGTCCAGGCTGGCGCGGATGACGATGTAGGCCGGGCCGTTGGTGACCATGGTGAAGGTGAGGATGGCGGAGGTGTCGCCCGTGGCTTCCCAGGCGCCGAGCGCGGCGATGGGGTCTTCGCCCTGGCCGGTGGCGATCACCGAGGCGATGCCGCCGGGCGCGAGGGCGATCACGCGGAAGTTGGCGACGACGTCGGCTGGCGCGCTTTCGACCGTCCAGGCGCCGATGGCGGGATGGTCGGCGGGGTCCTGGTCCTGGGCGGTGGCGAGGTGGGCGCCGCCGAGGAGGGTGGCGACGAGGACGCCGAGGGCGAGCAACGAGGTGAGGCGTGTTCGGTGCATGTGTTCCCTGTTTCCGCTGGGGGATGGTTGGACAAGGGACCCATTCACCGGGACGCCGCTCCCCACCGGCGCCGGTGATTCCAGTGTGCGGCCGGGGAGGAGCCATCGCAATACGCGATTGGGTGGCGTGGTGGACGGGGAGCGTCGCAAAGGGCCATATGGGGACACCCACAGGGAGCGGGTGTCAGGAGTGGAGGGAGCGGAGAATCAGGTCGACGCTGGAGGCGGGCCCGGCGTTGATGACGAGATCCGGAAGGCGGTTGTCGCCGCGGATGTCGCTTGGAGGGTAGCCAAATTCCTTGCGGAACTCGCGGCTGAAGTGGGCGCTGCTCTGGAAGCCGTGGTCCTGGCAGATGTTGGCCAGCGAGCGATGGTCGTTGCTGGCGAGGAGAATGGCGTGGATACGATGGAGCCGGCGGCGCTTGACGTAGCCCATGATGCCGTCGTGCGGTTCGAACAGGCGGTAGAGCGAACTGCGGGAGATGCCGCAGGCCAGGGCGATGGAGGCGGGGCTGAGGTTGGGACGACCGATCTGGGATTCGATATAGTGCTCGACGCGGTGGCGCATGGCGAGGTCGGTCCCGCCGGTTGTCTCAAGTGAGCCAGTGTGAAGTGACTGGAGGAGGGCCAGGGCGAGTTCCATGGTGGCCTGGGTGAGATGGGGCACGGTGAATGCCGGTATGCCTGGCAGGTGCTGGCCAAGGCCGAGGATATGGTGGGCGAGAAGATTGGCGGTGCTGTCGCCCAATACCTGGCCGTGGAATTCGCCGATGGCGGGGAGGAATTCTTCCGCGAGGTCGCGGGGAATGTAGAGGGTGCCGCTGTCGCCGGTGGTGGCGAGCGATGTTTCGGGTTGGGCGAAGTCCGTGATCTGGATGTCGTACTGGCCGAGGATTGCCTCGGTCTCGCCGATGCGGCTGTAGCGAACCCCGTTGCCCTGGACGAAGAGGCCGATGTGGTCGATCTGGTCGCGGCGGATGGCTTCGATGGAGCGGGTGAACGATTGGGCCCAGAAAGAGCCGGAGCTGACCGCGAACGCGCCGAGGCTCCAGAGGTTGTAGCTGGAATTGGCGGGGATGGCGCCGGAATCGAGGGGGGTGACTTCATGGGTGGTCGAGACGATTTCACGCCACAGGTCCACCCGGGTTTCGGCCGGATAGTCGTTGGTGTCGAACCTGAACGCGGGGATTGCCGTTGATGCTGACACGAGGGGTACCCTGGACAATCAATCGGTGGCTGGCGCGACAATAACGCTTTGAACCCACGGCCAGTGTATCAGGAGAATGGCGCAAATGGGCCAGTCCGGCAGAAAGCCGGGCCGGCCCATTTGGCGCGTGCGAGGGGTGAGGTCAGGCCGGAATGGGTGTGGCGACGGGCTCGGTGGCGATGCCGGGCACGCTGACGCCGAGTTCCTGGCCGATGGCGTCCGCCGTGAGCAGGGCGAGGGCGGCGATGGTGAGGGTGGGGTTGGCGGTGCCGGTGGTGGGAAAAAGGCCGGACCCGGCGAGGTACAGGTTGGGATGGTCGTGCGCGCGGCCGGTGCGGTCGGTCACGGAGGTGGAGGGGTCGTCGCCCATCAGGTAGGTGCCCAGCAGGTGCCCGACGCCGAAGGTTCCGGTGTCGAACCGGTCGGTGGCTCCCAGCGCGTCGAGGATCTCGGCGTGGAATCTCCTGGCGGCCTGGAGCCCGTCGAGGGTGTAGCTGTCGTGGTTGTAGGTGATGCGGGGGCGGGGAATGCCGAGAGCGTCGACCGAGCCGGGGTCGGGCACGATCCGGTTTTCGGGATCGGGGAGTTGTTCGGTCAGGCTGGTGACGGAGACGCGGTAGGGCGCGATTTCGCCGATGCGGTTGAAGAGCGCCTGGCCGGTGAGACCCTGGGCGATGAGGTCGCGGGCGATATCGACCGTGTTGACGACGCTGTGGTTGATTTCGAAGCGGAAGGCCGAGCGTTCGGAGCGGAAGTCTCCCTCGCGCACCGAGTCGATGCCGGCGAGCTGGAGCGGGCCGCGCGATCCGGCGTAGGGCATGGCGATGACGCCGCCGCTGGCCATGGCGGGATGGTCGGCGAGGTTGCGGCCGACCTGGTCGCTGGAGTTGGCGACGCCGTTGGGAGCATTCTCGCCGGCGGAGATGAGGAGCAGCTTGGGGGTTTCGATGCCGTTGGCGGCGATCACGTAGGCGCGGCCGGTGATGACGTGGTCGGCGCCGTCCGGGGTCTTGTAATGCACGCCGGAGATGGCGCCACTATCGTCGACGTCGATGTTCCAGGCCACGGAGTTGTCGAGCAGGCGGGCGCCGTTGGCGACGGCGAGGTCGACGTGGACGGTGGCGTCGTACTTGGCCTGGACCGGGCAGATGGGAATGCAGGTGCCGTTTCCGCAGCAGATCGGGCGGCCCTGGTAGCCGTCGACGGAGTTGCGGGCCTGGGGCGTGGCGACGACCTCGTAGCCGAGCGAGGCGGCCGCTTCCTTGAAGATGTGGTCTCCCGAGGAGAGCGGGAGCGGGGGCATGGGGTACGGGCCGCTCCGGGGGGAGCCGTGGTCGTTTTCGCTATCGCCGGCGATGCCGAGTTCGTACTCGGCCTGGAGATACCAGGGTTCGAGGTCGTCGTAGCTGAGTGGCCAGTCCGTGCCGATCCCGAAGCGGGTGTGCATTTCGAAGTCGCTTGGCAGCAGGCGCGGGGAGTTGCCGAGCCAGTGCCAGGTGGTGCCGCCGACGCGGCGTTCGTAGTCACTGTTCCAGGTTACGGGGCCGTCCTGCACGTAGTACCAGTTGGGATCGGCGGTGGTTGGCTGGGGCGCCCATTCGGGGCTTTCGTAGGCGTAAACCCCCTTGTGATAGCGGGAGACGGAGGCGGCGCGGTCGGTGACCGGGCCGGCTTCGAGGATGGCGACGCTGGCTCCGGCGGCGGCCAGGCGGGCGCCGATCAGGGCTCCGGCCACGCCGGATCCGACGATCACGATGTCATGGTCGGGCTGGGTGGATTCGGCCTGGGGAGTGGATTGCATGTGGCTGGTCCTCGTGGGCTTGGCGGCGGTTCAGGGGCGATTGGGCAGGTTGGGATCGGTTGCCCAGTAGCCGAACGCCTTGCAGACGGCCGGGGCGGTGACGTAGGGCAATGCCTGGTAAGAGACGAGCCGGGGCGCGCGTTCTTCGCGGTTCTCCAGGGGCTCGTTGCGGAACGAGCCGAGATACCAGAACTGGAGGATGTTGGTGGCGACCACGATCACTGGGTAGCCGTGCTCCAGGGGATTGAAGTCCGGGCCGATATCCAGCTTGAGCAGGTCGTGGAGACCGGCCGTCATCTCCTCGTCTTCGAGGAAGAGCCCGAGGAGTTGTTCGAGCCCGGCGTCGTCGAGCTTGTCGTAGCCGGCGATGGCCTGGCAGAGCGCGCGGAAAGCGGCGGGGTCGACCGCGGCTGCCACTGGCGAGGCGTCCTGGGCGAGCGCGGGGCCGGCCAGGACCGAGGCGGCGGCGCTGGAGCCCGCGATCAGGTGGCGGCGGGTGAGGCGGGGACTGACGGATGTGGGCATGGTCGAACCTTCCTGGGATCGTACCGGAGGCGATGAGTTGCGTGCGCGGCCGTGCGTGATCTGGTCTGGATTGTAGCCCACGAAGCCGCGTTTCGAATGGTCCTCTTGCGTGAGCGGTCCATTGCTGCTATGGTTCATTACATGAGTAATGAACCGGATAGGTGACGAGGCGGCCATGTTCGATGATCACAGTCCCATCTACAGGCAGATCGCGGAGCAAATCAAGCGCGACATCCTGCATGGCGTGCTGGCCGAGGAGGAACAGGTGATGTCCACGAACCAGTACGCGGCGTTCTACCGGATCAATCCGGCGACGGCGGCCAAGGCATTCCAGGGCCTGGTGGACGAAGGGTTGCTGTACAAGAAGCGCGGGATCGGGATGTTCGTGCATGAAGGCGCGCGCGAGGCGCTGGTTTCCCAACATCGCGAGCGTTTCTTCATCGAGGTACTGGCGCCAGTGGTGGATGAGGCGCGAACGATTGGGATACCGATGACGGAGATCGTGGCGCGGCTGCGGGAACTCGACATGGAAGAGAACAGATGACGATGCAGATCGAAGCCCGCAATGTGCGATTGAGCTATGGAGACGTGACGGCGCTCGACGGCCTGTCGATGTCGCTGGAAGGAAACAGGATCATTGGGCTGCTGGGCCGGAACGGATCGGGCAAGTCGACGTTGCTCTCGGCGCTGGCGGCGTTTCGCAAGCAGGACGAGGGCGAGGTCCTGGTCAACGGCGGGCCCGTCTGGGAGAACCCCGCCGTAACCAGCCAGATCGCCCTGATTCGCGAAGGCGGCGACGTGATCGACGAGGACGAGCCGTTCAAGGACGCAATGGCGTACGCGGAATGGTTGCGGCCGAACTGGAACGCGGACCTGGCGGAAGAACTGATCGAGCGGTTCGATATCTCGCGCACGACGAAGGTCAGCGCGATGTCGCGCGGGCAGCGGTCGGCGGTGGGCATCGTGCTGGGGCTGGCGGCCCGGGCGCCGATCACGATGTTCGACGAAACCTACCTGGGGATGGACGCGCCCTCGCGCTACGCCTTCTACGACGTGCTGCTGAAGGAGTACATGGCGCATCCAAGGATGATGATCCTTTCGACTCACCTTATAGAGGAAGTGAGTTCGGTGTTCGAGGATGTGGTGATCATCGACAAGGGCAAGGTGTTGCTGCACGAGGCGACCGATGACCTGCTTGGGCGGGGAACCTCGGTGACCGGATCGGCGACGGCGGTAAACCAGTTCGTGGAAGGCATGACCGTGATTGGCAGCCGTGAACTGGGGCGGACGCGCTCGGCGATGGTGTTCGGCGACCTGACGAGCGGCCAGCGGCGCGCGGCGCGGCAGGCGGGGCTCGATCTCGACCCGATCGACCTGCAGGACCTGTTCGTGCACCTGACGGCCCCGAAAGGAGCGGCGGCATGACTGGAGCAAAAGAGAGAACGTGGCGATTCCCGCGGTTGGTGGTGGAGAACCTGCTGGCCCTGACCGCGATGGCCACGGCTGGAGTCCTGGTCGCATGGTTCGTGATCGCCTTCCTGATCGACCGGTTCGGGACGCTCAGCGGCAGTGTATGGGATCCGCTCAGCAGCATTTCCTACTGGTATGCGGCCTTCATCGGTGGCTATGCGATGTTCGAACTGTTGCCCAAGTTCGTGGCCCACGGCCGGACCCGGCGGGATACCGCGATCGAGATGGCGATCTTCGGAGCCATTCACGCGCTGGCGCTGGCGCTGGTGATCACCGTGGGGTTCGCGATAGAGCGAGGAGTGTACGGCATCTTCGATTGGCCTCAGGGCGTGCCCGATGATCGGATGTTCGATTCGTTCACGAACTATCCGGTCATTTTCCTGGATGCCCTGATTTCACTGGTGGTGTGGACCGCCGCCGGCGCGTTGATCGGCATGGGGTTCTACCGTGACTCCGTGCGCGGCGTCGTGGGCGTGGTGATCGCCATGGGACTGGGCAGCCTCCTGAGCGCCGCGACTGGAGCGTCGACCGGGCCGCTGGTGTTCCTGGCGGAGTCGATAGGCGATGGCTGGGGGACGCCGCTGGTGGTGGTGATGTCGTTCGTCAGCCTGGCGATTGCCGCGGTGGTGACCTGGATCTACGCGCGGGATGTTCCGTTGCGTGGCAAGTAGAGGAGTGGACATGACAACGTACGCTTGTACGGAAAAATCTGGCCGATGGAGCAATTGCTCACGCGAGAGCGAGGCACACCGGCCGGGAGGAACCCAATGATCAACGCGCAAGGATTGACGAAGCGGTACGGCGAAACAACGGCGGTGGACGGCCTGTCGTTCGACATCGAACCAGGGAAGATCACCGGCTTCCTCGGCCCGAACGGTTCGGGCAAGTCGACCACGATGCGGATGATCATGGGGCTCGACGCGCCAACCGCCGGCGCGGTGTCGGTGAACGGCGTGTCCTATCGCGACCTGCCGGCCCCGGTGCGAGAAGTTGGCGCGGTGCTGGATCCCAAGGCGGTGGATGGCCGGCGCACGGCGCGACAGCATCTTGGCTGGATCGCCAAGGCGGGCGGCATTCCGCGCCAGCGGGTCGACGAGGTGCTCGATATCGTGGGCCTGACCGGCGTGGCCAGGAAGAAGATCGGCGGGTATTCGCTGGGTATGTCCCAGCGGCTGGGCATCGCCACGTCGCTGCTCGGGAACCCGCCGGTACTGCTGTTCGACGAGCCGGTCAATGGGCTCGACCCGGAAGGCATTCTCTGGATTCGCGACCTGATGCGGAACCTTGCCTCCGAGGGGCGGACGATTTTCGTTTCCAGTCACCTGATGAGCGAGATGGAGCGCACGGCGGACCACGTGATCGTGATAGGCCGGGGCAAGATGGTGGCCGATACCAGCATGTCCGAGTTCATGGCAATGGCTTCGGGCGATGTGGTGCGCGTGGTATCCCCGCAAATCGCCGAACTCGAGGCGGTGGTGGTGAAGGCGGGCGGCACGCTGACGACCGATTCCGATCCACTGGCCCGGCTGGTTTCCGGACTGGGCGCGGCCGAGATCGGAGAGCTGGCGGCCGCCAGCCAGATCGCGCTTCACGAACTGGCCCCGCGCCGGGGCAGCCTGGAGCACGCATTCATGGAACTGACCCGCGACACCGTGGAGTACAGGTCGCGCGGAGAAGGCGACACGGACAGCGTACCGGCCATGGCCGGAAAGGGGAATGGGACCCATGCATAGCGCGGCGACAACAGACCAGGCATTCGACACACCCGCGGCACGGGGCGCCAGCCAGTCTTCGGTGTCGTTCATGGCGACGCTGGGGTCGGAGTGGATGAAGTTCGCCACGACCCGCGCGATGTGGTTCATGGCGGTACTGGCCCTGATCCTCTCGGTTGGCATTACCGGGCTCATCTCGTGGGTAACAGGCTGGTCATTCGACGAGTGGTCGGCGTCCGATCAGGCCTCGTTCGATCCGATCACCTTCAGCATCACCGGGCTTATTTTCGGTGGCATCCTGTTCGTGGTGATGGGTGTGCAGCTGGTGTCCGCCGAGTATTCGAGCGGCATGATTCGCCAAACGTTCACGACCACGCCGAAGCGGAACCGGGTGCTGCTGGCCAAGGCACTGGTGATCGCGCTGGTCACCCTGGTGGCGAGCACGATCGTGATCCTGGCGACGTTTTACACGGCTCAGGCCATCTTCGGCGCGTATGACATGAATACCGCCAGCCTGAGCGATAGCGACGCCCAGCGGACGCTGATCGCGCTGATCCTGACGGCTCCGATGTTCCCGCTGATGGGCGTGGCGGCGGCGTTCCTGCTGCGGAGCGCGGCGGGTGCGATCACGCTGATCCTGGGTCTGCTGTTCGTGCCGTCGATGTTCGGCGGGCTGCTGCCGCGGCGCTGGCAGGAAGACGTGCTCGCGTACATGCCCGGTTCGCTGGCGGACAGCCTGGCGTTCCACCATCTCGATCCGGATAACCCACTCTATGCCGATCCCGCGATCGCGGCGGTGGGTGTGGTTGTTTGGGTGGTAGGCGCCCTTGGCCTGGCGCTGGTGATGCTCAACAAGCGGGACGTGTAGGCAGCTCCCAGAGCACTGAATTTCCTGCGACTGAGTCAACCCCGGCGCCAACCGGCGCCGGGGTTTCGCTTTCCGTTCACCATTCACCGGCTCCCCAACAACCAACGACCATGTGGGCCGCATGATTTGGCCAGGGCGGACCCCCTGCGTTCGTGAATGTTCACGTCATCCGTCCACGAACCGCCGCCGTCATGCCGAGCGGAGCGAGGCATCCCCGGACGAAGTCCTTGGCGGCGCAGCCGCCACGCCCATGGTTGGCGATTGCGCGAGGTGCGCAATGGTGACCAAGGGCCATCCCACGCTGCGCTCTGGGCAGACTCCTGGACTCCCCTACGAATAGATGGCCTGTTTCGATGTAGGCGATGAGATGATTCGAGTATGGATACCGCCTGACGGCGGAAGGACTTCGTCCGGGGACCCATCGGCTGCGCCTCTGGGTGACGGTTTTGGTTTGTATGGGCCCAGGGGGCGGTGGGGCGGTTCGCCGGGTGACAGGCACACGGGGCGAATGGATTCGGCTTCGCTCACTACAGGCTGTCGAACCGGGCACGTTCGTGTCGACCGATCCGCCCCTCCCTGGTGGTGGTTCGCGTTACAGGTTGGCCGTGCCGGGGACCGAGCCGCGTAGCTGTTCCACATCGCGGATGGGTGGATTGCCGAACAGGCGCTTGTACTCGCGGTTGAAGTGCGAGGCGTTGCCGTAGCCGACGCGGTACCCGGCGCTGGTGGCGTCGAGTCCCTCCCCGATCATCAGCCGGCGCGCTTCCTGAAGTCGTAACTGCTTCTGGAACTGGAGCGGGCTCATGGCGGTAACGGCCTTGAAGTGATGATGGAACCCGGACACGCTCATGCCCAGGTCCCGGGCGAGCGCGTCGATGCGGAGCGGCTGGTCGAACTGGCGACGAAGTCGCTCGATGGCGCGCGATATGCCATGGTTGGCGACCTGGTCCACGGCCAGATGCTGGAGCCGCGCTCCCTGGTTTCCGGTAAGCAGCCGGAAGACGATCTCGCGCTTCACGAGCGGCGCCAGGTATCGCGCCTGGACCGGTTCTTCCGCCAGGCGGACGAGCCGCAGCACGGCATCGCGCAACCCGTCGTCGAGCGGGCTGACGTCGATGGCCCTCACCTGGGCGTGACCGTGTGGAATTGCGCCGCCGGCCTCGGTGAGCACCGAACTGACGAGCGCGGGGTCGAGTTCCATCCGTATGCTCAGGTAGGGCTCATCGACGGATGCTTCGACGACCTGGCTGGTGACCGGGAGATCGACGCTGGCGATCAGGTAGTGATCCTGGTCGTAGGTGTAGAGACTTTCGCCCAATCGCACGTCTTTCCGGCCCTGGGCGATGACGCAGAAAGCGGGCCGCGAGACGCTTTGCAGCGGCTCCTTCGGCTTCGAGAGGCGGTGGATGCTCACGCCTTCCAGGATTTCGAGCGAGCCGTCGACCGGCATCGACCGCAGCATGGATCGCACCAGTTCGGCGTGTGCATTCGACCTGTGTGACATGACGTTCCCCGAACCTTCGTTTGCAGAATCGTGAAACCATTCTGGAAGATCGTTATATCAGCCGCCTGTCACCAGTGCATACACTGGGGCACGTGACAGCCGATGTTCAGACATGTATGTCACGACTCTGGACATTTATGCAAGCCTGTCCACTCCATCGCTCCCTCGCGGAGTGCATGGGCAAGGCCATGATGGCGGACACGGCTCACGCAGGAGGGACACAGCCATGACCGCATGGACAGCGGACCAGCTTCAGGCGATAGGCGATGCCGAGGAGTGGGTGATTCAGACAGCGTGCCGTGATGGCTCGTTGCGTGACCCCTTCCCGGTCTGGGGTGTGCGGGTTGGGAACGATCTCTACATTCGCGCGGTGCGGGGGCGAACGTCGCCGTGGTTCCGGGGCATGCGGTCGCGCCACGAGGGGCACGTTAAGGCGGGAGGCCTCGGAAAGGACATCGCGTTCGTCGAAGGCGATGACCACCACGATGAGATCGACGCCGTCTACCAGGAGAAATATCGGCGGTATCCCTCGATCGTTCCCAGATGTCTGACCGACGAGGCGCGGGCGGCGACGCTCAAGCTTGTGCCCAGCGAAACCCGCCATACCAACTAGTCAAGGAGGAACTCCCATGTCATCTGTTCCAACAGTCACGCTTAGTAACGGTATCGAGTTGCCCCAACTGGGTCTTGGTGTCTTCCAGACCCCGGCCGAGGTCACGACGGAGACGGTCGCGGAGGCGCTGCGCATTGGCTACCGCCATATCGACACCGCCGCCGCCTACGCTAACGAGCGCGAGGTCGGCGCCGGCATCACTCGCGCTGGCATCCCCCGCGACGATGTGTTCATCGAGACCAAGATCTGGATCAGCGACTATGGGTACGATGCCACCCTGCACGCGTTCGACAAGAGTGCCGGCAAGCTCGGCGTCGACCACCTCGACCTGCTCCTCCTCCATCAGCCCCTGCCTTCGGCCTTCGACAGCACGCTCGACGCCTACCGTGCCCTCGAACAGTTGCTCGCCGACGGCAAGGTACGGGCGATTGGCGTGAGCAACTTCATGCCAGAGTATCTGGAGCGCCTGCTGACCGAGACATCCGTCGTGCCCGCCGTGAACCAGATCGAGCTCCATCCGTACTTCCAGCAGGTCGAACTCCAGCGCCTGCACGCCGAGCACGGCATCCTGACTCAGGCGTGGTCGCCCATCGGCGGCATCACCTCCTACCGGGAGGGCGAGAAGCGCACCTTCGACGATCCGACCCTGATCGAGATTGGCCAGGCCCACGGGAAGTCGACGGCCCAGGTGATGCTGCGCTGGCACCTTCAGGAGGGTCGCTCGGCGATTCCGAAGTCGACCAGGCCCGAGCGCATCGCCGAGAACTTCGACGTCTTCGACTTCGAGCTCACCACTGACCAGCTCGCCGCGATCGACGCGCTCGATACCGGCGTCCGAAGTGGACCGGAGCCGGACAGCATCACCCTGGAAGCCTACGGACGACCGATTCCCGAGGCGTAGCCCGTCACGACAGCGAATAACGGTGCGCCGCAACGATCGACTGCGTGGAGGGAAAGGTGGCCCTGGGGACTGGGCGAGCGGCGGCTTCAGGTTGCCGCCACGACGAATAGGAACATCCTGATGCTCAATGTGAACTTCCTCAAACGACGTGCCTTCATGCGGCGCTTGCTGTTCTCCCTCCCGATCGCGGCCGCGACGACCCGCGGCTTGGGGGACACAACGCTCGCATCGCGGACCGGTTCAGCCACGCCGGGCGCGGCCGGGAGCAACGTGTTGCTGGCCTACTTCTCCCGGCCCGGCGAGAACTACTACCACGGCGACCGGATCGATCTTGACGTTGGCAACACCAGGGTCGTGGCGAGCATGATCGGCGACCGCATCGGCTGCGACGTCTACGAAATCACAGCCGCCGATCCCTATTCCGACGACTATGAGGAGACGGTCGAGCGGAATGTTCGGGAACAGGACGCCGATGCCCGTCCGGAAATCGCGAACCCGCTCGAATCGATCGACGCCTACGACACCATCATCATCGGCGGCCCACTCTGGAACGTTCGTCCACCCATGATCATGTCGACGTTCGCGGAGAGCTTCGACTTCACCGGCAAGATGGTGTTTCCACTCGTCACGTATGCGGTCAGCGGCATGGGTAGCGCGGAACGCGTGTACCAGGAGGCGTGCGGCGGCGCGGAATTCGGCGAAGGGCTGGCCGTGCGGGGCGAGGAGGCGATCGATGCTCCCGATGATGCCGCCGCAGCGGTCGAATCCTGGCTGCGGGACATCGGCCTGCTCACCGGGGCGTCGATATCGTGATTCCTGGAGCCCGATCGAGTCCAGTCAGGCGCATCGCACGCTGAAGACCGGCCCTTCCTTCGTCAATCAACACCTTGCTCAAAGGAGACATGCTGGAATGAGCAGTACCAGGGAACAAGAGGTCATCGAACTCTCGAAGAAAAAATGGCGGTGGATGTCGGAGCGCA
>CAZSUN010000071.1:0-20721 GCA_964610045.1 uncultured Sphaerobacteraceae bacterium
GTCCGCCCGTACGGATTGGCAACGGAATGCCAACTCCGGATGAATGGTGTGGGTTCCGCCAGAACTGGGAATCCCAGGAGTGATCATCCGGACTCGGTAGAGGCCGTAATCCGTTCCCTCGTTGCATGCACACAGCAATGGCCGCCCTCGCGGTCGGCCATTGCCCAGTCTTCGAGAATTGCGCAGTCAGCAACCGGACCTATTCTTCCTTCTTGGTGCTCTTGATCCGGAAGAGCTTCGTTCCGCACACCGGGCACTTGCCCTGAACGGCGGGACGCCCGTTCTTCATCGTCACCTCTTCCTCATCAACCATTTCCCGCTTCTCGCGGCACTTCACGCAATAGGCTTCCGTCGCCATGCAGTCCTCCCGAATCCTCGTCCAGCCACCTGGCCAGATGTCGACAACCACCCGGCCACAACCAGCCGGCTTCCGGTTTTGTGGAGACGACAACCGCGTACGTATGCGGCTGTCCGGCCGAATTGGAGCGTCTCTCGCGCTGTTGTACGCCATTGTTGCCAAATTGTCGAATACCTGGTGGGTCAGTCGATTTCCGCCCTATCGACCGGCTCGATGAGTGCGGGCCCGTCGTGGCGCGGGTTGTTGACATCCCGGCTGACTGGCCGGATCGAGATCGCGTCATCGCTTGCAGGCTGTAACAGATGCTCCAGCGGTTCGAATTCCGTCAGGCCGGGATCGAGCCATGTCTCCGCCTCGTCTCCATCAAGGACCACTGGCATCCGGTCATGGAGTTCCGCCATCGCATCGTTCGACGCTGTCGTGACGATGGTGAACGACGATGTCGGTTCCTCTCCGATGCCGGGAGCCACATCGTAGAGCCCCGCGAACAGCATCAGGTCGCCCTCGGCCGGTTCGATCAGGTACGGCTGTTTGTGCGTACCCTCCCGTTTCCACTCATAGAAACCGTTGGACGGCACGACACAGCGGCGTCCCTTCACCAACGAGCGAAACATCGGCTTTTCGCCCAGCGTCTCCGCTCGTGCGTTGATCGGGGTCACTTTCGGGCGCTGTCCGGGTTTCGTCCACTTCGGGATCAATCCCCAATGCATTCCCTGCACCACGAGCTGGCCGTCGACCTCCACGATCACCGGAAGCGTTTGGGCCGGCGCCGCATTCCAGGTCGGGCTGAAGCGATCGAGATACTCCGCGTCAATCGACACCTGCGTCAGCCGCTCGCTCAACTCCTTGTATTCGTAAAAGAGATACCGTCCACACATCGCGGTCCCAACCTTTCGTCTGCGCGGAATCATACCCACCCACGGAAAGCCGGAACCCCGGTGCCGCCAGGAGGGGAACGGCAGCACCGGGGTTCCGGCTCGTCGGGTTGTTCGGAGGGTCTACGCAGCGTGGCGGTGAGCCGGCGCCTGCTCGTCGCCGATTGGCGCCACCGGCAGGATCGCCGGGCGATTGGTCGCCACGGGTTGAATGCTGATGATCTGGTCATCATCCAGCATCACCGGGGTCTTCCGGGCCGGCTTGCTTTCCACCAACATCGGGAACACGGCCATCGCCGCGAAGAGTAGTGAGACGACACCGATCAGGCCGTTGATGAGGATGGTTTCCATGAGAGCGTGCCTTTCTCGTGGCCCGTGTGGGCAATTGGTGAGCAACTTCGTCGGGTCCGGATCACCCGCCGGCGCCGTTGGCGGTTCGGGTGATCCCCAGGTGGCGTCCGCTGCGTTCGCCATCCCTGTACGAACACATGTTCTCACATCTGTGCCCTGTTGTCAACACTGTACGGTCACTTGTTCGGAACCTATGTTCTGATGTTCTGTCGGTGAGTCTGGGCGGCCTGCGGTGGAACCGCCGGGAGGCGGACAGCGTTATTGACCATGAGCCTGGATAACCCGGCTCACGACTTCCCGCCAACCCAGATCAACCTGCGCATTGACTCTCGCCCCTGCCGGGCGCGGGAAATGTCCGTGCGTCACACGAAAGGACACTCGCCATGGTCATCAGGCGCGTCTGCCTGCGGCTCGGTCTGCTTGCCACTTTCCTGTTCGCTTGTATCGCCCCCGTCGCTGCCCGTGCCGACGACGCGATCGGCTGCGATGAGTTCGCCAATCCGGCCGCTGCCCAGTACCTGCTCGACCTCGATGCTTCGTACGCAAGCGACCTCGATCCTGACGGTGACGGCATCGCCTGCAACGAGGACGGGGCCGGTGAACCGCTCTCAGACGAGGACTACGTCTACGCGGTCTGGGATGAAGTCGATCTTCTTGTCGACTCCGTCCTGGAGTTCGTCGAGGTCATCCGGCCAATGTCCGACGATGGACTTTCCGATTCCGAGCAATTGCAGATCTTCGAGGAAGCCAGCGCTATCGCGGAGACCTGGGTCGACTATCCACAACGCGCTCCCAGGTTCGATGCTCCGCGGGGGTTTGAGGAGATTGATGCGCTCTACCACACCTGGGTCGAGACCGTGGGTGGCTTGAGCCTTGCCTGGCAAGCCGTGGTCGATGATGGGGAAACTGGCGAAATCGAAGACGATACGATCGAAGCGTTCGACACCGCGATCCACGCCTTCGGCACCACCTCCGATGATCTGATCGCAATGCTTTCCGCCGCCGAGGGGGAGTTCATCGGCGGTGCGAATCCCGGCGAGGCGATCGCAATGATTCCTGCCCGCCTCCGTGCTGGGTAGGAACCAACCCGGTCTTCCCGGCGTCGCTCCTCCCAAGTCCGCGATGATCGCGGTGCTCGCAGGGAACCGAACTCTACAACCGGTATGCAGCCTGGATCGAATCGGATTCCGGCTCCGACGAGGAAGACGAAGCGTTCGACGCCTGCAAGGAGCAGATCGATATCCTCAACGATCTCTGCATCGAATTCGACCAGATGTTGACCGACGCCCGTGCCTGATTCCGCAACTGTGATGATGTGTGGAACCAGATTGCCCTGTCAGGCGTCTATACACCAGGCCGTTCATGACGGATCATGGGAACGTCGTCTCGATGTCACCGGATTCGCCATGGTCGAGGCGAACCCATGCGCCAACGTCGTCGCACGGGGACGCGCCGCCATTACCGGTCCGGAGAAGTGCGGACCAGGCAGCAGGAAGCGATGGCCAGGCCGGCGGCTTCCTGCATGGGCTGTACCGTTGGTCAGTTGTAGCGAAGGATTGGAGACATGAAGCACCCGCTCACCGGTTTGCGTGTCGGCGCCGTATTGCTCTTCCTGGTCGGCTTTCTCTCACCGGTAATGTCCACCGGCGCCGGAGCCCAGGATCTCACCTGCGACGACTTCACCTCGGAGCGCGCCGCCCAGGCTGTGCTCGATGCCGACCCCGACATGGAGGATTCCCTCGACCCCGATGGTGACGGCATCGCCTGCAACCACGAGGAGGACGCCAGCGACGGTACTGCCGCCGACGATGAAGAAGACGCCGCGGCGGACGAGGAAGACGATACTGCCGCCGACGACAGTGGCAGCGAAGACACCGACGCCTACCTGAGCGACGTCGCCGATACGGCTGCCTCGTGGTCGGAAAGTCTCGACGATCTGCTCGACATCGACCCGATCCGCGCCGATGTCACCGACGCCGAAGCTGACGACATCATTGCGATCCTTGATGTCTTCCTGGCCGCCCCCGACACCGCCGCCGACTTCGACGCTCCCGAGGGGCTCGAAGACGTCCAGGACACCTTCGAGGACCTGGCGGACGGCTACGCCGACTATGCCCAGGCAGTCATCGACTGGTCGAACACCGATGCGGGTTCCGACGAGGAAGCCGACGCCGAGGATGCTGCCGCCGACGCCCTTGACGCCGTGCAGTCCCTCAACGACGACCTTGCCGCCGCGATCGAAGACGCGGGTGGCAGCACCGCCGATGGCGGTTCCGACGACGAGTCGGATTCCACCGACGGCAACGGCGGTGAGGCCGATGAGTACCTCGCCGATGCCCAGGAACTCGTGGACGAGTGGGCCGACGCACTCGATACCTGGAACGATCTCGACATGATCGAGAACTACCCGGACTTCACTGACGACGATTGGGACACAGTCAACGACGCGATTGCCCTCTGGGCAGCCGCGCCGGATGATGCTGCCTCCTTCGACGTTCCCGACGGCTACGAGGATGTTCAGTCCGCGCTCGAAGACCTCGCCGACGGCTACTTCGATATCCAGGACCTTGCCCTGGTCTGGAACGATACCGCCGCCGGTTCTGATGAAGAGGCAGATGCCGAGGACGACCTCGCTGACGCCGTTGACGCCATCGCCGACCTCGAGGATGACTACGACACCGCGGTTGAGGATGCCGGCGGCAGCTCCGCCGATGGCTCCGATGCCAGGGACGACGAATCCGACGCGGCCGATGATGAGGCTGACGCCACCGACGACGAGTCCGATGGCGGGAACGGCGGCAACGCCGATGTGGCCGATTACCTTGACGATGTCTCCAGCCACAACGACGACCTGATGGCCGGCGCTGCCCGCATGACCGGACTCCTGACCCAGGAAGACGAGCTGACCGACGATGACATCTCCGAGATTGGCGACATCATCGACTCCTGGGCAGCCGCCCCGGACGAGGCCGCCGATCTGGATGTGCCGGACGGCATGGAAGATGTCCAGGCGGACTACGAGGATGTGGCGGACGCCTTCGCGACGGCTGCCGACAACTTCAATGCCTGGCTCGCCACGGATTCCGGCTCCGATGAATCCGACGATGCCTGGGCCGACTTCACCGACTCGCTGATCGAGGCGACTTCGCTCTCCGCCGAGCTCACCGAGACCATCGAGGACGCCGGCTAACCAACCCTGCTCGTCACCTCGCACGCCACGGAAGGCCGCTGCTCCACCCGGAGTGGCGGCCTTTCCGCAATCATCAGATCACGGGTCACCGGTTTGCGTTCGCTGATTCTGGCGTTCCGCGCCCGCGGCAGGAGGACTCTGTGATGCGCCATTCCACTCCCGCGTTCCGGCTTGTTGCCTTGCTGATACTGGGTCTCGCCTTCCTCCCGACGCCGTCACTCGCGCAGGAGGTCGATTGCGATGACTTCACCTCACCCGATGCCGCCCAAATTCTTCTCGATGATGATCCCGATGCCTGGGAGGAGGCGCTCGATCCGGACGGGAACGGGATTGCCTGCGACCAGGACAACGATGATCGCGATCCTGACGAGCGGACAGACCCCGACACCTGGCTCGACAGCGTTGCCGAACAGGCGGACGCCTGGTCCGGCGATCTCGACACGCTGATCGACCTCGATCCCATCCACGATAATGCGGGGCTCAGCGAGGACGATCTGAAACTGGTCAACGATATCCTCGCCCGCTTCGCCGATGCCCCCGATGCCGTCGCGGACTTCGATTCCGCTCCCGATGATCTCGCCGATGTCGAAGACGCCTTCCGCGATCTCGCTGACGGCTATGCGGCGATCACAGCGGCCGCGATCTCCTGGAATGACACCGATCCCGGTTCCGACGAGGAGGACGAGGCCGCCGCTGCGTACGACGATGCGGTTGGACAAGCCGGCGAGATGGCTGGCGAGTTCGTAGACCTGGTTGAAACAACCCGCGATGGCGGCTCCTCCAACAATCGGGAGAACGACCCTGACCGAACCGAGGACGTCGACACCTACCTCCATACGGTCTTCGATCATGCCGAGGACCTGTACCGGCAGACCAACCGGCTGTCCACGATCATGGGTGAAATCGTGCTTGGGTCCGCGACCGATGCTGACCTCGATGAAGCCGATGACATCTCCCGGACCCTTGCGGATGCGTCGGATGTCGCGTCCGGCCTGGATGTCCCTGATGGGTACGACCATATCCAGGATGCCTATATCGCCTACACCGGCGCCTGCGCGGGGATCGCCGCCGCCTGGGATGCATGGGTCGACTCCCGGCCCGGTTCTGCCGAAAATACCAATGCCTTGATCGAGTTCAGCAACGTGATAACGGAGGCCGCTGGTCTCGCCTCCGACCTCTTCTCCTTGCTCTCCGAAGAGGGCTTGTAGGTACAGCGACGGCCGGAACCGCCACAACGACCAGTCCTTGCCTCCCTGGCGCCGATGGCTCGCGCAATCTCCATTCGCGCGTCGAGCCCCGCTCCCGGCCGCCCCTCCCGATCGTGCACCATCATTACCAACGACGCGTATCCGTCCGGTAAGGCGCCCTCCAGTCCCACACCACTCCTTGTCATTCCGAGCTTGCGAGGAATCTCTCACCAGGACGTCAGATGCTTCGCCGACACTCGGAATGACAAGGTGATCGTCTGTCGGCCCGTTCAACCAGGGGCGCACCGCCGCTCGCTGGCCCTCGGCCACGACACCATTTCACCCCCACGGAACGTGCATCCAATCACTCGCACATCCGTCGCCTTATCGGCTACCCTTCCCCGGTCACACGCGTTCCGGCACAACCAGGGAGACGCAGCACGCGTGGTCGAACCGGCAACACCCTCGCTCAAAGGACAACGGATCCTCGTCACCGGCGCCGACGGTCAGCTCGGCCGCTTCCTCATCCCCGCCATCGCCGCCGCCGGGGGACAACGGGTCGCCGCCGGTCGCCGCCTCGTCACCGGGATCGACGTCACCTTCGACATTCGTGAACCCGCCGAAGTGGCAGACTGCATCGCCGCATTCAGGCCGGACATCGTCATCCACGCCGCCGCAATGACCGATGTCGACGGCTGCGAAATCGATCCCGACAAGGCCGATGCCATCAATCACCTTGGCAGCCGCAACGTCGCGGAAGCCGCCAACGCCATCGGCGCCTGGGTCATCGCCATCGGTACCGATTTCGTCTTCTCCGGCGTCAACCCACCCTACACCGAGGACGCCCCCACCGATCCCGTCTCCGTTTACGGTGCGTCCAAACTCGCCGGGGAGCAGGCCGTGCTCGCGGTCAACCCAGCGTTCGCCGTCGCCCGCACCGCCTGGGTCTACGGCGGACAGGGAAAGCACTTCCCCCGCACCGTCCTCAACGTTCTCGCCAACCGCGACACCATGGCCGTGGTCGAGGACGAAACCGGTAACCCGACCTTCGCCGGCGACCTCGCCAGTGCCCTCGTGGCGCTTGCGGCGCAAAGACCGTCCGGCATCCTGCACTTGACCAACAGCGGCAGCACCAGCCGCTTCGGCCTCGCCCGCGAGGTCGCCAGCCTGGCCGGGCTCGACCCCGAGCGCGTCACCCCCACGACCGTCGCCGAATTCCTGGCCAAATACCCGCTGCCGGCAAAGCGCCCGGCCAACAGCACCCTCGCCAACACCCGCGCCTCCTCCCTCGGCGTTACCCTTCGCCCCTGGCAGGATGCCCTCACCGCCTACATCCCGCATCTCAGCTCGGAACTGTCTGCCAATGCACCGCGCTGACATGCTTACCAGGTTGGCATGCTGCGAAACCCGCTGGTGGAAACGGACCGACACGGGGTCGGTCCCGACGAACGGCCCGAACGCGACCACGTGCAACCGAACGGGTCGGAGAGGGCTTCCGGCGCATCCGCGATCCTGTCATTCCGAGCTTGCGAGGCAC
Organism: uncultured Sphaerobacteraceae bacterium; assembly: GCA_964610045.1. Taxonomy (GTDB): domain Bacteria; phylum Chloroflexota; class Chloroflexia; order Thermomicrobiales; family UBA6265; genus JACCYX01. The sequence continues at coordinate 7,499 of CAZSUN010000071.1, forward strand.
CTCTGCGCCGCTCATGCCCTCCCGGGGCACATCAAACCCCTGTCCCGGATTGTCAGGCCGACAATTCGTCGGACCTGTTTCCTCTTTTCTGTTTCCTGTTTTCTCTGTCCTCACTTCTCACATCTCTCACCTCGGAGCATCCCATGACCATCCTCGTCACCGGCGGGTCCGGCTTCATCGGCTCCGCCGTCGTCCGTCACCTCGTCCTCGACCGTGGCGAAACCGTCGTCAACCTCGACCGCCTCACCTACGCCGGCAATGCTGGCTCCACCGGCGCCGTCGCAGACCACCCGAACTACGCCTTCGAGCGCGCCGACATCACCGACCGTGCCGCCGTCGACCGCCTTTTCGCCACCTGGAAACCCGGCGCCATCCTCCACCTCGCGGCCGAGTCCCACGTCGACCGCTCGATCGACCGCCCCGGCGACTTCATCCAGACCAACATCGTCGGCACCTGGACCTTGCTCGAAGCCGCCCGCTCCTACCTCGCTTCCCATTCCACCGACGACTTCCGCTTCGTCCATATCTCCACCGACGAAGTCTTTGGCGACCTTGGTCCCGACGGCATGTTCACCGAGGACTCGTCCTACCGGCCGACCTCGCCCTATTCCGCCTCGAAGGCGTCGTCCGACCATCTCGTCCGTGCCTGGCATCACACCTATGGCCTCCCGGCCATTGTCACCAACTGCTCGAACAACTACGGCCCGTACCAGTTCCCGGAAAAACTGATCCCGGTCATCATCCTCAACGCCCTCCAGGGCAACCCCATCCCCGTCTACGGCACCGGCAGCAACGTCCGCGACTGGCTCCACGTCGAAGACCACGCCCGGGCTCTCGCATTGGTCCTCGATCGCGGCGTCCCCGGCGAAACCTATGCCATCGGCGGCAACAACGAGCGCAGCAACATCGACCTCGTCCGCAGCATCTGCGGCATCCTCGACGACATCGTGCCCGATCCGTCCCACGCCCCGCACGCAGACCTGATCGCGTTCGTCGCAGACCGCCCCGGCCACGACCTCCGCTACGCCATCGACGCCGGCAAAATCGAACGCGATCTCGGTTGGCAACCCCGGCACACCCTCGATACCGGACTCCGCGAAACGGTCCAGTGGTATGTCGACCATACGGACTGGTGCGCCTCCATGCTCGATGGCTCGCTCGCCCCGGCCCGCCAGGGTGTGCTTCGATGACCCGCAAGGGAATCGTCCTCGCCGGCGGCGCCGGTACCCGCCTGCACCCGCTCACACATGTCATGAGCAAGCAGCTGTTGCCCGTCTACGACAAGCCGATGATCTACTACCCGATCAGCGTGCTGATGCTGGCCGGCATCCGCGACCTGCTCGTCATCTCCACTCCCGAGGACACGCCCCGCTTCGAAGCCCTCCTCCAGGACGGCTCCCAGTGGGGCCTTTCCATCTGCTACGCGCAGCAACCGGAGCCGAATGGCCTCGCCCAGGCGTTCGTCATCGGCCGCGAGTTCGTCAGCGCCGATCCCTCCGCCCTCATCCTCGGCGACAACATCTACTACGGCCACGGTCTCTCGCAGACGTTACAGGCGGTTAACGCCCGCGAAACCGGCGCGACGGTATTCGGCTACTACGTGCAGGATCCCGAGCGCTACGGCGTCATCGAGTTCGACGCCGCCGGTACCGCCATCGGTATCGAGGAAAAGCCAGCCCAGCCACGCTCCAACTATGCGGTCACCGGCCTCTACTTCTACGACAACCAGGTACTCGACATCGCCCGCGACCTGGAGCCCTCCGCCCGCGGCGAGTACGAGATCACCGACGTCAATCGCGCGTACCTTGATCGCGGCCAGTTGCATGTCGAGCGGCTCGGGCGCGGCACCGCCTGGCTCGACACCGGCACCCACGAATCGCTGTTGCAGGCCGGGAACTTCGTGCACATCATCGAGCAACGGCAGGGGCTGAAGGTGGCTTGCCTCGAGGAAATCGCCTGGCGTATGGGCTACATCGACACCGAAACCCTCGAACGCCTCGCCGCTCCGCTCACCAACGGCTACGGCGCCTACCTCCGCGGCATCCTGAAGGGAGAACGAACGGAATGAACGTGATCGAGACACCCTTGCCCGGCGTCCTCGTGCTCGAACCGCGCGTCTTCGGCGACGATCGCGGTTTCTTCATGGAAACCTGGCAGGCCGAGCGCTATGCCGAGGCGGGACTTCCCCACTTCGTGCAGGACAATCTCTCGTTCTCCCAACGTGGCGTGCTGCGTGGCCTCCACTACCAGGAACCCGGCGCCCAGGGCAAGCTCGTCCAGGTCCTCCAGGGCGAGGTCTTCGATGTCGCGGTCGACATTCGCCAGGGCTCGGCCACCTTCGGCCATTGGCACGGCGTGACCCTCTCGGCGCAGAACAAGCGCCAGTTCTGGGTCCCCGCCGGCTTTGCCCACGGCTTCGTCGTGACCAGCGAGACCGCCCTCTTCGCCTACAAGTGCAGTGCCCCCTACGCCCCCCAGCACGAGCACAGCATCCGCTGGGACGACCCCGACCTCGCCATCGCCTGGCCCGTCACCGACCCCACCCTCTCCGGCAAGGACGCCGCCGCCCTCACCCTCGCCGCCACCCCGGAAACAGCCCTCCCCACCATCGCCATCTACCCCGACTCAGCCAGCTAACGACCCCTGCAACTCATCCGTTGGGCGGGCCTTGCGTGGCCCGCCGTCCTGGCTGGACCTCGACACGGGCGGGCTGTGGGGTGTGTCAACGATTGTGGACTCGGCTGTCGAGCCGGTTCCCTGAGTTGGAGTTATCCGGCGGGCGTCGCCGCCGGTGCCGGGACTGCGAAGAAATCGTCGAAGGAACTTGCGGGCGTCCCCGGTCCCTCTGCGGTCACTCGGGTGCCCGTGAGTGTACCGGGCCCAATCTCGCCGCTGGTGCCTTCAGCACTGGATGGATCGAACACCATTTCCAGGGTGAAGGTGCCGGTCAGGGTCTGTCCGCCGTCGGCGATCTCGATTCCCAGCCGCACCGTGACGTAGGCTGGCCCATCCGTGACCAGGACGATGGTGACGCTTGCGGACGAATCGCCCGCCGGTGCCCAAACACCCAGGCCTGTTACCCCTGTCGCGGCTGCGGTGACGGCGACGGCCGTGCCATCGGATGACAGGAGCAGCGAGCGGATGCTCATCTCGCCGAGTTCGGGTTCACTTTCGAGTACCCATGAACCGATTGCGGGGTGGCTGGATGTCCCAGCATCCTGAGCCATGCTCCCGCCACCGCCAGCCAGCCAGAGCGAACCACACAGGAAGACAGTAAGCAGTACCGCGCCGGAACGTCCCATCGATCGAACCTTCCCTTGACGTGTCTTTCGCCAACGCCATGCCCCTGCTCACAGGATAGCGCCAGTCCGGGGAAACACAATCCACTACCAATCCGTCCGATGGCAGGTATCCGGGGACAGGATGGCACATCCCGGCGCACCGATGACCCTTCTGGCTCAGCGATCGACCGCGACGTCGAACGACACCGCCGATTTCTGGCGCGTGTCGACGGCCAGCGAAAAGATGTCCGGTCGGGCATAGTGGCCCACCGTGTCGAGGTCGTACTTGCCGCGCGCGATCTCCCCGAGGTCGATCTCGGCCGTCAGCAGGCACTGGCGGCCGTAGACCGGACCGGCCAGCACCTCACCGAGGGGGGAGACGATCACACTGCCGCCCCGGATCAGCACGGTCTCCGGCTCGTTGCCCTGGATCGGCTCGTAGTCCGCCGGGCAATCGGCGCGGGTCAAGTACTGGCAGGCCGAGAGCACGAAGCACCGCCCTTCGTAGGCGATGTGCCGCATGCTCGCCTGCCAGATGTCGCGATCGTCCACGGTCGGGGCGCACCAGAGCTGGATGCCCTGGGCGTACATGGCCTGTCGCAACTGGGGCATGTAATTCTCCCAGCAGATCGTTGCTGCGAACCTCCCGTGCGGGGAATCTACCGTGCCGATCGTTGAGCCGTCGCCGAAACCCCAGACCAGGCGCTCTCCGGCGGTTGGCATCAACTTGCGATGTGTGCCGGAGATCGATCCGTCTGGTGCGAGGTACAGCGCCGTGCAGTAGAGCGTCCCACCGTCGCGCTCGATGATGCCGACCACCATCCACGCCCGCATCGACCGCGCCGTCTCGCCGAGGCGGTTCGTTTCTGGACCGGGAATCGTGATGGCGGACTCGAAGTAGCGCCGGAATTCCTCGCGCCCTTCCGGCGTGCGCGATCCGACCGTCGCCCCGAAGGTGATGCCCTTCGGGTAGCCGCCCACCAGCGCCTCGGGCAAGACGAGGAACTCGACGTCCTCCCGGGCCGCGTCCTGGCAGAACGCCTCGATCCGGTCCAGCGTCGCCGGCGTGTCATACAGCACCGACCCGATTTGCCCAACCCCGACCTTGCTCACCGCGTCTCTCCGTTTCGTAGGGGAGGACCAGCGAGCCGCCAGGCGAGCGTGTGTCCTCCCGCATCGCTGCACCGGCGTCCCGGGAGTGCATGGTATCGTCGTAGCCGAGGACCAGGTGGCACGATACGGGATCCGGCCGGGAGGGCCGAGACAGGCTCGGCAGCCCTACGGCGTCCTTCCCGCCGATCCCACCAACCGGCACTTCGCCCGGACCACCTCGATCATCGCCTCGCGGGCGGGTGCTCCGTATCGGCGCGGATCGGTGACTGTCAGGTTGGCTGCGAGCGAGGTGCGGATCGAGCCGGTCCAGGCCGCGTTCAGCTGGGTTGCCATGTTGACCTTCGCGATCCCGCGACGGACTGCTTTCGCCAGGTCGTCGTCCGGCACCCCGGAGGAACCGTGCAGCACGAGGGGAACCGCCACCGCCTTGCGAATGGCGGCGATGCGGGGCAGATCGAGCCGGGTTTGCCGCGTCATCCCGTGCTCGCTGCCGACCGCGACCGCCAGCAGGTCGACGCCTGTCGCCGCGACATAAGCTGCTGCGGCCACGGGATCGGTCAGGCCATCGGTGGTCGTTACCGCGCCATCCTTGCCGCCGACGACACCGATTTCGCCCTCCACCGCGATTCCGGCCTCGTGTGCCAGTACCACGATCTCGCGAGTCTGGCTGATGTTCGCCGCGTCGTCATCGGCGCTGGCGTCGAACATCACCGAACTCATTCCGGCCGCGATCGCCCGTTCGCAGAGATCGCGGGTGGTGGCGTGATCGAGATGCAACCCGACCGGGACATCGGCCACGGCAGCCAGCTCGCGGCAGGCGGCGACCAGCGGTTCCAGCAACCCGAACCGGTAGGCGATCGCGTTCTGGCTGATTTGCAGGATCACCGGCGAGCGTTCCGCTTCCGCCCCACGCACGATCGCCTCGGCGTGCTCCAACCCGATCACATTGAACGCGAGGACCCCGTACCCATCACGTTGTGCCGCCGTCACCAGGTCGAGCGTGCCTGCGCGCATCAACGTGCCTACCTTTCTCCGCATACGCCGAAAACAGGTCTGATGTGTTTCGCACAGGGATGTCTCGACTTCGCTCGACATGACGGTGTGTTGCCGCGGGCCACGCAGGACCCGCCCTGCGACGCGCGAGTCGTTCGTAGGGACCGACCCCGTGTCGGTCCGATCAGAAATCACGAGGCCCGTTCTCTGGCGAACCTCTCGAATGCCCAGACCGCCGCTTCATCGGGGTACTCGCGCGGTCCGTCCTGGACGATCACCGATGCCGCGGTCGCGCAGGCGAATGTCAGGGAGGTCTCCGTTTCCCAGCCTTGTCGCCGCGCATACAGGTACGCCATGTCGAAGACATCACCGGCGCCGATCGTGTTCTTCGCCGCGATCGGCAGGCCGGGGCAGGCAACCACTGTGTCCCCAATCACCGACACCGCGCCGTGCTCGCCGCGCTTCACCACCACCTCGCCGCCTCGCCCGCCGAGCGCGGCCACCCCGTCTTCCCAGGTCGTGGTTCCGGTCAGCCCGCACAGTTCCTGCTCGTTCGGCAGGTACAGATCGACCTGCTCCAGCAGCGCCAGCGTGCCCTCGCGGGTCTCATGGGTCCACCCGGCCGGGTCCCACGAGGGGTCGAAGACGACCCGCTGCCCGCGCGACCGCAGCGTTTTCGCGTAGGGAATCACGTCCTGCACGCTGAACTTCGGCAGGAGGTACATGCCGCAGAGGAACACCTCCGGGCAGGCGCGTACCTGCTGGTCGTGCCGCATCGCCACCTCAACCGTCATCTCCTCGTGCGCGCCGAGCACAGTCAGGATGCCGCGTTGCCCGCGATCGCCGACGAAGATGATCCCGAGGCAGGTCTCCGTTCCGGGTATCGTCTCCACCCCGCCGGTGTCGATTCCGGCTGCCGTCATCCCGTCGCGCAGGAAGGCCGCGTTGGCATCCTCGCCGACGGTGGACACGACGAACGGCGCCATGCCCAGTCCTTTGGCCGCCAGCGCCAGATACCCGGCCGTGCCGGCCAGTTCGAGTCGCGATGAGTCGACCAGCAGTTCTTCATCCCATGCCGGGAACCGGGTGACGGTCGAAACGACCTGGTCGACGTTCAGGTTGCCGACGATGGCGATCGGGGAGACCAGCTCAGTGGGCATCCAGCACGACCACCTGGTTGAGGTTGCGTGGCCGGTCCGGATCGAGCCCGTTGGCCAGCGCCCGGTAGTAGGCGAAGAGTTGCAGGAACGGGATGTAGAGCACGCATCGAGCGAGGTCGCCGAGGTCCTTGCCAATCACCAGCCGGTCGATGCCGATGCCCTCGTGCGGACCGATCGCAACGACCTTCGATCCGTATTGCTGCAGGTCGCGCTCCAGATCAGGCAGGTATGCCGCTTCGCGCTGTCCTTCGAGCAGCAGCACCAGCGACCGTTCGTCAATGATCGAGATCGGGCCGTGCCGGAACTCCAGCGGGTTGTAGGCTTCGCAGGCGTCCTGCGTCATCTCCTTCAGCTTGAGCGTGCCTTCCTCGGCAATACCCTGGTTGGGACCGAGACCGAGCGTGATCGTCAGGTCGTATTCGCGCGATCCACCGAGCCTGCTGGCCAGCGCGTCGACGTCGCCCAGTTGGGCCGCGAACGCCTCCGGCAGGCCCGATAGCGACACCATCAGGTCATCGTCACCGGCAACGGATGCCGCCACGATCTGCAGCGCCAGCAACATGGTGGTGAACGATTGCGTCATCACCACCGACCGCTCCGTGGCCACCGGCAGTTCGATGCAGAATTCACTGCGGCGCGCCAGTTCGGTGCCGGAGTTGCAGGTGACGCCGATCGTGCGGACGTGCGGGAGGTTGGCCCGTAGGTAGTCGATCGCCAGCAGCGCCTCGGAGGTCGTGCCGGAGCGGGAGATCACGAACGCGAGCACGGTTCCGGAGCGCGGTACGGTGGATTGGGCCGAAAGGAATGACTCCGAGGTCGGGATCGCCGATGCCGTCACCCCGGTGATCTCCATGAACGACTGCGCTGCCGTCTGGGCGATGTAGAGCGAGGTGCCCGAACCCATGAACAGGGCGTGCTCGACCGTGGTGTCGATGCTGGCGGCGATCTCCTCCCAGGCCACCGGTATCCGGGACAGGGCATCGGCCCACGCTCGCGGTTGGTTCAGGATCTCGTCGTGTGTCAGGCTCATCTTGTCAATCCTTTATTCGGGCGTCGCATGGCGTTCTCAAAACCTTCTCGCAATTCCCGCACATGACGGTAGGGAAGACCTTCCGCGCCGCCGTGACGCGGAGCCGTTCGCACCCAACTCGTCGTTCGGCGGCGTGGTAATGGTCTTCCTTCCCGTGTCGTCCAGGCGACTCTACACATGAGGAAGGCCATTACCCGGGAAGATTCCTCGCAAGCTCGGAATGACAAACATGCGCGTGCGCTGGAAAGGTCTTCCCGGCCGGAGGTTCCACCGTTGCCATCACCGGGCAGGCGCAAGGCCCGGTGGTCAGGACATCCCACTCGACACCTCCACCTGCGATTTCAGCCGCTTCACGGATCGGGGCTGCACGAATCCGGCCACTTCTTCCAGGGCGGCGGCAGTGCCGGTGGCCACCCCGTCGCGAAGCGCGTCCCGGTCGTCCGCGCCGCCCAGCCACGCACGGACGAATCCAGCCAGCAGCGCATCGCCGCAACCGACCGTGTTGACGACGTTGATTTTTGGCGGCCGCGCCCGCAGCACGGAATCCTGTGTTACCAGCACCGCGCCTTCCGATCCCTGCGAGAGGATAACGCGAGCCCCCGGCGCAAGCCGGGATGGAATCAGGTCATCCTGCAGGAATCTCACCTGGCGCGGGAGCGTCGCCGTGGTGCCCATCAGTTGCAGGATTTCGTCCTCGTTTGGCTTAAGGACATCCGGCTTTCCGGCGAGCAGCGCATGCAGGGCCACGCCGCTGGAATCGACCACCAGGGGCCGCGGCTCCTTCCGGTCCGTCCAGGAGTGCCGTCGACGCAGGGACCGGGCCAATCGCGCAAGGAAGCCAGGCGTGGCGCCGGGCGGGGCGCTGCCGGAGACGATCGCAACGTGCGCCCAGCGCAGGGGATCGGGAATGGACCGCAGGAACCGGTCGCGATCGTCCCTGGTCAGCGTCGGCCCCCGTTCCAGCACTTCGGTGGCGATGCCGGTATCGGTTTCCAGGATCGTGTGACAGGTGCGCGTCTCGCCCCGTTCCAGTTGGGTGAAGTACGTCTCGATTCCTGCGTGCTGCAATCCCTCGACGACCTGGAACCCGTTGACACCGCCGGCGAACCCGGTGGCGACGACTTCCTCGCCAAGGATCGCCAGCACCCGTGCGACGTTGTTGCCCTTGCCGCCCGGCATGGCGTGGCGACGCAGCACGCGGTTGGCGCCGCCATGCCGGTAGCCCTCGACCACATAGGTCGCATCGATCGCCGGGTTGAGGGTAATCGTCAGCGCGTTCATCGTCCGGTCAGGCCCTCGCCGCCGCGAACCTTGCCGCTCGGTCGGCATGGATGGCCTGCGCCTCGTCGAACATGGCAGCGGCATCTTCCACGGAGACCTGCGCCATCAACGGGTCGGCCAGCAGGGCCTGGATCGCCAGGTCACGTCGCCCGCTCAGCGCGGCATCGACCGTCAACTCCTGCTGGTCGATCCGCTGCCGCAGGATGCCGGCGATCCCCTCGGGCAGGTTCCCGACCGAGACACCACGCACGCCGAACCCGCTGATCTGGCCCGGCACCTCGACCACCGCCCAGTCCGGCAGGTTGGCGATCAGGCCGTCGTTGCGGACGTTGACCGCGAGTTCCGGCATCTGCAAATCGTTCACGATCGCCGTGATGATTTGGGTCAGGCGCTCGCCCTCGCGGGCGCTGTCGAGCAAGTGTGGATCGAGCGGTTCGAGCCCGTCTGCCTGGGCACGCAGTTGTTCGCGGGTCGTGTCCTTGGTGCTGAGGATACGGTTGGTCATGTCCAGACCCGACTGGGTGCCGTACTTCAGCGATCCCCCGTCGTCCTTCAGGAAATACGGGAAGAATTCGGCGACGTGGCGGTCACCGGGAGACGGGAAGAGCCCGTACAGGCCGGTCAGCATCGCGCTGACGGTCTGGAATCCATCGTAGGGATCGTTCACCGATTCCCCGCTCGCCCGTTGCAGTCCTTCGGCCAGGAACGCCCGGAATTGCGGGTAGAGATCCTCGCCCTTGTGCCGGACGTCGAGCAGCCAGCAGAGGTGGTTCACCCCCGCAAACACGACGTTGACGTCGTGCGGGTCGTACCCGAGGTCACGGGCGATCACCTGGCGGGTATGGAGCACGCCGTGACACAGGCCGACGCAGCGGATCGACGTGGCCTTCTGCACCCCGCGCACGATCGGTGTCAGCGGGTTGGTGTAGTTGAAGAGCCAGGCATCCGGGCAGAGGTCTTCCATATCACGAGCGATGGCGACGATCTCGGGCACGTGCCGCAGCGATCGGAAGACGCCGCCTGGGCCAACGCTGTCCCCCACGGTTTGGGCCACGCCGTACTTCTCCGGCACCCGCACATCGGTATCCCAGCCGCGGGCGCCGCCGACCGCGATGGTGGTCGTCACGAAATTCGCGCCCGGCAGCGCCTCGCGCCGGTCGGTCGTGCCGGAGACGAGGAGATCGGCGCCGCGCTCGTCGGAGATCCGCTTCGCCAGCCCCACCATCGTCTCGACCGCCCAGGGGTCGACATCGACGAGCGACACCTCCGCGTTGCGCAACGCTGGCGAACCGCAGATATCGGCCAGCAATCCTGGCGTGAACGCCGTGCTCCCGGCCCCAATCAAAACGAGCTTTGTCCGTGTCATCGTGGTGTAGTCTCCCTGATGGTCACGCCCGTTGCGTGACTTTCGTTCGTTTGTAGGGGTCGCCCCCGTGGCGACCCTGACGCTGCATGCGACCCGCCGTTTCCCATCGCATCTGGTGGCGCAGGGAGCGGTCGCGTGTCTCGGCCCTTGCTTGGGCATCTCAACGGGCCGACACGGGGTCGGCCCCTACAAACGACTTACTTCAACCCGGCCAGCACCAGCGCATTCACGATCTGCTTCTGGAAGATCAGGAACACGATGATCACCGGGATCACCGCCATCGCCGACGCCGCCATCACGAGATCCGTCCGTTGCGCGTGCTGGCTGTTGAAGAATGTCAGCGCCAGCGGCAGCGTGCTCTTGTCGAGGTCGTTGATCACGATCAGTGGCCAGAGGTAGTCGTTCCACGCGCCGAGGAAGGTGAAAATCCCGAGCGCGGCCATGGGAGGACGCGCCAGCGGCACGATGATCCGGGCGTAAATCGCGAACTCGGATGCCCCGTCGAGCCGGGCCGCTTCGATCAGGTCGTTCGGGATGCCGGCGATGAATTGCCGCATCAGGAAAATCCCGAACGCACTCACCATTGCTGGCACGATCAACGCCCAGAGCGAATTCACCAGCCCCAGGTTCTTCACCACCAGGTACGTTGGAATCAACAACACCGGGAACGGCACCATCATCGTCGCCAGCAGCGTGACGAAGATGACGTTCTTCCCCGGAAACTCGAACTTGGCGAAGATATACCCGCCCAGCGAACAGGTGAACAGCACGATCCCGGTGATGGTTGTGGAAACCAGCAGGCTGTTGAAGAACCACCGGAAGTAGGGCGCATCGTTGATGACGGTGCGGAAAGCGTCGAACGACGGCTCCCTCGGGAAGAGCGTGGGCGGGATGCGCATGATTTCGGACGCCGACTTGAATGCGCTCGACAGCATCAGGAAGAAGGGGAAGGCGAACGTCAGTGCCACCAGTCCGAACAGGACGTAAAGCACCGCCATCCCGATCTTCTGGCGCTGGTGTTGCCGGCTGAGCGATCCGGCGTTCTCCGGCGTGGTCGCCATGTCAATACTCCCAGCGCGAGCGCAGCAGCCACATCTGGACGATTGTGGCGAGCAGGATGATGCCGAGCAGGACCATCGACATCGCGGCCGCGTAACCCATCTGCAGATCCTCAAACGCCTTCATGTAGATGTAGAGCACGAGGGTTTCCGAACTGTGGATCGGTCCGCCGTCGGTCATCACCTGGATGTGGGTGAACTCCTGCATGTACGAAATCATCGTCAACACGAGCACCAGCATCGTCGTTCGTTGCAGCAGCGGCAGCGTAATGTCCTTGAACCGGCTCCACGGGCCCGCGCCGTCGACCTTGGCCGCGTCGTAGAAGTCGTCGGGAATGCCCTGCAACCCGGCCAGGAAGACGAGGATGTTGTAGCCAAGATCCTGCCAGACGGCTGCGACCAGTACCGACCAGAGGGCGAGGTCAGGATCCTGCAACCAAGGTTGGCCGTCCAGGCCGACCAGGTTGAGGAATGCGTTCAGCCAGCCGGCACCGGGGTCGTAGATGGTTCTCCAGAGGAGCGAAACAGCCACCGCCGAGGCGACCACCGGCATGAAGAAAGCGCTCCGGAACACCGCCCGGAAGCGCTGGATCTGGTTCAACCCGAGCGCGATCGGCAGCGAAAACAAGATATTCAGCGGGACCGCCACGATCGCGTACTTCAGCGTGTTCTCGAGCGCATTGCGGAAGAACGGGTCGGTTTGGAACGCGAATTCGTAATTCCGGAGCCCGATCCACGGTGCCGTCGGGGCCAGTTGGTTGTAACGGTGAAAGCTGAGCCAGGCCGCCCACCCGATCGGCAGGAGGGAAAAGGTCAGCAGCAGCGTCACAATCGGGATCAGGCAGATCGCCACGAACCGCATCCGGGACGCGTGACCGGGCGCCCGCCCCTTGCTTCGGGTTCGCTTCTGGCTGGTGATTTCTCCACTGACCGCGGCCATCATCGCCCCCTGTCGCGCCCGAGCTTCTCACGACAACCTGTCACCATGTATCCCGTGTCATTCCGAGCTTGCGAGGAATCCCCCGCCGGAGGCGGTATGTTCCTGGACGAAGTGCCGGCTTCGCCGGGAGATTCCTCACTCCGCTGCGCTCCGTTCGGAATGACAGGGAAGGGTGAAGCCACATCCCGCGCTAGGTGCCCCGGTCGTCCGGGAACCGCCCCTCGTTGATCTTGCCGAGCCGGGCCGGGTTGTAGGTGTAGATGATGGTGCGGCGTGGCCGGTTCGACATGTTCAGTGCCGAGTAGTGCAGCAGGTAGGGATCGAAATAGATCATGCCGCCGGCGGGAAGCGGAGCCGGGACTGCCCGCTCGCTGGGCACGTGATCCGGGTCGATCTCGAACTTGCTGCCTTCCTTGAAGGGCAGGATCGGCTTGCCGGTATGGCTGCCGGGAATCACCTGGAGGCACCCCATCTCGGCATCCGCGTCATCGAGATAGATGAAGCAGGTGATGAGTTCATCCGTGTGGGCGCGCCAGCAGCAGGCCCAGTCCTGGTGCCACGGATAGGGCGAACCGCCGGGCAGCTTCAGGTTCAGCTTGTCCTCGAACAGTTCGACCTCCTCGCCGAAGATCTGGCGCAGCGGGTCGACGATGCCGGGATGTTGCGCGTATTCGGCGAACACCGGCAGCAGGTCGGAGACGGGTTCCAGCTTCCGGATCACCCGGTCCATGCCGGTCTGGTGGTCCGAGTCGAGGTGATCCTTCTCCCACTCGATCCGGCGGCGGTAGCGATCCGGCTCGGCGGCGCACTTGGCCAGCACCTCGTCCGAAGCCTCCCGCAGGATCGCGAGATCGGTTGGCGAAAGTGCGGACGGCGTCGTGAGGAAGCCGTCGCGGTGGTACTGCCCGACATCGATGACGGTGGTTGCTTGCTCGGTCATGGAAATGTCATCCAGAGATTTACACTACCCGTCATCCTGAGCGAAGCGAAGGATCCCCGCG
>CAZSUN010000072.1:0-20548 GCA_964610045.1 uncultured Sphaerobacteraceae bacterium
CAGAGGAAGTCCTCCAGCGACTTCTGGCTGACTACCCCAACATCCTGGCGGGCGATCAGTTTGATCCGGTGGTTCCACGTCAGTGGCTACTTGTGTCACGGGAGATATCGGTGCCATCAGAGGAAGGTGGATCGGGTCGATGGTCTCTTGATCACCTCCTGCTCGATCAAGACGGCATCCCAACGTTGGTGGAGGTTAAGCGCAGTAGCGACACCCGCATCCGTCGGGAAGTCGTGGGGCAGTTGCTGGACTACGCGGCCAACGCTGTCGTCTATTGGCCAGCAGAGTCGATCCGGTCTCATTTCGAAGCCACGTGTGCACTCGATGGCAAGAGCCCCGAGATCGTCATTGCGGACAAGCTTGGACCGGAGATTGATCCTGAGCATTTTTGGCAGTTGGTCAACCAGAACCTGCTCGCCGAACGTATACGCCTGGTGTTTGTCGCCGACGTCATCCCTCCGGAACTGCAGCGCATTGTTGAATTCCTCAATGGTCAGATGACCCCGGCACAGGTCATTGCCGTGGAGGTCCGGCAGTATATTGGGCAGAGCGTGCGTGCGCTGGTGCCGCGAGTGCTTGGGCAGACGGTTGCAGCGCAAGAGAAGAAGAACCCTGCAAGCTCACGTGTCAAGCGTGAGTGGGATGAGTCGAGTTTTCTCTCTCTGCTGGCTGAACTTCGTGGCACTCAGGAAGTGGGCGTCGCACAGGCGATACTGCAATGGGCGAGAGAAAGCGGATTGCGAATCTCGTGGGGCAACGGTGCGAAGGTCGGATTGTTTTTCCCTGAGGTTGAATCGGATCGCATCATTTCTGTTGGGACAAATGGATACGTCGAGGTACTCTTTGGCAATTTGGTCAGTCGGAGTCGTCAAGTCTCCAATCATCCCTTTGCCAGCGATGAGCGTCGCCTTGACCTCTTGCGTAGGTTTAATGTGGTTCCAGGGATTAATCTCGATGAATCCAAGATCGCGAAATATCCGAGCTTCAAACTTATCGTTTTGGAGGATCGCGATGCTCGAAGAACGTTCCTGCAGGCGCTCGATTGGTTTGTGAGTCAAGTGCAGGCCCGCGCAACGGCATGACGGGCGTTCGGCTGTGGTCCAGACTTCTCGCGACGCTCGCACTGACAAGGCATGGTTGGCGCATGCCGGAGGTACGTGAAGATGACCGTCGAACGGACGGACACCATCGTGATCGGGGCCGGGGCGGCGGGGCTGGCGGCGGCACGGGTGCTGGCCGATGCCGGGCGTGAGGTGGTCGTTCTGGAGGCGCGCAACCGGATCGGAGGACGCCTGTTCACCGATCGCACCCTCTGCGACCTCCCGGTCGATCTCGGCGGCGAGTTGATCCATGGGGCCGAGGTCGTTACCTGGGAGATTGCGCGGGCGTTGGGCCTGCCAACCCGGAAGATGACTGGCGTTTTCCTGCGTGAGCAGGGCGAGTGGATTCCGTTCGACGATGCCGACCTGCGAGGCATCGATCCCGCCGCGCTGCCCGAGCCGGAGCCGGGGGAATCACGACAGGGTTGGCTCGAACGCGCCGGTATTCCGGAACAGGAGTGGCCACCGATCTTCCGGATGCTGGACGCCGATGGCGAACCGTTCGATCGCGTCTCGGCGGGTGCGAAGATCGCTCAGCTCTCGCTCGAACCGGTGGTGGACGCCTACGGGAGCGCCGACCATGCCCTCCTCACCGGCTACGACGCGGTGATGCAGGCCCTCGCGGATGGGATTGACATCCGGTTTGACGCCACGGTCCACGAGGTCACCTGGTCCGGGCAGGGCGTGGCCATCGTCGCGACTGATACGCGTGGCAACGCCCGGCACTACACGGCCGATCACGCGGTTGCAACCTTCCCGATTGGCGTGCTGAAAGGCGGGGCCGTCCGATTCGCTCCGCCGCTGCCGCCGTCGAGGCAACAGGCGATCGACGCGCTCGGCATCACCTCGGTGGTGAAGCTGCTCTACGGATTCGACCGTGCCGTGTTTCCGGACGGGTGGGACATGGTCTTCGATTTCGACAACCCCATTCCGATCTGGTGGGCGTGGGATGGAACGACGACCCGCGACCGTCACGATTTTCAGGTAGTGACGGCCTGGGCGGCGGGTGATGTTTCCCGCCGCCTTCGGGCGGAAGCGGTGGACGATCGGGCGCTGCTCGAACTCGGCCTGGATGCGTTGCGTCGCCTGTTCGACCAGCCCGATCTCACCCCGGCGTTCGCCACCTGGCACGACTGGGAGGCCGATCCATTTGCCCTTGGTGCTTACTCGTCGGTGCCGCCGGGCGCGGAGACGGCCTACCAGGCGCTCTCGAAACCGGACACCGGGCGGTTGCTGTGGGCGGGTGAGGCGACCATCCCCGGTCAATCGAAGACCGTCCACGGCGCGATCGCCTCCGGCCGCCGCGCCGCCAGCGCCATCCTGGCCCTTGCCTCGCCATGACGAGCGGATGATGCTGGACAGGCTGCCATCGCCAGGGTATTCAGGCGATCATCGGTTGGGCCAATGGAGGGGCGACCCGGAAGCTGCCCTGAGGCGAAACCGAAGGCAGCGAAGCGAGTCACGCCCGATGCGGCGTCCGCCCGTTGTGTGCTGGTGCGGTTCACGAGGAGCGGCGGAGCACGGAGCGGGCGGCGTGGTAGCCGGACATGCCGTGGACGCCGCCGCCAGGCGGGGTGGAGGACGAGCAGAAGAAGAGCCGCCTGTTGGGGGTGGTGTACGGGTCGAGCCGGGGGGCTGGGCGAGTGAAGAGCTGGCGCAGATCCTGCACGCCGCCGTTGATGTCGCCGCCGATGTAGTTGGCGTTGCCGGATTCCAGAGCGGAAGGGGAGAGAACCGAGCGACCGATAATCCGATCCCGGAAGCCGGGTGCGAAGCGTTCGATCTGGGCCTCGATGCGACCGGTCATGTCTTCGGTGGACCCGTTCGGAACGTGGCAGTAGCCCCAGAAGGTGTGCTTGCCCTCCGGCGCGCGGGAGGGGTCGAAGAGACTCGGTTGGGCCGCGATCACGAGGGGGTGTTCGGCGTGCCTGCCGTGCGCCGCCGCCTTCTCCGATGCCGAAATCTCTTCCATCGTGCCGCCAAGATGGATTGTCCCGGCCAACCGGCAGGCGTCGGCCGTCCACGGCACCGGACCATCGAGCGCCCAATCGATCTTGAACACGCCGGGACCGTAGCGGTACAGGTTGAGAGTGCCCCGGTACCAACCAGGCAGGGCGTTCCCGGCGATGTCGCGCACCTGGCGCGGGGTGAGGTCGAAGAGGATCGAGGCGTTGGGATCGAGCTCGTCGAGCGAGGCGACGCGGGTGCCGGTTTCGATCGTGCCGCCGAGCGACCGGAAGTGGGCCGCGAGGGCATCGACGATCGCCTGCGATCCCCCCTTCGGGATCGGCCAGCCAACGGCATGGGCGTATTGCGCCAGGACGAGGCCGAACGAGGCGGAAATCGGGGCGTCGAGGTCGAGGAAGGAGTGAGCCGCCATCCCGGCGAACAGGGCTCGGGCGTTGGGACCTTCGAAATGGGCACGGGCGAACCGGTTCGAGGAGCGCAGGGCGGGCAACCCGAACTTCGCCAGCGCGAGCGGGTGCCGGGGAATCCGGAACGGCCCGAGCAACTGTGGGGTCAGCAGATCGAAGTCGTCGACCAGCGGCGTGAAGATCCGGGCCCAGGCATCGGCATCGGGGCCCAGGCTCTCGCCCGTCTCGGAGATCGAGCGAGCCAGGATCGCGGCGGTGCCATCGTCGAACGGGTGGGCGAGGGCGACCGGCGGGTGGATCCACTCCAGACCGTGCAATGCGAGCGGCAGGGTGCGGAAGAATGGCGAGGCCAACGCCAGCGGATGGACCGCCGAGCAGGTGTCGTGCACGAAGCCGGGCAGGGTGAGTTCCGCCGAGCGGCAGCCTCCCCCGATCGTGTCGTTCGCCTCCAGGATCAGGACCGATTGGCCGGTGCTGGCCAGTTCGATTCCGGCGGCGAGTCCATTCGGTCCAGCGCCAACCACGATGGCGTCGTATTCCGCCCCGTCTGGTGCACATTCGGGCCCGGGAACCGGGGTGCGGCCGCGATGGGCGATGGACCGGAACGGGCGGCCGAGCATGTAGAGACCGGTTCGCAGGTAGGCGTTGTCGACGATATTCGTGGCATTCAGCCAGTGGCGGCGGGTGTCGAGCTTTTCCGTTTCGACGGTCGGGGTGGCGGTCGAGCCGAAATGGCGGGCGAGGTTGGTGAGCGTGTCGAGCCAGAACCGGTCTTCCCGTTGCTGGCCACCCAGCAGGAAGGCGACCTCGAAGATGGGATCGCTGGGGCGGAGCAGGACATCGACCTCGCCAATCGTCGTTCCCGCCTCCTCCACTGCCGAGAACGTGATGCGGGCGGCGAGGATATGACCTTCCGGGGTGCCGAACGTGAAGGAGGTTGGGGACGTGTCGAGGACGACGATCCCGGTTGAGAGACGGGTGCCGGCCGGCATGTCGAGATCGGCCAGGGCGACTTCGCCTTTCTTCAGGCCAGTCAGTGGCTGGACGAAGCGGTTGCCCGCCGGCCAGAACTCGCCGAACCGGTCGCGCCAGGTCTGGATCACCGTCTCAGGCGCTACATTGCCGAGCAGTACCCGGTAGCGCTTGCGCCAGAGCTGGCCGAATCCGTCGTCCGGACTCGCGGTCTCGTTGCCGTTCACATTGATATCGAGGGCATCGGCGGGTAGTTCGTCGTGGCTGGTGTCGTCCAGGGATCGGTTCCGATGCTGGTCCATGTGGAGTGTCTCCCAGGGCAGGCGCGGTGTGGCGCTGGCGAAGTGATACCATGACGCGAGTTTGACGGGCGCACCCATCCGGTGCGTCCGGCCTGTATCGGGCCAGTTCCCGGGACCGTTGAGAGGACGCGCAGGACCGCCATGTTGACCGCAGATTTCGATACCCTGACCCGGGAACACCTGACGCAGACCGTTGGCAAGAAGTGGACGACGTTTCCGGATTGCATTGGCGCCTTCATCGCCGAGATGGATTTTGGGACGGCGCCGGAGGTGCAGCGCGCGCTCCACGAGATGGTGGAAGCAGGGTACTTCGGCTACCTGCCTGATTCGCTGGAGCGCGACCTCTCGCTCGCCGCGTCTGGCTGGTACCGGCGCAACACTGACTGGGACCCCGATCCTGCCCGAATCCACTCGATTCCCGACGTGCTGAAGGTGCTCGAACTCACGCTCAAGTTGTATGCCCCGAGGGGCGGCAAGGTGATCGTGCCGACCCCCGCCTACATGCCGTTCCTGATGCTGCCGGAGCGGTTGGGCCGCGAACAGATCGAGGTGCCGCTGATCCGCGATGAAGCCGGCTGGCACTACGATCTCGATGCCCTCGACCAGGCGTTTCGCAACGGCGGCGAGGTCCTGATCCTCTGCAATCCGCACAACCCGATCGGGAAGGTGCTGACCGCCGGCGAGTTGCTGGCGATTTCCGAGGTTGTCGACCGGCACGGTGGCCGCGTCTTCTCGGATGAAATCCACGCGCCCATCCTGTACTCGGGCAACCGGCACGTGCCGTATGCGTCGGTTTCCGAGGTGGCAGCCAGTCACACCATCACCGCGATCGCGGCATCGAAGGCGTGGAACCTGGCCGGGCTGAAGTGCGCGCAGGTCGTGCTCTCCAACGACGCCGATGTCGAGATCTGGGCCGCCGATGGCGGCTGGACGGCGCACGGGGCGTCGACCCTCGGGGTGGTTGCCAGCATTGCCGCCTTCAATGAAGGGCAACCCTGGCTCGACGGTGTGATTGGATACCTCGAAGGCAACCGGCGCCTACTGGGCGAGATGCTGGCCGACCTGTTGCCGGAGGTGCGGTACCTGCAATCCGAGGGCACCTACCTGTCGTGGCTCGACTTCAGCCACACCGGACTCGATGGTGACCTGGCGCAGTTCTTCCGGGAGGAAGCGCAGGTCGCGGTGACGGCCGGCTCCTGGTGCGGTGAGGTTGGCGCCCGGTCGATCCGGTTCAACTTCGCGATGCCTCGGCCGTTGCTGGAGCAGGCGATTTCGCAGATGGCCACCGCCCTGCGCGCGGTGTAGCGTCCCCGTTCCGCAACGTCGTAGGGGCCGATCGGCCCGACGGCCTCTGGCCGGAGGGTCTGTCGGCCCGTAATAGTCTCGATCACCATCGGGTGGACAGACCCTCGTTCCTCGGGCCGTCCACCCCTACGGATGGCGAGAACCACTGGCTATCTGGTGAGGCTTTCGCGGTATCCGGGAATCTCCTTGTCCAGGACATGCCGCAGGTGGGCGATCTTCCACCGGATGTGGTCGGCGTCGCCGAGGTATTCCATCGTTGGCTCCCAGCCGAGGCGGGAGTCGGCCTCGACGATCGGGATCGCCGCCTCGCAGTTGGCGATTTCCGCCTCCCCGAGCGCGAGCATGCGGTCAAGCAGGCCATTTGCCACCGCCGGGTCCGATTCGACCAGGACGCGGGTTGAGAGCTTCCACCATTCCTTCACGTGGATCGTCGTTTGCACCGCACGCGGCATGTACCTCCCCAGGTTCAGCATGCGCAGATTGCGCGCATCCTTGAAGTCCGGGGCGATCGCGATCGCCTGTTCCAGCAGGTCATTTCCCTGTTCCCAGAGATTGCGCGAGCGGCTGAGGCTGGTGATTTCGGCATCGATCCGGATCGGGGCGGCGGTTTTCGGCACGCTGCCGCGGTTTTCCGGACGATACGGGACATTGATGATCATGTCGCCGAACATGGCGAACTCGCTGACGCGAAAGGACGGTACGGAGAGGAAGGTCAGCGGGTAGGCTGGTCCGTTTCGGAACGGGCCGTACTGGTCCTCGTTGGTGGGGACGTAGTTGGCGGTCGCCTCACTCCAGGCGTGCCACGCCTGCACCGCAAGGTCGGCGCCAGCACCGAAGTCGCGCCTGGCGATGGCCAGGATGACCTCGGCCGGGTCGGGCGCGGGGGCCTGGTAGGCGGCCTTCGCGATCTCGCTGACGATGGACGGCCACCAGCCGAAGTGGTGCGACTCCATCACGCCGGTCAGGTTCCAGTCGGTGTGGGCCTGGCGCATGGCATCGTGGCGGCGGCTCCACTGTTGCGGGGCGGGGTTGTATGGGACCACGCCGAAGTCCCAGGTCAGCCCACCGGTGTTCGCCATCGTATGCAGGCGCATGCCGCGTTCCTTCGCGGCCGCGGCTTCGGTCGCAAAATACGGGCCGGGTCCGATCGAGGCGATGGTGTAGTCAACGCAGGCGTTGATGACGCCATCGTGGTGAATCTGGGCGAACATCTCGAACGTCGCCTGGAGGGTGATGCCGTCCGGCAGGTTGCGGATGAGTGCCAGGCGATCTTCCTCGGGCGCCCAGCCCCAGTTGTAGGTCCAGAACACGATGTCGGCGTCGGGATTGTGTTTGCGGCAGACCTTCGTGACGAGGGAGACCCATTCCGGGTAGTCGGTGCACGGCCACCAGCCCGGATTCGGCTTGTCTGACGGCAGTCCGTCCGGGTTGGGGTCGAGCCGGAGGCGTCCGGTCGTCCGTGGGTCCTTGCTGGGGAACTCGACTGACTCGCCGACGAGGATCAGTCCCTTCGCGCGCGGGCAGGCGGCAAACAGCGAGCCATACGCCTCTTCGTAGAAGCGCTCCGCGCCGGGATCGTCCGGATGCAGCGGTTGCTTTCCGTGCGGGTAGGCGTAGAGGTAGACATCGAGCCCGTACCTCGCCGCCCGGTCGACCAGCACGTTGAAGTCGTTGTGGCGGCCGGGGGAGTGGCGGTCGTTCTGGCGGTTGGTGTACTCGTCGGGCGTGCGGTGCGGGTTGGTGGCGAAGACGAGGATGGCGTCCATGCCAGCGTGGGCGATCTGGTTGAGGTGGCCATCGGGAAACTCGTCGAGTCCCCATCCGGAGTGGATCATGCGAGGCGAGAAGAGCGGCTCGCGCGTTTCGGTACGCGGGGCGAGGAACGGGCCAGTGCGAAGCGAGAGCAGGTCTTCGAAGTGGTAACTGGCCTGCGCCGTTCCACGATCGTCGCGGCCAGTCAGGATCACACGATCGGTGGTTGAGGTCAGCTGGAAACTGCGCGGGGCATTGGGAACGTTCCCGGTGCCGGGCAGGTCGTCCACGGTGCCGAGTGCGATCGTCTGCGGGCCGGCCGCCGCGAGATCGTCGAGCCGGACCAGCCGCAGGTCGATGCCCATGCTGACGCGGAAGTAGTCCTGGAGGTCGAGCGCGACGCTGGCGACGAGATCGGGCGCGCCGGTTCGCACGGCAATCACCCAGCTGTTGTCGATGACGACTTCGCCAGGCTCCGGTGCGGCATCGGGATTGCGGACATCGGTGTGGTGCACGGTTTCGAGGTACTGGCGGAATGCGTACGGGGCTTCGGGCATGATGAGTTCCTTTCGAGATCGGTCGGCGACCGTAGGCAATGAGTTTGATGCATTCAGCTTGACCAACCCTGCCCGTCACCCTGAGCGACGGTTCTCTCCCTCGGGTCGAGGGAGAGTCAGAGAGGGTGTGGAAGGGGCTCCGCGCGAAGCACTGTCCGACGTTTTCGGACGCATGGTCAACAACGATCAGCATCGATCTTCGATCGATAGCGCTCTCGTTCCGCTTCGCTCCACTGCACGCGGGGATTCTTCGGCTTCGCCTCAGAATGACGTTTGGAAGATGGGCTTATCGAAGCGAACCCCATATAGAGCTGCCTTGATGGGATGGCGGGGTTGGGATCAGGGCCAGGCGATGGCGACCTCCTCGTTGCGGGTGGCGGATTCGATCATGGCCAGCGCCGCGACGACGGCGTTCAGGCCGTCGTCGACAGTGACGACCGGAGTGGTTACCCTGCCTTGGGCCAGCAGCAGGAAGTGATTCACCTCGGCCAGCAGCGCCCCACCCAACCCGTCGTGGCCCAGCGGCTGGTAGCCGGTTTCCGGCACGACATTCCGGCCGGTGGTGAGTAGGCGAACGCCGGGGGACCCGAGATCGAGGTTGGCGATGCCGCGGGTACCGGTAACGGCGAAGGTATCGCCGATTTCGAGACCCGAATCGTCCGGCATCATCCAGGTGGCCTCGACCGTAGCCAGGGCGCCGCTCGCAAAGACGAACGTGCCCCAAATGCCGTAGATCCCGTCGGCCGATCGATCGAGCCGGTGCCAGGCGCGCACGGCCACCGGCCACTCGCCGATGAGCCACAGGATGGCGTCGATATCGTGGATTGCCGTCACCAGAGCGGGATGGCAGCGTTCGTAGGTGCTGAGGGTGGCGCGCGGGCGGCTGCGGCTGGCGTGGACCCCGGCAATGGTTCCCACGTCACCCCTGCGGACCGCCCGCTGGAGGGCGGCGAAGCGCGGCTCGAAGCGGACGATGTGGCCGGGCATCAGGACGCCCGGCGATGCGGCGGCTGCGTCCCTGATCGCGAGTGCGTCCGCGAGTGTCGTGGCAAGCGGCTTCTCGACGAGGACGTGCTTGCCGGCGACGAGCGCGGCAGTGACCGGCACGACGTGCTGGTCCTCGCTGGTGGCCACGATGACGGCGTCGATATCCGGGTCGGTGCAGAGGGCGTCGTAACTGCCGTACCAGCGGGGGATGCCGCGCTGCGCTGCCACCTCGCGCGCACGGTCGGCGCTACGTGAAGCAACCGCCACGACCTCCGCGCCGGGAATGCCGCGGAGGGTATCGAGGTGGCATTCGCCGAATGCGCCAAGGCCGATGACGCCGATGTGGGTTGATGTCACATGCACTCCCATGCCCGGACTGGTGGGCTGCCGTGAGTTCGGGAGGACACACGCTCGCCAGAGGCTCGCTGGTCCTCCCCTACGAAACGAAACCAGGCCGCCTTACGAAAGCTGCGGTGGCGGGAGAGCGCTGACGATCGAGCCCATCGCCTCCCACAGGTGTTTCCAGCCGCGATGGACAGCGAACTCGGCGTGACCGGGATAGAAGCCGTCCGGTTTACGGTGGTACAGGGTGCGTACGCTCTCGCAGGAATCGACCACCGAGCAGTCGTGGATGTATTGCAGCAGGATCCGGCCGCGAGCGAAGGCCGCGTCACCGCAGAAGAGGTCGGTGCCGCCTGGACGGTGTAGCAGGTAGGAGAGGTGCCCCCGGCAGTGACCAGGCGTTTCGATGACCTCGAGTTCGAGATTGCCGATGGGAATGCGGTCGCCACCGTGCAGTTCCCGCGCGACCGGGCAGGCCTGAAAGATGTAGTTCTCGGGGTATCCACCTGGTTCCCGGGCGCGGTCGAGGCTGATGCCAACCTCGTCACCCGTGCGCAGCCAACCGGCGGCCTCCGGTGATGCCCAGACCTCGACCCCGAGCGCGTCGTGGAGGGCGCGGGAACCGCCAGCGTGGTCGCCGTGGGCGTGCGTCAGCAGCAGTGTCCGGATTGCGGTTCGTGGCACGCCAGTGCGGTCGATTTCGGTGAGGATGGGAGCGATATCGACTCCGCAACCGGCATCGATGATGACGGCGTCGTTCTCATCGTGAATCAGGTAGACGTGGCAATCGAACTCGTCGGTCAGGTTGAATCCCATCCGGCCGCTGCCGATCAGGTGGATGTGTTCCGTGAGTTGCATGGAGCTATATCCATTCGTGGTCGAATGCGCCGTTTGCGCTCGCCTGGCGGGCCTGGAATTGCCGGAGGTAGGCCTCGTACGACTCGCGGATGTGGATCAGCATGATGGCCTGGGCGCGGTCGGCATCGTTGCCGAGCAGGACCTCGATGATCGGGCGGTGCCACTCCACCTCGTGCTGCTTGCTCGAGGTGGCGGCAACCAGGCGATCGAGCAGGGCGACCTGGAGGTCGAGCGAGGCGTAGAGCGCGATCAGGCGCGCGTGCCCCGAGAGGTTGACGATGCCCAGGTGAATCCTGCGTGACGCGCCCTGCAGCGAGGTGACGGCAGGATCGTCGACCTGCTGCTCCATCTCGCGCAGGATGCCGGCGATCTGCTGGCGAACTTCGACCGGCTGCCGCTGGATCGCGAGCCGGATCGCCAGGCCTTCGAGTTGTGCCCGCAGCGTATAGAGCTCGAACGCGTCGTCCGGCCCAAGGATCCGCACTGACGGTCCGCGGTTCGGCATCACCGTCAGGATGCCCTCGCCAACCAGTTCCCGTACGGCCTCGCGAACGGGCGTCAGGCTGAGCCCGATGTCGCGGGCAAGCCGGGATTCGACGACACGCTCGCCCTGCTCGTATTCGCCGTTGCGAATGCGTTCCTTGATGATCGCCGCGACCTCCTGCGCGAGGGTCTTGCGTTCGCGCAGCCGGATCGCCCCATCAGTCATCATTGCGCACGTTCCTCATCCATCGCTGTGTGTGATGCCCGCTATCCCTTGACACTGCCGAGCACGATGCCCTTGACGAAATATCGTTGCAGGAAGGGGTAGAGCACCAGAATCGGGAGCGCGCCGATGAAGATTTGCGCGGCCTTGAAGGTATCGTTCGAGACGAGTTGCAGCAAGGCAGGGTCCATGCTGAACTGCGAGAGGTCCTGCCCGATCACCAGTGTTTGCAGGTAGCTTTGCAACGGGTAGTTATCCGGAGAGTTCATGAAGATCAGGCCGTCGAACCATGAGTTCCAGTGCATGACGAACGAAAACAGGGTGAGCGTGGCGATCGCCGGCATCGAGAGCGGCAGATAGATGCGGAACAGGACTTCCCAGTGACCGGCGCCATCGACGAACGCCGCTTCTTCCAGTTCCTTCGGCAGACCCCGGAAGAAGTTCATCAGCAGCACGACGTTGAATACCGGAACCGCGACCGGCAGCACCAGGGACCAGATCGAATCGAGCAGACCGGTCCAGCGCACCACCATGTAGAGCGGGATCAGGCCGCCGCTGACGAGCATGGTGACGATGAAGAACCAGGTGTAGACGGTTCGCATCGGGAAGACCGCGTTTTCCTTCGAGAGCGGGTAGGCCACGAGCACGGTCAGGATCATGTTGACGGCCGTGCCCAGGATCACCCGCTGCACGCTCACCACGAAGGCGCTACGAAAGGCGGGACGGCTGAGAGCGAAATCGTAGGCGGCGGTGGTGAAATCGACTGGCCAGAGCACCACCTTGCCGGCGGCGACCGCCGGACCCGCGCTGAAGGAGATGGCCAGGACGTGAACCAGCGGGAACAGGCAGGCGATCGCCAGCAGCACGAGGGCGACCCCGTTGACCGCTACGAACAGGCGACGGCTCCAGTGTTCGCGGTAGAACATGACAGGTCCCTTACAGTGCTTTTCCCAAAGGTTGCGTGTCTCTCGGTCGTTCGTAAGGCCAGCCCACGGGTCCACTTTTCGGGTCGGTTTCATGGGCGGACGGGGGCCGACCCCTGCGTGATACACCGGTCATCGGTCTGCCGATGGAGTCGTTCCCGTTCGTCGTAGGGACAGCCCAGGCGCGCAGCGCCGTGTGGCTGTCCTGATTGGATGAAGCAACCATTCTGGAGACCCCTCAGAAAATGCGGTACCTGGCGAACCGGAACGCCATCCAGTACGCCGTCGAAATCAGGATCAGCGAGACGATGCTCTTGCAGAGACCGATTGCGGTGGCGACGCTGTACTGGGCCTCGATCAGGCCCATGCGGTAGACCATGGTGTCGATGATGTCGCCGCTTTCGTAGACCTGCGGGCTGTAGAGCACCAGGACCTGCTCGAACCCGGCGTCGAGAACGCTGCCGAGACTGAGCGTGGCCAACAACACGATGATCGGCCGGATGCCGGGGATGGTGATGTCGAGCGTCTGGCGAATCCGGCTGGCGCCATCGACCCGGGCCGCCTCGTAGAGGGCAGGATCGATCGAGGTGAGGGCGGCCAGGTAGATGACGGTGTTGAACCCGAATTCCTTCCAGACGTGGGAGATGATGAGGGTGGGCGGGAACCAGGCGTTGTCACCGAGGAAGTAAATCGAATCGAAGCCGAGGGCGTTCAGGCCCTGGTTCACGATGCCCTGGGATGGCGAGAGAATCTTGATCATGATGCCGCCGAGGATAACCCAGGAGAGGAAGTGCGGCAGGTAGACCGCGGTTTGCACGGTGCGCTTGATCCCGGTACGAACCATCTCGTTCAACATCAGAGCCACGATCAGCGGCACGATCAGGCCGAGGATGATCTTCCCGATGGCGATCGACAAAGTGTTCCCGATCACGCGCTCGGTGCCGGGAAGTTCGAAGGCGAAACGGAAGTTGTCGAGACCGACGAACTCCGAGTGCCAGATACCCCGGACGGGCGAGAAATCCTGGAAGGCGATGACGACGCCGAACATCGGCCAGTACTTGAAGACCAGGGTCAGGATCACGGCCGGCAGCAGCATCAGGTGGAGCGGCAGGGTGCTCGGACGCCGCCGGCTCTTGCCGCGGGTTTGTGCCTTCGACGCAGTTGTGGTGACGGTGGTTTCCATCGATCGGTACTACTAACACTCATCCGTCACCCTGAGCGCAGCGAAGGGTCCCTCGGCGAAGCCGGTCCACCGGAGGTGGACGCTTCTCGTCATCGACCTGCGGTCTATTGCGCTTCGCGTGGGGACTCACTGCGTTGCCTTCGGCTTCGCTCAGAATGACGGGGTAGGGGGAGAAGGGCCGACACGGGGTCGGCCCCTACAAACGTACGGATGCGTTGCCACCCTGCCGGATGAGGGGCGGGGTCTGGCTACCGCGACTGCGCCCACTCGTTGACTTCTGCGGTGATGTCGTCGCCACCGAGGCTCTTCCACGTTTCGACGAAAGCGTCGAACTCGTCGAGCGAACTGCCCTGGATGATGCGGGTGAACGTCTCGATCTCCTGCGTTTCGAGGGTGGCCTGGCGGGACACCATCGTCGGTGTCGGCGAGCCGTAGAACGCGCTCTGGATGAAGCGGTCTTCGTCGACGTACTTACCGACGACCTCGACCATTGCCCCGCCGGGGCCATAGATGGCGTTCCAGCCCCATCCTTCGGGGTTGGCATCGTTCAGCCACGAGGTGATCAGGTCGTAGTAGCCGCGGCCCTCTGCATTCAGGGTCGAGGTATCGGTGCTGCCACTTTCGATGATGGCAGTGATCGCCCGGGCGACGTTGAGGTTCTTGTATGGCTTGACGACCTGGGCGGAGTTCATGCGCCAGAGGCTGTTGTTGTTCGGTCCCTGGTTGAACGTTTCGTAGACCACGTCGAGGGTACTGTCGTAGAACGCCTGCACCCAGAAGTCGATCAGGGCAGGCAGCGCCTCCGGATTCTGCATCTCGCTGTTGACCACCCAGTAGCCGGCGATGCCGAGGCTGGCCATCGGCACGGCAGGATCGGCGGTGGTCGAGACGATGGGCAGCGAATACCAGTCGCTGTCCGGGAAGTTGAGCTTCACGTTGCCGAGCGGGATCGGGCCATCGTAACCGGAGCCGTAGTAGAGCCCAACCCGGCCGGACGCCATGTCTTCCCAGATGGCCTCGGTGTTCTTGGTGCCGAACTCGAGATCGATGCGTCCGGCGGCATACAGTTCCTGGAGTTTGGCGAGCGCTTCCTTCACCTGCGGCTGGATGCTGCTGTAGACGAGATTGCCAGTGCCGTCGTCGAGCCAGATCCGGCGGTAGGCGCCGTACCCGGCGAAAAAGCCGGAGGCGTACGAGAGCTGGTTGTCGAGCCCGAGGCCGACCGTGTTGCCCTGGCCGTTGACATCCTGCGAGACAAAGGCGTCGGCAACGGCCAGGAGTTCGTCCATCGTGGTGGGGGCGGACATCCCGACCTTCTCCAGCCAGTCGGAGCGGACCCAGAGAACGGACGCTCCTTCCTTGGCGACCGTGGAGTGCGGGATGGCCATGATCTTGCCGTCGAAGGTCGCGGAATCGAGCGGAATCGGACCTCCCTCGGTGACGGCGTTCTTCACGCGGTCGGTGGAGTTGTTGTAGATCTCGGTGACATCCATGATCCGGCCTTCATCGACCAGTTGCTTGAACTGGACCGGGTTGGCCTGGAAGTAATCCGGAAGGTCGCCGCTGGAGAGCATCAGGTTGACCTTCTGCTCGTACTGGTCGCTCGGCACCGCCCACTCGTTGGTGACCTTGATGCCGTATTTCGACTGGTAGGCGCGCTTCCAGACGTTGTTGTTGATGTCGTCGCCGTCTGGATAGACGATGGTGGGCCAGGCGATGCCGACCGTGGTGACTTCGATTTCCGGATCGTACTTCTCGGGGACGGGGGTCAGGAATTCCTCGAGCGTCTGAGGACCCGCCGCGGCTGGGGACGCGTCCTGGGCGAGGAAGGCAGGATGCTGCCGGCCGGATGGTCCGGCGAGGGCGCTGCCGGCGCCGATGGCGGCAAGACCGGCGGGAATCGAGGCGGCGAAGCGACGGCGGGTATACCGAGCGGACATGGCACAATCCTCCACATTCCTGCGAGACGCGTGACGGCTCCACCCGGTGTGGAACCAGGATTGAACAGCGGCCTGGATATCCGGAAAGCCGGAGGTCCGAACGAGCCGCAATGCCGACTCGACGTCATCGTCGAGTATTTTTATGGATTCTATACAATCCACTATACAGAGACGGAGGGGCGTGTCAAGCAGGCAACCGGCCCGTTTCGCAGCGCGAAACCTGCGCGCTCCTGTCCCTACCAGGCTGGGCGCATTATCCGGATGGCAACCAGCTCACGCGTGCTCGTGATGCAGCGCGTTCGTCCTGACGCGGGCATACTGACCTGATTGCCGCCGGCCTGACTTGCCGTGCTCGTCGATTCCCTGCCGAACCCGGAGACCGTTTCGTGCCGAGCCAGACTTCTCCCGCCACGATCGAGGCACGCCGCCGCGTGCGAGCCGCGATGCCGGTCGAGGGCGATCTCGCCTTCCGCCGCCGCTGCGAAACCATCATCGAATGGATCGATGCGAAACCCGGCCAGGTGATCCTGGATTGCGGCAGCGGATACGGTTTCGTCTTGCGGGTCCTGCTCGAGCTGACGACCAGCGACATCGTTGGGCTCGAGTACCAGCAGGAGCGGGTCGACGAGACCCGGGCCTTTCTGGGCGAAAACCCGCGCCTGACCCTGGTTCAGGGCGATGCCACCGCCCTCCCGTTTGCCGATGCGGCGTTCGACCACATTGTGTGTAGCGAGGTGCTGGAACACATCCCGGAGGATGCGGCGGCGATGCAGGAACTGGCGCGTGTCCTCAAGCCGGGTGGGACCCTGGTCGTCACCGTGCCCGCCGCCGACTTCCCGGCCGGATGGGATCCGCCGAACTGGGTGCTGCGGCGAATCGGACACAGCCTGCGCGGGGAGCGGCCCTGGTCAGGCATCTGGTACGGGCACCTGCGGCTCTACACTCGCCCGTCGCTGACGGCACTCGCCGCCGGTGCCGGGCTCGATGTGCAGGAGACTCGCGGCCTGAGTCATTGGGTGCCACCGTTCGCGCACCTGCTGCTGTACGGGATCGGCAAGCCGTTGCTGCAATCGGGGCTGGTGCCGGCGAGGTTCCGGAAGCAGGTCGACCGGCAGGGCGATGTCGCCGGTGAGCCGACCGGCCTTGCTGCTGCCGTGATGCGGGTGCTCAACCGGATCGATGCGCCGAACGATGCGCCGGATATCGATACCAGGGTCTCCTCGTTCGTCGCGATTGGCATGCGGGCGCGCAAGCCGCCGGTCTCCTGACACCAGAAAGGAATCCGTACGGGCGGACCCCGGAGCGCAGCGGAGGGTCGTCCGCCCTGCCGCGCGAGCATCATGCCAGGGCGGACGACCGCCTCGCCGAGGGCTCGGCGGGTCCGCCCGTACGGATCGATGACCCGCGCACCGGATTTCGCCCATATACTCGCCTCCAATGACGACAATCGACGCAGGTAAGGGGAGGGTTCGACATGGCGGGCAAACGGCCACTGAAGATCGGGATCATGCTGCCGGAATCGGAACGCGAGATGGCCGGTGACACGGCCGGTTGGCGCGATTTCCTGGCGATGGCGCGAACAATCGAGGACCTTGGGTTCGACTCCCTCTGGTTCGCCGATCACCTGTTGATGGAGATGCCCGGGCACGAACGGCAGGGCGCCTGGGAGGCCTGGTCGATGCTGGCGGCCTTTGCGGCGGTGACCGAGCGGATCACGCTGGCGCCGCTGGTAGCCTGCACCGCCTATCGCAACCCGGCGCTGACCGCGAAGATTGCCGAAACCATCGACGAGATCTCCGGTGGACGGCTGATTCTTGGGCTTGGTTCCGGATGGGCGGAGCCGGAATATCGCAGCTTCGGGTATCCCTACGATCACCGGTTCAGCCGGTTCGAGGAAGCGTTCACCATCATCCGGACCCTGATTCGCGAAGGGGCCATCGACTTCCACGGCACGTACTACACGGCGGAACGGTGCGAATTGCGGCCGCGCGGCCCACGGCCCGAGGGGATGCCGATCATGGTCGGCACGTTCGGGGCGCCGAAGATGACCCGCCTCATCGCCGAGCATGCCGACGGCTGGAACACCTGGGCGCAGCACTTCGGGAACCGTGCCGCCGGGCTGAAGCCGTTGCTGGACGACCTCGACCGCGCCTGCGATGAA
The DNA here is from genome assembly GCA_964610045.1 of uncultured Sphaerobacteraceae bacterium. Lineage (GTDB taxonomy): Bacteria > Chloroflexota > Chloroflexia > Thermomicrobiales > UBA6265 > JACCYX01. The sequence continues at coordinate 17,464 of CAZSUN010000072.1, forward strand.
GTTGGCCGCGATCCCTCGACCCTCGAACGGTCCGCTGCCGTGATGGTCGACTTCGAGAATCCGTACGGCCGGCCGGGCCAGGCGGTGCCGTCGCTGACCGGATCGCCGGAAGAACTCGCGGCTGAAATGCGCGCCTATTCCGATCTCGGTGTCTCGCACATCCAGCTTTATCCCGACCCTTGCACGGTCGCCGGGATCGAGGCCCTGGCCCCGATGCTGGAGATCCTCGACGCTGGGTGAGAAAACAGGGACGAGAGAACAGAAAATAGGAACATGAAAAGAGAAAACTGTGACACACCATCGGGAATGTGCGCGTCCTGCCGGGTGACAAACGGGGCGTGCCCGCGTTAGGATTGGCGCTGGGACCCGACCCGAACACATGGTCCATTCAAGACACGATATCTAGACGAGGCAGTCATGCACCGGCCATCCGCAGGACATCCTGCACCCTCCTCCCCGTTCCGCCTGTTGCTGGCACTTGCCCTGATGCTTGGCATCGTGGCGCCCATGACCGGCAATGTGATGGCGGCTGCGCCGAAGTACCCGGACCTGCGGCCAACCAACCCCTCCAGCCTCTACTTCGACCGCACCACCATCAACGGACAGTCGCAGTACATCCTCCGGTTCTCGAACACGGTTTGGAACGTTGGCGAGGGGCGACTTGAACTTCAGGGCGACCCCAACCCGAACGGCAGCAACGCGGTGTACCAGAACATCTACGACAGCGCGACCGGCGGGAGCCGAGTGGCCCAGCAATCGCTCGGGCTGGACCTGATCTATCACCCGAGCCACTTTCACTTCCACCTCGCCAACTTCGCCTCGTATCAGTTGCTGCAGCGCGACGCGAACGGTGCGTACCAGCCGGTGGGCGCCGGAGGGACGAAGACCAGTTTCTGCATCATCGACTACGCCCGCCTCTCCGGGGGTGGTTCGGCTGCCGCTCGCTACACCTCCTGCGGGAGCACCCTGCAGGGCCTCTCGGTGGGGTGGGGCGATACCTACGTCGCTTCGCTGCCCGAGCAGTGGGTGGTGATCGGGACCTCCCCGCTCGCCAACGGGTTTTACGCCATCCAGTCGACAGTCGATCCCCTGAACAAGCTGAACGAGGGGGGACGTGACGGCAACAACACGGCGACCACGTACTTCAACGTGCGCAACGGCGTAATCACGATCGGGACGGCGACCTCAACCGAACCAACCGGCGCCACCGGCCGTGTGGTCAATACCGGCGGTTCGAGCCTCAACTGCCGGGCGACTCCCAACGGCACGATCATCACCCGGCTGCCGGCGGGCTCGACCGTGACGGTGACCGGGCCTGCCCAGGGTGGCTGGTATCCGGTGACGTGTGGCGGCCGCGGCGGTTGGGTTTCCGCCACCTACCTCCAGGTCTCCGGGGTTGGCGGCAGCGATTCGACCGCGACGCCAACCGGCCTGATCGGCACGGTCTTCAACACGAACGGCGCGAACCTGAACTGCCGCTCGACCCCCAATGGGACGATCATCGCGAAAATTCCGACCGGCACCAGCGTGCAGGTGCGCGGGGCGATCAGCAACGGTTGGTATCCGGTGGTCTGCGGTGGCAGCAATGGCTGGGTTTCGGCCACCTACCTGATGGTTGAAGACGGCAGCACGACGATCCCGCCGGGAGGGTTGACCGGCACCGTTGTTGGCACCAATGGCGACAACCTGCGGTGCCGGGTCGAGCCCAACGGCGCGATCATCACCAGCCTGCCGCCGGGCGCGACCGTGCCGGTGACGGGGACGACGCAGAACGGTTGGGTGCCGGTGACGTGCGCCAACCGGGCGGGATGGGTTTCGGCGCAATACCTGCGGGTGGATGGTCAGGTGACACCAACCCCGACCGAGGCGCCGATTCCGACCAGTGTGCCGGGCACCGAGGCGCCACAACCGACGAACGTGCCGCCAACCAGCGTGCCATCGCCGGTGCCGAGCCCAACCCCGACCCCAAGTCCGACCCCGAGTCCAACACCTTCGCCAACGCCCTCGCCCATCCCGACCGTGGTGCCGACCGCACCGCCGACCGAGGCGCCGCCGAATTGACGCTGTGAGTGGATGGTCAGGGCCAGGCGGGTTCGAGGATGACGTGACGTTCGAATCCGGCAAGATCGCGGATGACGCGGACCTCGCGGCCCGGGGAGACGGTCCGCATCATCGCCAACACCGCGGCTGCCTGCGCGGGGTCGATTTCCAGCCCAACCCCACCGTTCGGCGCGAGAATCCGCGGGAGGTCCGCCACCAGATCGCGGACGAGGTCGAGGCCGTCGCTGCCGCCATCGAGCGCGAGGCGAGGTTCGGCGTCGAGATCGGGATTTCCCGCAATCTGCTCCGGCGTGAGGTAGGGCAGGTTCGCCAGGACGAGGTCGACCGGTTCCGCGATTGGCGCAAGGAGCGATCCGAGCCGGAACGTGGTCGCATCCCGGCGTTCCGGCGGGATCAGGGCGCCGGCGTTGCCGGCCGCGATGGCCAGCGCGTCCGATGAGAGATCGGTGGCGATCACCGTGGCCGGCGAAAGCGCCAGGGTGGCGATGCTGACCGCGATGGCGCCGGAGCCAGTGCCGGTATCGACCACGACCGGTGCCCGGTCCTCCTGCCACCGGCCGATGCAGCCCAGCGCCCACTCGACCAGCAGTTCCGTCTCCGGGCGGGGCACCAGCACCTGTGGCGTGACCCGGAACGACAGGCCCATGAACTCGCGTTCGCCGGTGATGTAGGCGACGGGATCGCCGTCGACGCGGCGGGTGATGGCGGACTCGTACGGGGCAGCGAGATCGTCCGGGGCGGGATCGGGCAGGACCAGGAAGAGGCGGGTGCGGTCGAGCCCTGCCAGGTAGCGCAGGATGACCTCGGCATCGAGCCGGGGTAAGGCGATGCCGGCAGCGGCGAGGCGGCGGGTTCCTTCGGAGAGCAGCTGCTGGTAGGTCGGCATGGAGGCTCCGGGCCGCGTGCGGATCGACGCTGCCGATTGTGCCACGCGCACCAGCCGGGAATCGACGCTTCGGGCCATTGCCCGGTGCGGGAATCTCTTGTGGCCGCTACGATAGTGTGATCCGGAGACCCCGGCAGC
>CAZSUN010000073.1:0-6397 GCA_964610045.1 uncultured Sphaerobacteraceae bacterium
ACCGCGATCACCATCGCCAGGATGCCGAAATCGAGCAGGGAGGTGCGGGTGTGGGTCTTGAGGTCCGCGCCTTCGGAGAAGTACATCACCGCCACCACGCGCAGGTAGAAGAATGCACTCACGGCGGACATCACTACGATCACCAGCGCCAGCCAGAGCAGGTCGGCATCGAGCAGCGCCACGATCACGTAGTACTTGGCGTAGAAGCCGATCGTTGGCGGAATGCCCATCAGCGAGATCATGAACACGGTCATCGCGGCGGCCGGCAGGGGGTGCGTGGCGGCCAGACCGCGGAAGTCGTCGAGTTCCATGCCGCCACCGCGGTGCTGGATCCAGACGATGACCGCGAAGGCGCCGATGTTCATGAAAGTATAGGCCAGCAGGTAGTACAGCACCGCCGGGATGCCCTGGTTATCGCTGGTGCCGGAAACCGCCCCTTGCGTCTGGTAGGCGGCCAGCCCGGCCATCATGTAGCCGGTGTGGGCGATCGAGGAATAGGCGAGCATGCGCTTCACGTTGCGCTGGGAGACCGCAACGATATTGCCGAAGATCATCGTGATCGTGGCGAGGACGGCGATGATGGTGACCCAGTCGTCACGGAGCGGGGCGAGACCCTGTACCAGCAGGCGCACCGCCGCCGCCATCGCGGCCGCCTTCGGCACCACCGACATGAACCCGGTGACCGGTGTCGCGGCGCCGTCATAGGCGTCCGGCGTCCAGAAGTGGAACGGGACGGCGGCAAGTTTGAAGCCGAGCCCCACCACGATCAACAGGAGACCGAGCAGGAGCGCGGCGTCGATGTTCTCCTGCCCCTGGACCATGGCCTGCAGGTTGGTGGAGATCTCGTCGAGGTCGGTCGATCCGGTTGAGCCATAGATCCAGGCCATGCCATAGATCAGGATGGCGGTGGCGAAGAGGCCGAGCAGGAAGTACTTGAGCGCGCCTTCGAGGGCGGTCACGCGGCGCTTGGCGAACGCGGTCAGGATGTAGGTGGCGAGCGAAGCGAGTTCGATGCCGACGAAGAGCATGACCAGATCGCCCGCGGCGGAGGTGACGAGCGCGCCGAGGACGGCGAACGAGAGCAGGGTGTAGTACTCGCCGAGCGGCATCCGGCCTTCGAGGTTTTCGACGTAGCTGGCCGAGACGAAGACGGTCAGGATCGCGGCGACCAGGATCACCATCGAGAGGAAGACGGTGAGGCCATCGGCGCGGAACAGCCCGTAGAAGGTCGACTCGTTCTTGCCGTTCTGCTGGAAGAGCAACACCAGGCCGAGGCCGTAGCCAACCAGGGAGATCGCGGTCAGCCAGCGGTAGTGCAGGTGCTTCGGCAGGAACGCATCGGCCAACGACAGCACGATCGCGGTGATGAACACCACGAACTGCGGCAACACCAGGCCAAAATCGGGAACTATCAGGTCAAACGACATCGATTCGGCTCCGCCTGGTTAGCTGATGGTGCGCAGCGCGCCATCAAGGATTGCCTGGAAACTCGGCTCGACGATATCGAGCAGTGGCCTCGGATAGATACCGGCGATGATCGTGAGGGCCGCCAGCGGGAAGAGCGTCAGCGATTCCTTCAGGGTCAGGTCTGGCCAGCGCGAACTGTCCAACTGTCCCTCGTGCGTGGGATAGCTGTCGCTATCGCCGCCGTGAGTATCGTGATGGGCGTCGTGGTCACCGCCGGAAACCGGGTGCAGATGCAGCCCGCCGTGACCGTGGTTGTCGTCGTGGCCGTGACCGCCGCCGATCGCGGCGAGTTCCTCGACTTCCGACGGCAGGAGCGCCGAGTCGCCGGCATCGGGATCCTGGCCGGAGGCGCGTCCGAAGACGACCCGCTGGAACATCCACATCATGTACCAGGCGGCGAAGATGACGACGGAGAAGGTGATCAGCGCGGCCCACGGGTTGTAGTCCCAGGTGCCGAGGGCGACCAGGAATTCACCAATGAAGCCGGACATACCGGGGAGGCCGATGCTGGCGAACATGAAGATCATGAAATACGCCGCCCAGCGCGGGATCCGGCTGGCAAGACCGCCGAAGGCGGTGATCTGGCGGGTGTGGGCGCGTTCGTAGATGACGCCGACGCAGAGGAAGAGGCCGCCGGTATTGAACCCGTGGGCCAGCATCACCATCATCGCGCCGTCCATCCCCTGCATGTTCATGATGAAGATGCCGAGGGTGACGAACCCCATGTGACTGACCGATGAATATGCGATCAGTTTCTTCATGTCCGGCTGGACGAGCGCCACCAGGGCGCCATAGATGATGCCGATGATGGAGAGCGTGATGACGACCGGCGCCCAGTCGGCGGTGCCTTCCGGGAAGAGCGGGAGGTTGAAGCGGAGCATGCCGTAGCCGCCCATCTTCAGCATCACCGCCGCCAGGATGACCGAGGCCGCCGTGGGTGCCTCGACGTGGGCATCGGGCAACCAGGTATGGAACGGGAACATCGGCACCTTCACCGCGAAGGCGACGAAGAACGCCGCGAAGACCCAGAACTGGAATGTGGATGAATAATTCCCGGCCTGGAGTTCGAGGATGTTGAGGGTGCGAATACCGGTCTGGTTTGCGTACGCCTCGTAGGTGGCGACGATGCCAACGAGCATCAGGAGCGAGCCGAAGAGGGTGTACAGGAAGAACTTGATCGCCGCGTAGACCCTGTTGGAGCTGCCCCAGATCCCGATCAGGAGCGCCATCGGGATCAGCATCAATTCCCAGAAGATGTAGAAGATGAAGAGGTCGAGCGCCATGAAGACGCCCAGCATGCCGGTTTCGAGCAGCAGGATGGCGATGTAGTACTCGCGCTGGCGAACCTTGATCGTGTCCCACGACCAGACGATCGAGACGACCGAGAGGAGTGTGGTCAGCACGATCAGGAGCACGGCGATGCCATCGACGCCCATGAAGTAGCTGACGCCGAGATCGCTCAACCAGACCTTGTGCTCGGTGAACTGGAAGCTGGCGTTTCGGTCGAAGGCCAGCAGCATGACGATCGACAGCACGAAGCTGCCAAGGGACATCGCCAGTGCGATCTGGCGAGGAAGCGTTTCCGACGCCTTGGGGGCGAACAGGATCCCCAACGCCCCGAGCGCCGGCAGAAAGGCTATCAGGCTCAGTATCGGAAAGCTGTCCACAAAGTACCCTCGTTCACGTCTTGTCTGTCGCGAGTCTTGTCATTCCGAGCTTGCGAGGAATCTTCGTCACAAGGTCGCCGGAGTCGCCCCGGTGGGCACGCCAACCTACCGGAACAGGTTGGAGAATCCGGCCAGGTAGACGCCAACGATCACCACCATGCCCAGCGCGATCGCGAGGGCGTAATTGGCCACCAAACCGGTTTGGACGTGCCGCAGCCGCTGGCTGAGCCCGGCGATGCCGGTGCCGACACCGTTGACCGCCGCGTCGATCACCCCCACATCCACCACCTTCCACAGGAACATGGCGAAGTTCTTCAGGGGTTGCACGATGAAGGCGTTGTACAACTCGTCGAAGTACCACTTGTTGTAGAGGAAGCGGTAGACCACCGGGAACCGGTCGGCCAGCGCTTCGGCGCTGATCGAGCCGCGCAGGTAGGTCAGCCAGGCTCCCAGCAGGCCGGCCAGGGCGACAACGGTCGAGATGATGCCGAAGGTCCACGTCGTCGTCATCGAGACTTCGTGCGCGTGGAGGTGCTCGAAGGCGTGGTGCAGGAAGTGCTGGAATTCACCATCTTCCGGCGGGAAGCCAACGAAGCCGACAACAACGGTGGCGGCCGCGAGGATCACCAGCGGAATCGCCATCCACGGACCCGACTCGTGCGGGTGGACGTGACTGGTATCGAACCGTTCCTTGCCGAAGAAGACGAGGAACACCAGCCGGAACATGTACAGCGCGGTCAGGAAGGCGGCCACCAGCAGCGTGATCGCCACAAGCTTGCCGATCGCGGAGTCGCTGATCCAGGCGCCGACGATGATTTCATCCTTCGACCAGAAGCCGGCCAGCGGCACGAACCCGGCGTTGGCCGCCGAGCCGATCAGGAATGTCCAGAAGGTCAGCGGCATGTATTTGCGGAGCCCACCCATCTTCTGGATGTTTTGCTCCTCGTGCATGCCATGAATGACCGAGCCGGAGCCGAGGAACAGGAGGCCCTTGAAGAAGGCGTGGGTCATCAGGTGGAAAATCGCGGCCACCCACGCGCCGGTCCCGATTGCGGCGGCCATGTAGCCGAGCTGTGAGAGGGTGGAGTAGGCGACGACGCGCTTGATGTCGTTCTGGGTCAGGGCGATCGTGGCTGCCATGAAGGCGGTGAACGTGCCGATGATCGTGACGATCAGCATCGCGGTTTCGGAGCTCATGAAGATGGTGTAGCTGCGGGCGCACATGTAGATGCCGGCCGTGACCATCGTCGCCGCGTGGATCAGCGCCGAGACCGGGGTCGGCCCTTCCATCGCGTCCGGCAGCCAGACGTGCAGGGGGAACTGGGCGCTCTTTCCGCAGGCGCCGATGAAGAGCAGGACGCCGATCAGGGTCATCGTGCCGGCGGCAATCCCGAGTTCCTGGTATTCGGCGGCCTGCTCGAAGACGCCATGCTCGCCCCAGAAGTTGACGGTGTGGAAGGTCCAGAAGGTGAGCATGATGCCCAGGCCGAACCCAAGGTCGCCGACGCGATTGACGATGAACGCCTTCTTTGCGGCGTTGCCGGCGGAGCGACGGCGGAAGTAGTACCCGATCAGGAGGTACGAGCAGAGACCGACCGCTTCCCAGAAGACGAACAGCACCAGGAAGTTGTCCGCCAGCACCAGCATCAGCATCGAGAAGACGAACAGCGGCAGGTAGGAAAAGAACCGGTAGTAGCCGCCGTCGCCGTGCATGTAGCCAACGGAATAGACGTGGACGAGGAGCCCGACGGAGGTGACGACGAGCAGCATGATCGCGGTTAGCTGGTCGGCGTAGAGCGACACCGCGACATTGAAGTCGCCGGCCGGGATCCAGGTGAAGAGGCGCTGGCTGATCGCGTGCTCGTCGTTGTAGATCTCCATGAAGACCAGGATCGAGAGCACCCACGAGCCGAGGACCGCCGGGATCGACACCAGGTGGGCCTTGTCGTGGATCATCGACCGGCCCAGCAGGATGTTGATACAGAAGGCCGCCAGCGGCAGCAGTGGTATCAGAAACAGAAAGTCAGCCATAGATGTGAGTCCTCATCCCATCCCCGACTTCGGTGACCACCGTTCTCGCGGATTGTCATTCCGGGCGAAGCGAGGAATCTGTCCTTGTCCTTCGATCGCCAATCGCGCGATGTTGGGTTCCCGCAAACGGGTCGACACGGGGCCGACCCCTACAAAACGTTTCCTAGTCACGCAATTCGTGCAGTTGGTCGACGTCGACCGACTTGCCGCGCCGGCTCAACGCAATGATGATTCCCAGCCCAACCGCGGCCTCCGCGGCGGCAACCGCCAGCGCGAAGAGCACGAAGATCTGCCCGCCGAGGGTGTTGTTCTCGGCGGCAAAGGTCACGAACGAAATGCTGACCGCGGCAACCATCAGTTCGACGCACATCAGGATGATCAGGACGTTGCGCCGGGTGAGCACCCCCATCATCCCGATGATGAAAAGGGTCGCGCTCAGGAACAGGAAGTGTTCGGCCGTAATCTCACCCATTGCGGTTGCTCTCCTGGCGGTCGCCGGTGGGCACCAGGCCGACGCGCGTGTGTGCGTCGGGATCCTTCGTCGTGATGATCGTGCGCACAGCGGCCGGGGTCGGGGCCGGCCGGGTGCGATCCACCTTGATCGGCGTTTCGCCGCGCGGGCCAGCCGGCAGCATGTCGTCGGTGCCGCGCGTGTGCGAGAGGCTGATCGTGCCGCGGCGGGTGCCGATGCGCTCGCCGAGCCGTTCCGGCAGGGCAAGGACCACGGCCCCGATCACGCCGACCGTCAGCACCAGCGAGGTGATTTCGAAGGCGAGCAGGTATTCGGTGTAGATCACCTGTCCGAGCGCCTGGACGTTGCCGCCAACGGCCGCGATGGCATCCGGAGTGGCTGGGCCGCTGCCGCTGAAGGCGGTGCGGGTCAGGATCGCGGCACCCACTTCCAGCAGCAGCACCAGGCCGAGCAGGAAGCTGAGGTAGCGCTGGAGCGGAGCCGACGTGTGGAAGCTGGGGAGGTCCTCGGGATCGACCAGCATCAGCACGAAGATGACCAGGACCAGGACGGCGCCGGTGTAGACGATGATCTGGATGACCGCCAGGAACTCCGCGCCGAGCATCACGAAGACTCCGGCGATATTGACGAAGCAGAGCACCAGGAAGATGCCGCTGTGAACGGGGTTGCGGGCGGCCACCACGCCGAGCGCGGTGATCACGCTGATGCCCGCGATGAGATAGAAGAGAATCACGTCCCAGGGCATCAGGCCGTTCCTCCG
>CAZSUN010000073.1:6497-20536 GCA_964610045.1 uncultured Sphaerobacteraceae bacterium
CCATCATCAGAACACCTGCCCGTTCGCGATCAGGCGGATGAAGGCGGTGATGATGATGTTCAGGAGCGCCAGCGGCAACAGGATCTTCCAGGCGATCCCCATCAACTGGTCGAACCGGAATCGGGGGAGGGTTGCCCGCAGCCAGATGTAGAAGAAGAGGAAGAGGACGACCTTCAGGAAGAGCCAGAAGAACCCGAGTCCCCAGTAGGTATCCGATCCCGGCCCGTCGACACCGCCGAGGAAGAGCGTGCTCGCGAACAGCGAGATCACGATCATGCTGATGTATTCGCCGAGGAAGTAGAGCGAGAACCGGAAGGCGGAGTACTCGGTGTGGAACCCGGCCACGAGTTCGGATTCGGCCTCCGGGAGATCGAACGGCGCGCGATTGGTCTCCGCGACCGCCGCCAGCAGGAAGAGGACGAAGGCCAGCGGCTGGGACAGGATGTACCAGTTGCTGATCTCGATTGGCCCGATCGCAATCGTCCGCTGCTGCTCGATCATGATGTCCCGGAGGCTGAGCGAGCCGGACAGGATGAAGATGCCGACCAGGGCGAAGCCCAGGATGAGTTCGTAGGAGATCACCTGCGCCGCCGAGCGGAGCCCGCCGAGCAGGGAGTAGCGGTTGGCCGAGGCGTATGCCCCCAGGATGATGCCGTACACACCGATCGACCCGATGGCGAGGACGAACAGGGCGCCAACGTTGAGGTCGGTGACGTAGAGGTTGACCTGCTGGCCGAAAATCTCGACGGTGCCGCCGAACGGGATGACCGAGGCGGCGGTGAGGGCGGTGACGAAGACGACAACCGGGGCGAACAGGAAGACCCACTTGTCGGCCGCCTTCGGGATCAGGTCTTCCTTGCCGAGCAACTTGACCGCGTCGGCAATCGGTTGCAGCAATCCGTGCGGACCGGTTCGGGTCGGGCCGACGCGATCCTGGAAGTAGGCCAGGACCTTGCGCTCGTACCAGGTGGTATACGCCATGCTGATCAGCAGGACGTTGAGGACCACGAAGGCCACGATGAACGTGATCCAGATTGGTTGATCCCCCATGTTTCGGATTCCAGCCCTTGGCTATGCACAGGCGGGCGGCGCCCGTCTCTCCCCCGGATGACCCGCTCGCGCGAGCGGGCCGCACGACGTTGCCTCACTGGCCGGATTGGCCAGGAACGTTCGCCGCGCACCGTGCGCAAGGATACCGCGCGGGAGACCGTCCTGTCTTGCGAACGGTTCTCATTTGCGGGCCGGATCGTGTCGTTCCGCCGTATCGCCCGCACGGTGGTCTGCCACCAACCCGACAGACCACCGCAACGCGCCGGTAGGGAAGACCTGCCGCGCCACATCCAACCACCCGGGAGGTAGTTTGCCTGGCGCGGCAATGGTCTTCATTCCTGCACCATTGCCGTCACGGCGAACGAGGAAGGCCATTTTCCGGCGCAGCGCACATTCTGGCCGGCGACTCGTTCGTGCGCCGGAAAGGCCTTCCCTACCGAACGGGGGAGCCGCACACCGCGCTCGGGCGGATCGGCCTCTACGGTGGGTGTTCCCGGTCGCAACACGTCACAATGCCCGGTGCCTTGAAACACCCGACATCATCATCTTTCCGCTGGATTATGACGGGTTACCGGTCGACGGAGCCGAGCACGATGTCGATCGTCCCGATGAGGGCGACCATATCCGCCAGCATCGCACCCTGCGCCACATGCGGCAGCACGCCAAGATTCACGAAGTCCGGGGTGCGGATCCGGAACCTGTACGGCATTGCCGAGCCATCGGACACGATGTAGTAGCCCAGCTCGCCCTTCGAGTGCTCGATGGTCTGCCAGACTTCTCCAACTGGCGGGTTGAAGCCCTTGATGACCCACACGAAATGGCGCTGCATGTCCTCGGCTGTCGTCATTGTGCCCTTGTGCGGCGGCACGACGTAGGCCGATTCGTAGGCCATCAGCGGGGTGTCCATCGGGGCAACCCGGTCGATGCACTGCTGGATCAGGCTGATCGACTGGCGCATCTCTTCCATGCGCACGAGGTACCGGTCGAAGGTGTCGCCGTACTGCCCGAGCGGCACCTCGAAGTCGAGATCGTCATAGACCAGGTACGGGGTCGACTTGCGGACATCGTAATTGACTCCCGAGCCGCGGAGGCAGGCGCCGGTGAGCGAGTAGGAGATGGCGGCTTCCGGCGTGATGATGCCGACGCCCTTGGTCCGGGCCATCCAGATCGGGTTCGCGGTCAGCAGGGTGGAGTATTCCTGCTGGCGGCCCGGGAACAACTTGATGAAGTTGTAGACCTGTTCGACCAGCCCATCCGGGATTGGCCGCGAGAAGCCACCGATTTCCATCATGTTGGTCGTCAGGCGGGCGCCGCAGAATGACTCGAAGATATCGAGGATCATTTCGCGCTCGCGGAAGCAGTAGAGCGACATCGAGAGCGCCCCGATATCGAGCGCGTGCGTCCCGAGCCAGACGAGGTGGGACGCGATCCGGCTGAGTTCGGCCATGATCACGCGCCAGTATGTGGCGCGTTCCGGCGCTTCGACGCCGCAGAGCTTTTCCACCGCGAGGACGTACCCGAGGTTGTTCAGTGGCGCGGCGACGTAATCGGTGCGGTCGGTCCAGGGCACGATCTGGGCGTAGCGGTGGGCTTCCCCCAGTTTCTCGGTGCCGCGATGCAGGTAGCCGATCACCGGATCGCAATCGGTCACCACCTCGCCGTCGAGCTTGAGGACCACCCGGAGCACGCCGTGGGTGCTTGGGTGTTGCGGCCCCATGTTCAGGGTCAGCAGGCGCTCGCCGCTCTCGAGTTCGTGGTCATCGGTGACCGTCAGGGTGCCGGTTGGGGAAACGCTTTCGGACACATTCTCCCCGGGCCGCCCGAATGGGGTTTCGTCGAGTTGGGAGAGGTCGGTCTCGGGTCGTGTGGTCATTGAGGTCATGCCGGTCAGACTCCCCTTCCGGTCCATCGGGTGCGGGTGCGGGGTACGACGCGTTCCTTGTTGTAAACGGGGAATTCCTTCCAGCCGCGCAACGGGTAGTCCTTGCGCAGCGGGTGACCCTCGTCCCAATCGTCGGGTAGCAGCATGCGTCGCAGGTTCGGGTGGCCTTCGAAGATCACCCCGAACATGTCGTAGGCCTCGCGCTCCAGCCAGTTGGCGCCGTTCCAGACCGGAACGAGCGAGGGTACTGGCTCGCCATCGTCAAACCCGGCCTTCAGACGCAGCCGCCGCCGGTTCGGGATGGAGTAGAGCTGGGCAACCACATCGAAGCGGGGAGCGGTCCGCATGCGCAGCATGTCGACCACGGTCAGGTCGGTCAGGAAATTCAGCAGGATGCGCTCGTCGTCGCGCAGGAAAAACGCGATCTCGCGAAACTTCTCACGGCTGACGTGGATGGTCGTCTCGTCACGGAAGCGGATGATGTCGAGCAAGTCGTCGGGATACGCTTCCCGCAGGACACGAACGACCGGGTGCCTTTCGAGATCGTCATCGATCCACAGATCGCGGCCCCATTGCGAGTCGTCCTGCGACATCGCGTCGAGGCGGGACTGCATCGCCGTCAGGGTGTCCGACGTGCCCGATGCGGCGGCCTCCTGGGTAGCGGTGGGTTCGGTCGTCGATCCCCCGGCCGCCGGGTCGCTGGCATTCGCCACCGCATCGACGACCGCCTGTGGATCGGACACCGGCGCCGAGCGGTCGGCCGTGAGCTTGTCCTGGGTGTCGGGCGTGTCGCTTCCCTGATTGTTCCGGGTCGAATCACCGTCGGTCACGGTGTTGTCCTTCCATCCACATCGTTGCGAGCTGCCGGGTCAGGGTTCAGGCGCGCAGGCCCGCCATTGCATCGGCCCGGTCCGACCGGCGCTGCTCTTCGGCAGCTTCCAGGCCGTGCTTCTTCGCCATCGTGTCGTATTTGATCACCTTGTTCTGGAGTTCCAGGATGCCGTAGTAGAGCGCCTCCGGGGTTGGGGGACAACCCGGCACGTAGACATCGACCGGCACAACCTGGTCGACACCCTGCACCACCGCGTAGGTGTCGTACGGACCGCCAACGTTGGCGCAGGAGCCCATCGAGAGCACCCACTTCGGTTCCGGCATCTGGTCGTAGAGCGTGCGCACGATCGGCGCCATCTTCTTGGTGACCGTGCCGGCAACGATCATGAGGTCGGCCTGGCGGGGCGACGAGCGGAAGAGCATGCCGAACCGCTCGGAAAGGTCGAACCGGGCCATCGAGGCGGAGATCATCTCGATCGCGCAGCAGGCGAGGCCAAATTGCAGCCACCAGAGGGACGATCGCCTGCCCCAGTTGAAGAGGAAGTCGAGGGAGGTAGTGAAGACGTTCTTCTCGAAGCGATCGTCGATCAGACCCATTCGAGGGCACCTTTCTTCCAGGCGTAGACATAGCCGATCATCAGCAGGCCGAGGAAGATGAGCATGTCGACGAAGCCGAACAGCCCGAGATGATCGAACGAAACGGCCCAGGGGTAGATGAACACGACCTCCAGGTCGAAGACCACGAACAACATGGCGACCACGTAGAAGCGAGGGGTGTAGCGCGGAACGACGGGCCGCACATCCGGGATCCCGCTTTCGTACGGCATCCCCTTGATCGCGTTCGGCTTCGCCGGCGCCACAATCTGGTTCAGGGTCAGCAGGAGCATGCCCATGAACCCGGCGATGACGATCATGAACAGGATGACGATCCAGTTATCACCGTGAATCTGCACCTGAACTTGCTCCCCTTCGAGCCATTGTCCGGTCGGGATGGCGCCGGTACGCTCGCTCCCGAAACAGGTGGTCGGCATTGCCGGTTCGGGCGCACTGACCCCTCCGGGACGCCCCCGAAAATCCGTGGGAATGGTAGCACAGGGTCACGATGGAACCTCTCGGTTCGCGCATGGGTGTACGTTCGCCTCTGCGGCCGATTTTGTGCCTGAATGCGCGCCAAGCGTACCCAAAACGGTATACGGTTGGACCATGCGTGACCCATGGACACACCCTAGTATTGAGTCAGCACCATAGTGATTGCGTCGCCAGCCACGGCGCAATCATCCCCCTTCCCTCTCAGTGGTGTCAGTGACCGCGCGGGCCATCCCCCGCGCGGTTGCCTTTTAACTCGGCTTCCCGCATTCGTCCCATGAACATCGCGAGGTGACTATCTCTGGGGCGTCGGTGGATGTATCGTGACCCAGAGTCACGTTGAGTGACCAAATCCCTTGCGTCATGGTATGGCGTCTGTCTACACTGCACATGGTTGCAGACCAGATCCATGGATTCGTTGGGGAACACAGGGTCGTTTTGGGGGGGAAATTCAGATGACTGATCGGACTGGTAGTCGATTCCTGCGTCTGGTGGGAACGCTGGTCGCCATGGGCATGCTGCTCATGTCGGTGGCGGTGCCTGGCGCAGTGGCAGATGGTGAAGGGCAGCCGACCCAGGTGCCCGGCGAGTGCTACGACATCACCGGGGTGGTGAACAGCGCCGCAACCGGTAATCCGATTGCCGGCGCCCTCGTGGAGATCGAGAATTCCAACTTCTCGGCCACGACGTTGGAGGATGGCACCTTCACTATCGAGTGCGTCGAGTCCGGCAATTACTCGCTGTTCACCAGCGCCGACGGGTACGCGCCGCGGACCGACCCGGTGACGGTGGACAACGCCGACGCGTTTATCTCGATCTCGCTTGTTCCGGGCAGCGCCTGCTCCGAGGGCGAGAAAGGGCCGATCACGCTGGTCCTGACCTGGGGAGGCACCATCAGTGACCTCGACTCGCACCTGCACACGCCAGATGGCAGCCATGTCGCCTACTTTGCGCCAAATGGGACCCCGTCCCAGGACTACGCCAGCCTCGACGTCGACGATGTTACGTACTTCGGTCCGGAGACGATCACTGTCGGTCCGAGCGCGAGTGCCGGCGGCGATTTCGTGGCCGGTACGTACCAGTACTGGGTCCACCTCTGGACTGGTGGACCCAACTTCGACGGGTCGGACGCAGTGGTGACGATGTTCCAGTGCAACGGGCAATTGGCTCAGTTGAAGGTTTCCAGCGCGACTGGCAATTCGGTTGGCGCGATCTGGCAGGTCCTGACCTTCACGGTTGCCGCCGACGGCACGATCACCGCCACCAATCCGATCCAGGCGTTCTATTCCGCGCCTCAGGGCGGCAGCGGCGCTTCGGTTATCCCGACCGTGCCATAGCAGGCGAAAGAGCAGACAGGACGACGCCGGGCGGGAAACCGTCCGGCGTCGTTGCGTTTGCCGCCGGTTGCACATTCCCACAACACACGAATACCGGTATCCTCCCGGCACGAGCCGTCGTCCCTTTTCTCCGGAAGGATTCTTCACCATGCCATCGAATTGGCCGCTGCCTGCCGACCACCTCGCGTTCCTGCGCTCGGTTGACAGCCCGACCGTCGCGAACGGGATCGAGATCTTCAGCTTGCGCGACCGGGCCGAGGGGTTCATCGGTGGGTCGGTGCAGTGCCAGTTTCCGGACCTCGGGGTGCTGGTCGGGCGGGCGGTCACGGTGACGATGACCTCCGGACCTGGTCACCCGGCCAGCCGTGACGGGTACTGGAAGATGTGGGACGCGGTCGAAGCGATGCCGGGTCCGAGCGTGATCGTGATCCAGGACGTTTCCGGCGAGCCGCACCGGTGCGCCTACGCCGGGGAGATGATGGCGACCCTCGCCCAACGCCTCGGTGCGGTCGGGATGGTGACCGACGGCGCCCTGCGCGATGTCGACGAAGTCCACGCGATCGGGTTCCACTACTTCATGAAGTACCCGGTGGTGTCCCACGGCAACTTCGGGATCGTTTCGGTCGGCGAGCCGGTCGAACTGGACGGGCAGCGCGTCGAGACAGGCGATATCCTCCACGGTGACCGTAACGGGATCGTCATCGTTCCGGACGATGTGCTCGATGGCTTGCCGGAGGCGGTGGCCGGCGTCCGCGAACGGGAGTCTGCGCAACTGGCCTACATGCGCAGCGATGCCTTCTCCCTCGCCGATCTCAAGCAACGCAGCGGCTACTGATCCGGTTTCGCTCATCGAGCGATTGATTCGCCAACCAGCCGCTGGACAGTGAAAAGCAAGTCCTCAGGTACCACGCCACGCCGGCGGAGAAATCGCAGTTCGCTTACTGCACGAACCTGATCGCACATGACGACAGACGGTTTGGTGAGCCCACCCTCAGGCGGCCTCACCGGAAGATGCGCCCGCACATTCCTGTTCGTCCCCGTAATCGGAACGACGATATGAAGTCCGTTCGGGATGTCATTGAACACATCCGCGGAGATGACCAGCACCGGGCGAATACCGCCCTGTTCTCGACCAACAGGCGGATCGAGATTGATGTCCCACACCTCACCCTCCCTCGGCGCGTGTGATGGCACGAATCTCCTCCTCCTCGTCAGGCGTGTAATACGGCTCTTCCGTCTCCAGTCCGTCCGCGGATGTCCGTTCCCAGAGTTGGATCTCGGCCAGATAGTGCTCCCAGGTAACCGGATCGGCGCGGAGACGCTCGTAGTCTTCCTTCACGCCTTGCCAGAATCGTTCGCGTTCGTGACGCTCGATCAGGCTGTTTACGATTGCAGCCATGGGCCGCTCATCTTCCCTCGCCCATTCCTGGAGTTTCGCGTGATTCGCCGCGGTGATCTTGATTGGCACCCCGGAGGGCTTGCGCAAGGCAGTCAAAGTGGCCTCCTTTCCAGCATGTGCGTACATTGTGGAACTGGTGCCGACGGCAGTCAACCATATTGCCTACCAGATCGCCTACTTGAGGTTGGTACGGACGGCTACGGCAAGTCGAGGGTGCCGGAGCCCACGAACTGGACCTTGCCGCTGACCGCGATGCCCGTGCTGGTGTCGACGTAGAGCCGGCTGGGGCAGCCCATCTCGATGCCCTGTCGAATCGCGAACCGGTACAACCCGAGGTATTGAGCCAGGTACGCTCCGAACGCCCCTGCGGCGGAACCGGTCGCCGGATCTTCGCCACCGGCCAGGTCGGTACCGAACGAGCGCGCCCGCCACTCGCCGGCCGCTTCCTCGGCCACCACGTAGCAGGTGAGCGGCTTCGTGCCATCGGCAAGAAGGGGCATGGCCACCGCCAGGCGACTTGCATCCATCGCGATCTCGGCCAACCGGTCCGCCTCGTCGATCGGCAGGATCAGGGTCGGCAGTCCGGTGGAGACCACCTGGGGACGCAGCACGGGGTGACGGTCGCGCGTCCCCAGACCCAGGGCCTCGATCACGGGGCCGCCATCGACGAGGTCGCCGAATTCGGCCGGATTCTGCCAGATGGTTGCCGTGCCGGACGACCCCTGCAGTTCGACTTTCAGCCGTTGCTCGCCAGAAATCGTCTGCTGCACGAATTCGCCGCTCGCGGTTCCCTGGCGACGCGCCCAAACGGCAGCCGTCCCCAGCGACGGATGACCGGCGAACGGGATCTCACCCTCCACGATGAAGATCCGGTGCCGGTAATCGGCGGTGGAACTGGTCGCTGTCTGGACGAACGACGTTTCGGACAGCCGGAACCGGCGCGCGATGGTGGCCATCGTGGCATCGTCGAGGTCATCGGCGTTTTCGACGACGGCTAGGAGGTTGCCTTCGAGCGGCTGCTCGGCGAAGACATCGATGAGTGTGAACGGATGCGCGGGCATGGGTGACCTTTCTGTGGATCATCCGATCCGGATGGGCGCTTCGGGGAAGCGGTAGCGGGTGGGCTGGTGACGTCGTTGCAGCGCGTAAACGGCCGTGAGCGGTCCGAGCCGCCCGATGAACATGCCGATACACAGCAGGATTTTGCCGGGATCGGAGATTTCCGGGGTGATTCCGGTGCTGAGCCCGGCGGTCGCCACCGCACTCATGCCCTCCAGCATCAATGGCAGGAAGCCGAATTCGTTGCCGGCGATGACGTCCTCGGTCACCGCCAGTGACAGGGTGAGGACAAAGTGAGCGAACATGAACAGCGCCGTCACCGCCATCGCCCGGAACACGACCAGGCTGGAGACACGGCGCCCGAATGCCTGGGCATCCGACTGGCCGCGCACGGTCGACAGCACGGCGATGGCAAGGACGGCAATCGTCGCCAGCTTGACGCCGCCGGTCGTCGATCCGGCGGCGCCACCGATCATCATGATGGCGATCGAGAGGAAGAGGGTGGCCGGGTGCGCCACGGAGAAATCGATGGTCGAGAAGCCAGCGGTGCGCACCGATGCGCTCTGGAAGAAGGCGGCCATCGGTTTGGTCCAGTTCTGCATGCCCGCCATCGCATTCGACCATTCCAGCACCAGGAACATCACCATGCCACCAACCAGCAGCACCATATTGGTGACGAGCACGAGTTTGGTGTCGAGGGCGAACCGCTTCCACTTCCGCCTGGTCCAGACATCGCTGAAGGTGATGAAGGAGAGCGCCCCGGCCTGGATCAGCAGGAACGCGGTGCCGTTGACGATGATCGAATCGGCAAAAGTCGAGAGCGACGTGAACTCACCCTGGAGATCGAACCCGGCGTTGCAGAAGGCGGAGATCGAGGTGAAGAGGGCGTGCCAGATGGCGATGTGCACGGGGTCGGTGCGGATGAAGTGGATCAGGAAGAACAGGAAGCCGATGCCTTCGGCGATGAAGATGAAGCGGAGAATGCGCTTTGAAAGCTGGGTCGCCTCGTAGAGTGACAGGGTCGGTGAGCCGTCCTGCAGCAGGAGCGAATCCCGAAGCGAAATCGAGCGCCCCAGCGATGCCAGCACCACCGAGGCCCCAACCATGAAGCCGAGACCCCCCACCTGAATCTGGATCAGGATCAGCAACTCACCGAAAAAGCTCCAGTGATGCTGGGTGTCGACCACGGCCAGACCGGTGACGGACGTGGCCGACACCGCCGTGAAGAAGGCATCGACCGGATGCGTCGCCTGGCCGCTTTCGGTCGCCCAGGGGAGCGAGAGCAGGACAGTGCTCGCCGCGATCAGGGCCAGCAGCGCGAGCACGAAGCGTTTGGCGTGGGTCTGGACGTTCGGCGCGTCAGCCCGGCGCGGGCTGTCCGGGACATCGATGATCTGGGTGGCGTCGATCCGGCGGCGGACGACCCTGTTACCGGGGAGGCGCGGGCGGCCTGGCTGATCCACGCCGTCTCCCTACCCGAGCGGAGGGGTCGGGCGCTGTGGCCGGGTCACGTCGGGGTGGCGCTCGGCGAAGCTCTCGATGTCGGCGTCTGCCCCAACGATCACGAGCTCGTCCGTTGCCTGGATAACCTCCTGGTAATGCGGCACGGTGATCAATTGGCTACCGCGCTTGATCATCAGGATGTTGAGCTTGCGGGTTTGGTCGCCGAGGGCGTCGGAAATCGTGTGGCCGACGAGGTTGCCCGGCGCCGTGAGTTTGGCGATGCCGGTGGTGGCAGAAAGCGACAGGTAGTCGTTGACGTGCCGCACGCCGATCGAGTGGGCGAGCCGGACGCCGGCGTCGAGTTCGGGGAACACGACCCGGTCTGCCCCGACCTTGCGCAGGAGTTCTCCGTGCAGCGTCGATTTGGCTTTCGCCACCACCCACGGCACCCCGAGTTTCTTCAGGAGGAGGGTGCTGAGGACGCTCGATTCGAGGCTTTCGCCCTGGGCGACCACGGCGACATCGGACTGGTGGATATTGAGCTGAATGAGCAACTCCTGGTCGGTGCCATCGCCCTGGGCGGCCAGGGTGACGAACTCCGCCGCCTCCCGGATTTGCCGCTCTCCCCGGTCGACGGCGGTGACCTCGTAGCCGAGGTCGTTCAGGGTGCGGGCGACGCTGGTGCCGAATCGGCCCAGGCCGATCACCGCGACGCGGTCCTCATCCATTGGGCGGCGGCTGGTTTCTGGCACGGACCCCTGGTTCCTTGATGCATGCACTGCGCGAGCGATGGCAACGGCAGCATTGTACGCCGGTCGATTCCGGATTGCCGCGAAACCTGATACACTTACGAAAGATTAGTCATATGCGTCGGGCCATCCATTCATCCAGCCCACGGAAAGGACCTCCACATGGTTCGCCCCTTCGTCACCAACGCCCAGCCTGCCGCCAACCCGGTTGCGCCCACGACCCGGATCGGTCACGTTCATCTCAAGGTGGCCGACATCGATCGCGCCCTCGCCTTCTACCACGATGTCCTCGGGTTCGACCTCGTCGTCCGGATGGGGAACTCGGCTGCCTTCCTCTCGGCGGGCGGCTATCACCACCACATCGGCATGAACACCTGGGAGAGCCTGGGCGGCAGTCCGCCTCCTCCCGGTTCGACCGGGCTCTATCACACCGCCATCCTCTACGAACGGCGCGAGGAACTCGCGGATGCGCTGCGCCGCCTGGTCCGGGCGGGGATCCCGATCACCGGTGCTTCGGATCACGGAGTCAGCGAGGCGAT
Organism: uncultured Sphaerobacteraceae bacterium; assembly: GCA_964610045.1. Taxonomy (GTDB): domain Bacteria; phylum Chloroflexota; class Chloroflexia; order Thermomicrobiales; family UBA6265; genus JACCYX01. Next base: position 17,873 of record CAZSUN010000073.1, read on the forward strand.
CTACCTGGATGACCCGGACGGTAACGGCGTGGAACTGTACTGGGACAAGCCGCGCGACCAGTGGCCGCTCGACGAGGATGGCAACGTCACGATGTACACGCGCCGTCTCGACCTCGAGGCGCTGCTCGCCCTGCCGGAACTTGATTGACCGAAGAATCCCGGCAATGAGGAGATTGTCGTGGTAGGGAAGACCTTCCGCGCCGCAGCATGGACCCGGATGGCATCCAAAGACGAAGCGGCGCGGTAATGGTCTTCCTTTCGCGCTGGTCGATGCCAGGAAGGCCATTATCCGGCGCAGGGAGCAACCGTTCGGGCTTTTTTGTGCGCCGGAAAGGCCTTCCCTACCGATTGACCGGGAGGTTTCGACCGGAACGCCCCGATTACATCGTCGCCGGGGTGTTCTGCCCGAATTCCGGTGCGGGGCGTGCATCGGCCGACGACATCACCCAGGCCATTGCTGCCAGCGCCGCCTGCACGACCGCGAACAGGATGCCGAAGGTGGTCACCAGGGCCGATTCGCCCCAGGCGTGACTGGCGATTCCGGTGAACGCCACCATCATCACCAGCGGGATGATCGGATCGCGGGCGATCCAGGCGAACGCCGCCGCGATCGCGGTGCCGCCGAGCATGAAGATCACCGCCCAGAGGTTGTACGAGAACGGTCCGCCATCCCAGCCCGAACGGTCGAGCCAGACCATCAGGTTGGCCAGGGCCGCGACGCAGACCCAGCCAAGGTAGACCGAGAACGGCAGCCACAGCACCAGGCGCTGGATTATGGTCGGCTGTTCCACCGGGACCGAGCGCCGGAGCGGATTCCTGGCCCTGAGCACGACGTAGATCGCCAGCAGCGACACCAGCAATACCAGGATGAGCACGAGCGAGGCGAAGAACTGTTCGTAGTGCCAGAGCACGATCCAGCAGATATTGGCGAGGTTGGCGATCAGGAAAAACGGGCTGAGCCGCTGGAGCCGCGCATTGTGCCGACCCGCGGGCAGGAGGCCGTAGATCACGAATGTCGCCAGCAGCAGGTAGATCAGGCCCCAGATCGAAAAGACCCAACCGGCCGGCTGGAACGGCACCGGATCCTGGTTGACGACATCGCCGGTCGACTGCCCGTTCAACTCCAGCCAGTTGGCCAGGTAATTGACGGCGATCACGACGATCAGCCCTATCAGGTTGGCGATGGGCCAGAACCAGGTGCGGTCATCTGCCGCGACCGGCGTGCCCGTGGCCGCGACAGGAGAAGCGGGCGGCGGGGGTATCGCGGCGGTCGTCTGGGCGTCCACCGGGACTGGCCGGTCCCGGACCGGGGGCACGGCGGACACGTCATCCCCGTGGTCCGGCAGGGTCGCGTCGAGGTAGTCGAGGTCGGCGTCGGCCTGGTCGCGGTCTTCGGGGCGGTCGCTCATGTGGGGGTCCCGTGGTACGGCTGCGGCGATCTGTCTACCCTATGTGTACCACGACGGGCAACCGGGTTCGCCGGCAGCGCCTGACTCGCGCGGCCGGCGAGGGCGTTGGCGTCAGGCATCCGGCGGCAGGATACCGGCCGCCGCGAATGTTGGCTCCTGCCAGACGGCGGCAGCCTGTTCGAAGGCGTAGGCGAGCCGGATCAGGACCGCCTCGCTGAAAGCGGTGCCCATGAACGTGACGCCGACCGGGAGGCCGTGCCGGTATCCGGCCGGCAGGGTCACCAGCGGGTAGCCGGCGATGGCGGCGAGGGTCGAGGTGCCGCCGAGCCAGTGATCGCCGTTGACCAGGTCGATCCTGGTCGCAGGTCCGTTGGTGGGGGCGATCATTGCGTCGAGGGTGTTCGCCTGGAGGGCGGCGTCGATGCCATTGGCGCGGCCTGCCTGCTGGATGTTCAGCACCGCCGCGATGTAGTCGGGGTCGTCGAGGCCGGTGCGGGTCTCCGCTCTGAGGAAGATCGCCTGGTCGAACCATGGCATCTCGGCCTCGGCGTTCGCGTTGTTGAACGCGATCACGTCGGCCAGGCTGGTAATCGGGGCGCCCTCCGGCAGGAACCCGGCGAAGTACTCGGCCAGGCCCGCCTTGAGTTCCCATTCGAGGACGGGCCGGGTGTCGCCGCCCCAGGAGTCGTCGGAGAGGCTGGGAATGTCCACCGGGTCGATCAGTTCGGCCCCGGCGTTGGCAAGAACGGCAAGCGCTTCCTCGAACACGGCGTCGGCGTGCCGGCTGAACCCGGCCAGTTGCCGCACCACGCCGATCCTGGCGCCAGCCAATCCAGCCGGATCGAGCGACTTCAGGTAGTCCACCGGCACGGCTGCGTCGCCAGGTTGCAGCGGGTAGCTCGGGAACGGCAGGATCGACATTTCCGGGGTGGCACTGCCGCCGGCCGGGACCGGCCACTGTCCGGTTGACGCGGTGTCGTGCTCGTCCGGTCCGGCAATCACGTTGAGCAGGGCGGCGGCATCGGCCACCGTCCGCGCCATTGGCCCGACCGTGTCCTGCGAGTGCGAGATCGGGATCACCCCGTAGCGGCTGACGAGGCCGACGGTCGGCTTGATTCCGACCACGCCGCAGTTACCGGAGGGCGAGACGATGGACCCGTTCGTCTCCGTGCCAATCGTGACCGGGACGTACCCGGCGGCAGCGGCCGACCCCGAGCCGGCGCTCGATCCGGACGGGTTGCGGTCGACCTGGTAG
>CAZSUN010000074.1:0-16256 GCA_964610045.1 uncultured Sphaerobacteraceae bacterium
CTGACCTTTGGGTGTTTCCTTGTGTAAATCAGGCCGTAGGGGAGGACCAAGCCGCGCCGCGGCGCGTGTCCTCCCTGACCGGAAACTGGTGTGCAGAACCTCTCGGGAGGACACGCGGCGGCGCACATGCCTGAATCGTGTTTACGGGTGCCGCCTTGGTCCTCCCCATTGACAGCCAAGACGGTTACTACGACAGCACATACCCACCCAGGGGGCACCCGAGGACGCGGAGCTGCAATGGTTCACCCGGAGTCAGTATCACGCACGTACCCGCAGCGTCCACGATCCGGTCGCCGGAGGTTCCCGCAGCGCAAGGGTGATCCGGTACACCGCATCGCCCCAGACCGGGCTCATCCGCGAGTCGTCGATTTCGATCCGCTCCACCGTCGCGTCCCACCGGCCCGGCTCGAGGTCCACGACCAGGTCCCGGCCGCCACTGTTCAGCACCAGCCTGCCGGGATCGGAGACGTCCGGTTCCTTCCAGGTCATCAGCGAGAGGGTGAGGCTGGACGGAGTATCGGCGAGCGACCAGGCGTCCTCGACGACGACTGCGGGGTCAGCTCCCCGCTCCAGGCGGATGTTGCGCTGCCACGAGACGATTCCGGCCTCTTCACCCCAGGCGCCGGCGATATCGAGTCCGATCTCCGCGCCGCCGGGGTCGAGTTCGGCCGACACATTCCGGGCCGCGAAGTCGACTCCAGGCAGTTGCTGGTGCCCGTTGACCGTCGGGAGGTTGTGATACGGGCTCACCATCGGCCACAGGTCGTAGCGGCGGTCGCTGAAGGTCTGCTTCGTGTACTCGCCGACGCCGGCATCGATAAGGACCGGCACGCCGTCGAGCGCCACGATGAACGAACCGATGTCGTTGTGATTATGACTCTCGCCGTTGGTGCCGCCTTTTGCGGCCAGGAACAACCCGGCGTCCGAGCCGGCTGTCTCCCTCGCCGTCAGCACCTGGATGCCGGGTAGCCAGCTGTGCAGGGGCAGCGGGTAGGCGACATCGCCGCTTGGCTCGGGAATCGGCCGGAACACCTCGTTGAGCGCCCGGTTGAACGACTGGAACCGGGGCTGGCTGGGTGGTTTGATGTCGCGTTGCGATGCCACCGCCTGCGCCTTGACCTCGTCATCGCCGATCCGGTCACCGAAATGCCAGAGCACGTTGGCGTCCGGGGCGGCGATGGTTGTGGCGTCAGCGAAGTTGACGTACCACTGGCCACCGATGTGCGCCCTTGGGACATATCGCGCCATCTCGGCGACCAGCGGTTGGTCCCACACCCGGAGGGCGCCGTTCGATGCGCGATCGAGCACGTCGAGGCACTCGAACAGGCTGGCGCCCGCCCGGCCCCAATAGGAGATGCCTTCGTCGCAGCCGCCGTCTGGGTGGTACCCGGCGAGGAACTTGTCGAGCCCGCGCAGGCACTTGTCGACGATGGCCAGGCGCCGTTCGGGGTCCGTTTCGACGAGCATCGACATCGTCAGCAGGTTGCTGATGATCCACGGATTCCAGTTGTTCGGTGGTCCCGGCCGGTCCCCTTGCTCGAACCCGAGCCAGCGCCAGTTGTCGCGAGCCATGAATGGATCGAGCAGGCGATCCCGGATTTCCTGGTGAACGCGGCGAGCGATGATCGGGTCGATCGCGTCGAGTTGGTCACGCACCAGGTGGACGGACCAGGCGAGGGTGGCCCCGGTTTCCGCCGAGAACAGGGCCACGATCGGTTCGTACGGATCCGGCAGCGGGAATGGGCCACCGGTGCGGTGGTTGTGGGCGGCCACATCCCAGAAACTCTCTTCGCAGATGGCCCAGATGCCGTTGACGATATCGTCGGTGAACCGCCCCTGGTGCTCGACGCATTCGCCGAGCACCAGCGCCTGCAACTGCATCCGGCGGCCGAACGAGACCTTTTCGTACCGCATCCGGTTGCCGTTGCGGTAGAACTCCATGTACAGCGTGGCCGGCAGCGACTCCCACGGTTTCCCGGCGTACTGGTCGGCGTTCGCCACCAGATCGGCCCGCGTGCCTTCCGGCAACGCATCCCACGCCTGGCGATCGTCGCCTGGCGGGAACCCCGACCAGTCGCCGGGCACGGTCAGGGTCGATCGAACGGTCTCGAGCGGGAACAGTTCGGCAAGGCGCATGGATCACGGCTCTCCTGCATGGTCGCGCCGGAGCGCGGTCGTTTGGATTGCCGGATGGTATGCCGAACGTCACGATCCGTAAATGACGCAGATGGTGGTCTGGCATGCCGAGACAAAGGCAGGGGAGGGCTAGCGAGCACAATCGTCTACGCTGGAGTCGGATGGTCTGCTCGCGAATGCCCTCCCGTGGCCCGGCAATCGCCAACCACGGGAGGGCATTACCGGCGCAGGTGAGATGCCATCGGTCCGATTGATTGTGCGCCGGAAGCCATCCCCGACCCGGCTTGGCGTCGGATTCGAGACGTAACCTACCCAACCGCCGTCAGCTTGATCATGGGCTTGTAGGCGTTGGCGTGCTCTTCCGGTTCGTCGAAGATGCCGTTGCGCCGGTCCTCGACCACGGCGTGGATTTCCTTCGTCAACTCCTCGAGCATGTCGTCCTCGAGAACGGTTTTCACGATCCGGCCCTTCCGGAAGATCACGCCCTTGCCGCTCCCAGAGGCAATCCCGACGTCGGCATCCTTTGCCTCACCGGGACCGTTGACCACACAGCCCATGACCGCGACGCGGATCGGCTCGTCGATCTTCTCCAGCACCTTGTCGACCTGGTTGGCGAGCGTGAACAGATCGACTTCCACCCGGCCGCAGGTCGGACAGGCGATCATCGTCGCGCCCTTCTGCCGCAGTTCGAGGCTCTTCAGGATCTCGTACCCGACGAACACTTCCTCTGTGGGGTTGGTGGTCAGCGAGACGCGGATGGTGTCGCCGATGCCGAGCGCCAGCAGCGTCCCGATCCCGACCGCCGAGCGCACCGAGCCCGCCCGCGGCGTCCCCGCCTCGGTGACACCGAGGTGCAGCGGGTAATCGTTCGGTAACCGCGCGAACCGCTGGTACGCCTCCAGCAGTACCGGCACCTCGAACGCCTTCAGGGAAACCTTGGTGTCGTAGAAATCGAGATCTTCCAGGATCTTGATGTGACCCAGCGCCGACCGCACCAGCCATTCTGCCCGCAAGTCGACCTGGCTGGCGCCCTGCTCGGCCATTTCGTCGACGAATTCCTTCGTCATCGGCGCGACGGAGCCGAAGTTGACACCGATCCGGATCGGCGTGCCGCGCTCCTTCGCCTTTGCCACTACCTGACGGACGTGCTCTTCCTTGCGGATGTTGCCGGGGTTCAGTCGTAATCCGTGGATGCCGGCCTCCAGCGCTTTCAGCGCCAGGGTGTATTCGAAGTGAATGTCGGCGATCAGCGGCACCGGTGAGTGCGGCACGATATCGGGCAATGCCGCCGCGGCCTTGCGGTCGGGCACCGCGATGCGCACGATCTCGCAGCCGACGTCGGCAAGTTCCTGGATCTGGGCGAGAGTTGCCTTCGGGTCGCGCGTATCGGCGGTCGCCATCGACTGGACGCGGATAGGGTAGTCGCCACCGAGGGCGACATCTCCGACGTGAAGGACGCGGGTCTTGCGGCGTGGTGCAATCAGGGCCATGTGCGGCGGAGTCCTTGATGGTGGGCGGGTCGTGGTGCGGGGTTGGGAACCGGGCGCGACCGGCCGCGCGGCTGGTGGCAGGCGCGATCCTGCCGTGCTGAGCCAATGGTACGACGCCGCGCTGCCCGATGCCGTGCGCGCAATGTGAAACCAGGATGAACGCGAGGCGCGCCGGTCAATTGGTGAGAGTCACCCGGTGCGCCGTAGCGGTCGTTCGGCCCTCGACTACAGTCATTCAGGGTCGAACCCTGCATCGTTGTCATTCCGAGCTTGCGAGGAATCTCTTTCGCCCAGCCGCGATCACGCGCGCGTCGTACCCTCTATCGGGTCGAACTCCAGCAGTTCGAGCAAGCTGCCCAACCGTGGAACGGCATCGAAATAGGCGTAGCGACCGCCCGGAATCTCTCCGCGCTGAACGACGGGGATGCCGCGATCAGCCAGGTCGGCGGACCTCCCCGCCATATCCTGGACACGGAAGCCGATGCTGTGGAGCGAAGCGCCCCGCTGTTCGAGGTGGTCGCGCCAAACGCTGGGACCGTCGATCGGCTCGATCAGCTCGACGGTGAACTGCCCGAACACGAGAAAGGCGAGTTTGGCGCGGGCGTTGGTCGGCTCGCCCCTGTATTCGGTGTGTGCCCGTTCGTACCCGTCGGTCTCCCGGATGACTGGTGGCGGCACACCGAGTGTTTCCGACCAGGCCCGTGCAGCCGCTTCGATATCGCCGACGATGATGCCAACATGGTTGATGGTGGTCGTGCCGGGTGATGCTTCGGTCATGTCGAGCCCTTCTACTCACCGCCGGCCCGACCTGCCGGCGCGATGTTCGTGTTGTGCCGGAACAGGTTCGCTGGGTCGTACTTGGCCTTGATTTCCGCCAGGCGCGCGTAGTTGCCGCCAAACGCCGCGCTCGCCTTCTCGTCCCATGCCTCGTTGACATACGCACCGCCAGTCGACCATGGTTTTGTGGCCGCCGCGAGTTCCCGTGTCCAGGCGATGTTGGCCGCGTCGTCGGCTGGATCCTCCCACCCGGAGAGGATCACGAGGCCGTGTGGGGCGTTGCGGTGCGGGAACGCGGTCGCCGTTGGGTCGACTCGCCGCGCGGCACCATGGACCTGATCGATCACCACTGCGGTCCGGGCCGACGGTGACTGTGAGAAACGGTCGACAATCGTGTCGATCGCGTCGTCCGGCAACTCCCGCATCAGGTTTTGCTTCCAGTAACAACGCAGTCCTGGCGGCAGACCCTCATCCGCAAGTGAGTTCAAGGTCGAATAGGGCATCCACCTCACCATATCGGCGACTGGCGTTCCGAACGCGCGGATTGGTGCCAGGGCGGTTTCACCTTCCTCGACTGGTCCGCACCAGCACGGCACCACAGCGACTGCCTGACGACCGTCGGGTCCGGTCGCCAGCAGGGCATACACGGTGAGCTCGTCGGGCGTTGAAGCAGCCACCTCTCGCACGAAGCGCAGCACCCGCCCTGCCTCGGGAAAGGGGTGGAAAATCATCCCACCCAACACCTGTGACACCTCGTAGACCCGCAATTCGAATGAGGTAACGACCCCGAAATTGCCGCTGCCGCCGCGCAGCGCCCAGAATAGGTCCGGGTGTTCGATTTCACTCGCATGCACGATCTCGCTGGCGGCGGTCACCACCTCCGCACCAACCAGGTTGTCGATCGCGAGTCCGTATTTCCCGTTCAGGTAGCCGTATCCCGCCCCGAGCGTGAGTCCCGCCAGGCCGGTGTTGTTGGCGGTTCCCGTTGGCGAGACGAGGCCCTCTCGCTCGATCGCGGAGATGAACTCGCCCAGGCGGAGACCGGCACCGGCGACCGCGACGCCTCGCTCCCGGTCGATCTCGATCGACTTCATGGGCGCGCAGTCGATCGTCAGGCTGCCGTCCGCGATTGCATGCCCTGACACCCCGTGGCCGCCGCCGCGAACGGTCAGGGGCAGGTCGTGTTGCCGCGCGAAAGTGATGACCGCCGCGACGTCAGCGGAGTTGGCGCATCGCGCGATGGCTGCCGGGCGCCGGTCGATCATGGCGTTGTACACCTGTCGCGCGTCGTCGTAACCTGCATCGTCCGGAAGAATGAGATTCCTGCCCAGGCGATGTCGCAGCGCGTTCCACGCGGCATCTCCGGGATCGACTGTCGAACCGACCTGCTTTGCAATCGTGACCATCGTGTGCATCCCTTCTGTCGTTGCCTGGCAGAATTCCCGCGAGATGCCTGTCAGCATGACGTTCGCGGCGAACCGGATGCATCGGCCAGATCACCCAAATGGGATGGGAGGTGTCGAAGAACGGAACCTGGGTAATTCCCGCAGGCTACGCTGGTTCGAGGACACCGTGGCGCACGGCCAGAGCGACTGCAGCGGAGCGGGTGTGGACGTCGAAGGTGTCGAGGATGCCCGACACGTGCCGTTGCACCGTACGCGGGCTCAGGCTGAGCCGTGCCGCGATCTCACGGTCGGTCATACCCTCGGCGATGAGGCGGAGGACATCCATCTCCCGTGGGGTGAGCCGATGGGTGGGCAACCCTTCCCGGGCCGGTAGTCCGTCCAGCAGGGCACTGGCGAGCGCTATCGCCTGGTCCGGGTCCAGGTTCTCTCCGTGCGCCATATCCCCCTCGAGGCGGCGCTTGCCGAGCTCCGCCACCAGCAACTGGAGTGCGGGTTCGAAGTCGTTTCGGCGGCTGCGCGGGAAGACCGCCCCGGCCGAGCGCGCCAGCGCCAGCGTCGCGCCCAACAGCGCGGCCGCGGTCGTTGGTTGTCCCCGCAGCGCACCCAGGCGGGCGACCCCAGCCAGGAGGTTGGGCAAGTCGACATGGCGGTCGCCGATGACAGCGATGGTTGAAAGGGCGTCCCGATAGCAGGTGGTCGCACGCCCAAGGTCGCCACGCTCACGCGCGATCGTTCCCAGTTCGATGGTGTGCGCGGCGATCGCGAAGTGATCGTTCCGTCTTTGGGCGATGGCGCATGCTTCGCTGGCAAGCGCTTCGGCGATGGCGAGATCTCCCCGGTTCAGCGCAAGTTGGCAGAGGATTCCGATCGAGATGTTGATATAGACATCGGCCAGGCTGTCTGCCGGCTGGTCGCGCGCGATCGTGACCGAATCGGCGAATAGGGTCTCGGCCAGGGAATCGTCACCCTGCTCCATCGCGATCACTCCCCGCAGTCCAAGGATCAACGAGAGGGCGGACTGGTCGTCCGCGGCGAGGGCGAGATCGTGGGCTTCATCCAGCATCGAGATCGCGCGGCCGGAGTCACCGGCCGCATTGGTCAGATCGGCTGCCCAGACAAGTGCCGTCGGCCGCAGGCCCGGATCGTCGTCGTGGCTGGAGCTCAATGCGCGATCGAACCACCATCGTCCTTCCGAGACCGGACCGCGGAGGATCCAGAGTCGATGGAGGGAGGTGGCCAGCCGCAGCAATTCCTCGTGGCGTTCGTGCGCGTCCAGCCATGCCAGGGCGGACACAAGGTTCGCCCGCTCGGTCTCCAGCCGCGCCAGCCAGGTGGGCTCGCTCGCCCCGCGATGGTTCGCGTAGGCGTTCCCGGCCAGTTCCATGAAGCAGGCGGCGTGTGCGTCTCCAGTTGCCTGGAGATCTCCACTGGCGGTGAGTTGCTCGCGAGCGAACTCACGGATGGTTTCGAACATGGTGAACCGCAGGTCTCCATCACCGGATTCCACCTGCCGTAGCAGGTTCCTGTCAACCAGCGCCGGGATTCCATCAACCACCGAGTTCAAGGACCCTCCGGTGGCGGTCATCACAGACTCCGCCGATTCCAGCGTGCAGCCACCGGCGAAAATGGCCAGGCGGCGGAACAGCACCTGCTCGTCGGGACTGAGCATCTGGTGCGACCACGCGATCGTGTCCCGCATTGTCTGCTGGCGAGCCGGCACATCCCGTTTGCCGCCGGTCAACATTGGCAGACGTGATTCCATCCGGGCCAGGAGGGCGGCTGGGGACAGATGGGCGATCCGCGCAGCGGCCAACTCGATGGCGAGGGGCAGTCCGTCCACCCGACCGCAGATTTCGGCGGCCACGGCGATGTCGCGCCCACTCGGCGTGAACGAAGCTCGTGCTGCCTGGGCGCGCTGGACAAACAATCGCACTCCGGGTGCGTGCGCGAGCGTGTCCGCATCAGATCCAGTGGCTGGAGTGTCGAACGGCGTCACGGCAATCGTTCGTTCGGCCGTCAGGTTGAGCGGTTCGCGGCTTGTGATCAGGATGTCGACGCGGTCCGTCCCGTCGATGATGCTGGAGACGGTGGTCGCCGCCTCGACCACGTGCTCGAAGTTGTCGAGAATGATCAACAGGCGGTCGTCTTTGAGCGCTCCGAGCAGTCGCTCAGGGGCGGGAACAGATGGCTGCTCGGGAATTGCCAGCGACCGCAGGAGCGTGGTTCCCACCTGTCCGGGATCGGTCAGCGGGGCCAGGTCGACCCAGGCGATGCCGTCGGGATAGAGACTCCGTAACCCATCGGCGGCCCGTATCGCCAGGCGAGTCTTGCCGACGCCGCCCGTGCCGGTAAGCGTTAACAACCGGGTGTCCGGCGTGTTCAATGCCTGCACAATCGCCGCAATCTCGGCATCCCGCCCAACGAAGCTCGTCAGCGGGCGCGGTGGCGTCACTATTCCTTCCCGCGAGGACGTGGCCAATGGGTCCCTGGAGGGCGGATGTGGTGATTGGGACATTGCCGGATGCCTGCATTGACGACCATACAGTTCGTTTGTAGGGTCCGACCCCATGTCGGCCCGTGACTCACCTGGCGCAAGTCTCGGGTGGACAGACCGCTTCGCGGCTGTCCACCCCTACGGAATGGGATGAAATGCTACCGTACGGGCCAATCGGCCCGAGGCGGAGCCGAAGGTCTGTCAGCCCGTCAACGCGACTGCCGTTGCCTCGTGCCCTTCGGTGCTCGCTCGACATCGGGAACGTGAGAGCACGCGGCTGCACAAAGGCGCCATCTCGCCTGACGCGATCCTGCCCGTGCCGCCTTGGCCCCGGCTACGACATTGCAACGAATGTGGTCCCACTTTACGGGAAAATCGATCTGCCGTCGATTAGGCGCGACACGTCGCCGAAGGCGATGAAGAACATGAGGCCGAGCAGGACGACCATGCCCGCGAGGTGGACCATCCCCTCCTTCTCGGGGGAGATCCGCTTGCCGCCGCGAAGCACCTCGATCAGCACGAACAGCAGTCGCCCGCCGTCGAGCGCCGGTAACGGCATCAGGTTCAACACGCCCAACGCCACCGAAATCACGATCGTGATCATCGTCAGCGTCACCCACGGCGGCGTCGCGCTCTGCGTCAGCAGTTCCGATGTCATCTGTCCCATGCCGACCGGTCCCACCAGTGTGTTCGGATCGACACCCTGGGTCACCATTTCTCGAAGACCGCCGAAGGTGCCAGAGGTGATTTCCCAGAACTGGCTCCACCCTTCGGGAATCGCCTGCGAGAGTGGCACGTCGTGATAGATGCGGCCAATGATGCCGTCGAGCCCGAGCGCCTCGTACGGCGACTCGTCCCGCGCGTTGGCCCCGATCACCGCCAGCGCGTTCGGTGCGTCGCCGAGATCCGGCACCGCCAACTGCACGGTCAGTATCCGGCCTTCGCGCTCAACCTCGATCGGCACCGTCGTCGCCTCGGATGCTTCCAGCAGGTCGAGGAACGAGATGCCATCGACCACCGGCTGACCGTCGACCGACACGATCACGTCGCCGGGGTAGAGCAGGGCATCGCTGGCGGCGGAATCGGCGGCGACCTGGGTGAGCGTCACTGTTGCCGCTGGCACGGTGACCTTCGTCTCGATCGTCTCGCCGCCGCGGTCGATGGTGACCGTGACTTCCTGGCCGACGTGCGCCGCCAGCAGGTTGCGTGCCTGGGCCTCGGCTTCGAGCGGGATGCCATTGATGGCGACGATCTTGTCACCAACCTGCCAGCCTGCTGCTGCCGCAACCGAACCCGGCTCCACGTCGGTGATCTTCAGGATCGAGTACTGCCCCTCCACGATCCGGATCCCGGTCGCGCCCTGTCGTTGCGGCGGGTTTTCGCGCGGGGTGAGCGAGGTCGAAATGATCTCGTCGCCACGCCGGATATCGACCTGGATTTCGTTCCCGGCCTGGTCGGTGACCAGGGATTGCAGTTGGTCGGCGTCCGTAACGACCGTTCCGTCAACCGCGTAGATCGAATCGCCTGGCAGCCAGCCGGCCGATTCGGCTGGCGAACCGGCGGCGACGTTCGCGATGTAAACGTGCTCCGTGTTGTCGGGAACTCCCTGGAAGGCGACCAGCAGGATCGAGAGGATGATGGCGACGAGGAAGTTCATGGCGGAGCCCGCCGCCAGGAAGAAGGCGCGTTGGGCGGGGCCCTTCGTGTTCATCGAGCCTTCGGACATGTCGCGGCCGTCTTCACCCTTCACCCGGACGAAGCCGCCGAATGGGATCCAGTTGATCGACCAGAGCACGCCCTTACGCCGCCAGCCTTTCGCGCGCGGCGGGATGCCGATGCCAAACTCCTCGACCTGCACCCCGACGCTGCGGGCGGCGAAGAAGTGACCGAATTCGTGGGCGAGGATGAGGAAGGCGAGGATCGGGATGATCAGGAGGCCAAGGGCGAGGCCATCCGATATTGTGGGCACGGAATTGCGTCTCCAGGGGTGCGGCAACGTGGACCGGCAGGTGTGATTCGGGCGTTTCGATCGCCGGCGCATCCCATTCTACCGCATTGCCAGCGCAACATAACCCTAGCGCGCATGCTAGAATGCCCCGAGCAGGGACGTTGAGGCCCGGATGCGTACGTACGCGGAAACCGCAATCGCGGTCGTCTGCCGTGCGGAAGCGGAACGGGACGGCGGTCGCCCCCTGCCAGCGACGATACATGCTCGCGCGGCGATGGAGGATGGCGTGATCATCGGCGTTCCCCGGGAAATCAAGGATCGCGAGAACCGTGTTGCTGTCACCCCGGCCGGTACCCGTGAACTCGTCGCCCAGGGCCACACGGTCCTCGTCGAAACCGGGGCCGGTGCTGGCAGCGGCTTCACCGACGACGAGTATCTCGCCTACGGCGGGGAACTCGTGGCCACCCATGCCGAGGTGTTCGCCCGGGCTGGCATGATCCTCAAGGTGAAGGAACCGGTGCCGGAGGAGTTCGAGTTGCTGCGGGAGCAGCAGGTGCTGTTCACCTACCTGCACCTTGCCGCCGATGAAGCGCTGACCCGCGCCCTGATCGACCGCCGGGTCCAGGCGGTCGCCTACGAAACCGTCCAGTTGGCCACCGGTCCCCTGCCGCTGCTGCAACCCATGAGCGAAGTCGCCGGCCGCATGTCAGTCCAGGTGGGGGCGCACTATCTGGAGAAGACGCATGGCGGCCGTGGCCTGCTGATGGGCGGCGTGCCGGGTGTGCCGGATTCCGAGGTGATGGTCATTGGCGGCGGCATTGTCGGTACCAACGCCGCCCAGATCGCGCTCGGCATGGGCGCCAACGTCACCATCTTCGACATGAACATCGACCGCCTGCGGTACCTCGACCAGGTCCTTCACGGCCGCATCCACACGATGGCCTCGAATGCCCACAACATCGCGGAAGGCATCCGCCGGGCCGATCTCGTGATCGGCAGCGTGCTGATTCCTGGCAAGCGGGCGCCGAAACTCGTGACCCGGGACATGGTCGAGACCATGCTGCCGGGGTCGGTGATGGTCGATGTCGCGATCGACCAGGGCGGCTGCTTCGAAACGTCGATTCCCACCACCCACAGCGATCCGACCTACACCGTGAACGAGGTCATTCACTACTGTGTCACGAACATGCCGGGCGCGGTGCCCCGCACCTCTACCCTGGCCCTTTCCAATGTCACGCTTCCCTACGCGCTCGCGCTCGCCAACAATGGCCTGGACGCGGCGGTCCGCCGCGATCCATCGCTGGCGAAGGGCGTCAATGTCCTGAACGGCCACCTCACCTACGCCGGTGTGGCCGAAGCATTCAACCTGCCATTCGTCCCGGTCGAGGACGCCCTCGACTCACTCGTCGCCTGAATCCCGGGCGAACGCCCGTCCGGAAAGGATCACCCAGCAATATGGAGGAGCAGGTCGAGCGGTTCCTGGGGGCGCTCCAGTCGGAGCGTCAGTTTTCCCGGAACACCATCGCCGCCTATCGCAACGATTTGCAGCAGTTCATCGCCTGGCTTGGCGCCCCTCCGTCCGACGACCAGGTCGAGGCGATTGCCGCCTGGCCTGATTTGACCGCGGATCATCTCGGCGCCTATCTGCTGCACCTGCGGACCCGTGACTACGCGGCGTCGACCGTTGCCCGCAAGACCGCGGCTCTCAAGTCGTTCAGTACCTGGTTGCAGGCGGAAGGCATCGTGGCCGAGGACCTCGGGACGAACCTTGCCTCGCCGCGAGTCGACAAGTACGTTCCGAAGGCGATCTCCCAGGAGGACATTCACCGCCTGCTGGAACAGCCAACCCTGGATACCCCGGACCGGCCCGAAAGCATCCGCGATTTCGCCATGCTGGCGGTGCTCTACGACTCCGGGATGCGCGTGACGGAGCTTGTTTCCCTCGATGTGAGCGATCTCGATCTCGATGCCTGGACGGTCAAGTGCCAGGGCAAGGCCGGGCGGTCGCGGGTGGTAACCCTCGGTCCGGTGTCGACCGGCGCCGTGTCGAGCTATCTCAATTCCGCCCGCGATCTCCTGGTTGACCAGGAGACCGAGTCGTTGTTCGTCAATCACCGGGGTGGCCGCCTCACCCGGCAGGGCTTCTGGCTCATCCTCAAGTCGTACGCCGAACGCGCCGGCATCGAGGGCATCACCCCGCATACGTTGCGCCACTCCCACGCCGCCCACGCGCTCGCGCGTGGCGCCGATCTCGCCGATATCCAGAAGCAGTTGGGCCACGTCAGTATCTCCACCACACAGGTCTACCGGCAGATCGTGCCCAACGGTATGCCCGAGGGCAACGGTACCGGGGAGGCCTGACGCCTCCCACCCTTCAGCCTGCCACTCGCGCCGCCTGGCGGCGCCAACCCGACTGGAACCTCGCATGACCGATACCGCAGCGGCCCCGCGCGCCGCTTCCATGGACAAGATCGTTGCGCTCGCCAAGCGCCGGGGATTCGTCTTCCCCGGCTCCGACATCTACGGCGGGCTAGCGAACACCTGGGACTACGGACCGCTCGGGGTCGAACTCCGCAACAACATCAAGCGCCTCTGGTGGAAAACGTTCGTCCACAAGCGCGACGACATGGTCGGCCTCGACGCCGGCATCCTGATGAACCCGCAGGTTTGGGTCGCCTCCGGTCACGTCGTCAACTTCAACGACCCCCTGGTGGATTGCAGGACCTGTAAGTCGCGGTTCCGTGCCGATCACCTGTTGGAAGACAAGCTCGGCATGCTCGACGCGGCCACCAAAACACCTGAGGAGATGTCGGCGATCCTGCGTGACGCCAACCTCGCCTGCCCGCACTGTGGCAACCGCACCCTCACCGATGCCCGCCAGTTCAACATGATGTTCAGCACCACCATCGGTCCGGTCTCGGAAACCGGCACGCAGGTTTACCTGCGGCCGGAAACCGCCCAGGGCATCTTCGTCCAGTACAAGAACATCCTGGCCTCGTCGCGGGTCAAGGTACCGTTCGGCGTCGGCCAGATCGGCAAGGCGTTCCGCAACGAGATCACCCCAGGCAACTTCGTCTTCCGCCTCCTCGAATTCGAGCAGATGGAGATTGAGTACTTCATCCAGCCGGATGCAGGGGCCGAGACCTTCGAGCGCTGGCTCGCCGATATGTGGGCGTGGGTGCGACTGCTCGGGCTGGATGAAGCCCACGTTCGCGTTCGCGAGCACGACCAGGCGGAGCTTTCCCACTATTCCACCCGCACCGTCGACTTCGAGTATGACTTCCCCGGCTCAATGGGCTGGAAGGAACTCTACGGGCTCGCCAACCGTACCGATTTCGACCTCCGCTCACATCAGGCATCCAGCGGGGTCGATCTGACGTACTTCGATCAGGCGGCCAACACGCGTTACCTGCCGCATGTGATCGAGCCCACGTTCGGGGTCGATCGCTCCTTCCTCGTGGCGATGATCGACGCGTATGACGAGGAAGCGACCGTCGATGTCAACGGCAAGGAAGACACGCGCGTCGTCTTGCGGCTGGCGCCGCGGATCGCGCCGTACAAGGCCGCGGTGCTGCCGCTGGCCCGCAAACCGGAGTTGACTTCGGTCGCGCGCGAGTTGCACGCCGCGCTGCGCGACGATCTCGATGTCATGGTCGATTACGATGAAACTCAGAACATCGGCAAGCGGTACCGGCGGCAGGACGAAATCGGCACGCCGTACTGCATCACGGTGGACTTCGATACGCTGGAAGACGGGGCGGTGACCATCCGCGACCGCGATAGCATGACCCAGGAGCGGATCGCCATCGCCGAAGTGGCGTCCATCATCCGCGAGAACATCCGGTAGGGGTTGACCATCTGGCAGCCATCACCGGCACCCTGCGACAATGGTGCCGGGCCACATCACACGGTAAGGTTGCCGAATGCCATTCCGCGCTTGCGAGGAGTCTTCTCGGTCCCGTGACACAGGGAACGCCGGTTGCCAGTCTGGTAGGGGAGGGCTTCCGGCGCACAGACAACCCCCCGGCTGCATCTTCCCTGCGCCGGTAATGCCCTCCCATTGAAACCGGCATCCGATTCACCATAGAGGAACACGATGGCGAAGAAGTCAAAACAGGTCCAGCAGGCGTCGGCAGCCGCGAAGGCGGCCAGCAAGGACGCCCCCGCCGGGAGTGCCACTTCCAGTACGACCAGCGCCAGCAAGTCGCGCCGCGAAGCTCGCAAACAGGAATACGACAAGCAGCAAAAGCAGTGGCTCTACACCAAAATCGCGCTTGGCGCGGTTGCCGCGATCCTCGTGGGCGCACTCGCCTGGGGCGCCTGGGGTCAGTACCAGGAGTGGAGGGTCACCAAGGATGTCACGACCTATTTCACGGTCGATGAATTTGTTGGCCAGCACTATGAAGATGGCCCCATTCTCTACGAGCAAATCCCGCCGGTCGGCGGCACGCACCGTGGTCTCTGGCAAAATTGCGGGTTCTATGCGGACTACATCGACAATACCCGGGGCGTGCACGCGCTGGAGCATGGCGCGGTCTGGATCACCTACGATCCCGACCTGCCACAGGACCAGATCGATCACCTCAAATCGCTCACCGATCAGCAATTCATCCTGGTCAGCCCATACCCCGGTATGGACGCGCCCGTGATTGCCTCGGTTTGGGGCAAGCAGATCAAGCTCGACGGCGCGTTCGACGATCGCCTCGACCCCTTCATCAGCAAGTACCGCAAGAATCCGGACAATTCTCCGGAGCCGAACGGCATTTGTTGGTCGGGTGTGAGCGCCACCACGGACGAGATCCCGCAACAGGATCCGTACGTCCAGGCTGACCCGAACGCCGCACCGATTGGCGCGATCACGGCGGTCGACGCAACAGCGACAGCCCAGGCCCAGAACCCGGCTGCGGCGACGCCAACCGAAGCGCCGGCGACCACTGGTGGTGGAACACCGGCAGCGTCGCCAGCTGCCACCCCGGCAGCATCACCAGGATCGACTCCGGTCGCCTCGCCGGAGGCGACCCCGGCCGGAACCTGATCGAAGTGGGGCGGCGTGTCATTCCGGGCAAAGCGAGGAGCCACGTCGCTCCGCAATCCAGTTCTGGTAGGGTTGCGGAGCTTGCTCCTCCCGTCCGTTTTCGGGCCGGCCTTCGAGGAATCTATCCATAAGGATGGTGCACCTCTGTGTTGGTGAGCCGATCATTGGCAGGATCGGTGCCGATCAGGTCAACTGCTGTCTCTATCGTGGCGGTACATCATGGCAAGCCCCAAAAAATCCATCTGGAAAATCGAGCGCCTGCGTGAGCAACAGGCGGGCAAGGACGGTACGCCGGAGCCGCACCGCAACGGGTTTTTCGTTCCCCTGCCGTCGAGTGCCCTGGCGCTCGGTGTTCTTGCCGCCATCGTCATTGGCGCCAGTGTCTTCGCCTGGGTGGCCTGGCCGCGCGATCCCGGGAACGACTCGGCAGAGGCCGGGTTCCTGCGCGACATGTTCGTCCACCACTCCCAGGCCGTGGAGATGGCGATGATCATTCGCGACCGCACCGAGGACGAGACGCTTTTCTACATGGCGACCGACATCGCCCTCACCCAGTCCACCCAGATGGGCACCATGCAGGGCTATCTCGACATTTGGGGATTGCCGCTGACGAGCGACGATCCGGCCATGACGTGGATGGGCATGCCGACTGATGGACTGATGCCCGGCATGGCGACCGACGAGCAAATCCAGCAATTGCGCGACCTGCCGGTCGACGAGGCCGAAGTGCTCTTCCTGCAACTGATGATCCGGCATCACCAGGGCGGCGTGGAGATGGCCGAAGCAGCGCTCGAACGATGCGATGAGGAGCACGTGCGTGACATGGCCCAGCGCATCATCACCCTCCAGAGCGGCGAGATCGACGCTATGAACCAGATGCTCGTAGCCCGCGGCGCCGACCCCATCACCGACCCCCTCCCCGACCACGAGCACTGACCGCCCGGCGACGAAAAGCACGGCAAGCCACGCC
>CAZSUN010000074.1:16356-20419 GCA_964610045.1 uncultured Sphaerobacteraceae bacterium
GCTCACCCTGGCCCTCCAGTGACCATCCGTCGCAGCACACCTGTCCCCCACTCCACTATTTCCTGTTTCCTGTTTCCTCTTTTCTCCCGCCCCACTTCTCCCAATCCGGGTACACTGCCAGCAGGCTGTTTCGGTTCGAAAGGAACCCCATTCCATGATGCTGGACAATGCCGCGCCGCAGCGGATCAAGGATGTCGCCGACCGCGTCACCACCCAGGTCGAAAAGGTCATCATCGGTAAGCGGTTCGTCATCCAGCAAGTGCTGGTGGCCATCCTCTGCGAAGGCCACGTGCTGCTGGAAGACGTACCGGGCATCGGCAAGACCATGCTGGCCCGGTCGTTCGCCGGCGCCCTGGGGGGCGAGTTCAGCCGCATTCAGTTCACGCCGGATCTCCTGCCGTCGGATATCACCGGCTCGATGGTGTTCGATCCGCGTAGCGCGGAGTTCACCTATCGGTCCGGACCGGTACTCACCAACGTGCTGCTGGCCGACGAGATCAACCGGGCTGGGCCGCGCACCCAGTCAGCTCTGCTCGAGGCGATGGAAGAGCGCCAGGTGACCGTCGAGCGACACCACCTCGCTCTGCCCAGGCCCTTCTTCGTCCTGGCGACCCAGAACCCCGTCGAACTCGAGGGCACCTTTCCCCTTCCGGAGGCCCAGCTCGACCGTTTCCTGCTGCGGACATCGATCGGGTATCCGGAACTTGAGGATGAGCGCAATATGTTGCGCCGGTTCCGGTCCGACACTCCACTCGCGAAGGTTGAAGCGGTCACATCGCCGGACGAAATGCTGGAATTGATCGCCAGCGTGCGCAACATCCACATCGGAGTGGCGGTGGAGGACTACCTGCTCGACCTGGTCCGCCGTACCCGATCCCACGAGGGCATCGAGGTTGGGGCCAGCCCGCGCGCGTCGCTTGCGCTCGGACGGGCAGCACAGGCGCACGCCGCCCTTGCCGGACGTGCCTACGTGATTCCCGACGATGTCCGCGAAATGGCTCCTGCCGTCCTCTCGCATCGTGTCATGCCGACATCGCATGCCGATCTGCTGGGGCAGTCGAACGTCCAGTTGGTGCAGGCGGTCATCTCCGAAACGCCGGTCCCGGTCGAAGCCCGGGAAGCCGTGTGAGCGCCAGGGCCAGCGCGTTCGATCGCGTCCCGGTCATCTCGGGTATCCGCAGGCAGGTCGACCGCTTTGCCGGGTGGATCGCCAACCCGGATGTTGGGATCAATACCCCGCGCTGGTTGGGGATTGCGTTGATCGTCGGCCTCCTGGCCGTTTTCCTGAGGGAACCGATCCTGGCGTTGATCGCCTTTGGCGTCGCCCTCGTTGCCTTCGTGGTGCGGATTTGGTGGGACAATTGCTTCCGTAGCTTCACCTACGAGCGCGCGGTCTCCGCCGAGCGAGCCTTCCACGGCGATACCGTCGAGGTCTCGCTCACGGCCACCAACGCCAAACCGCTCCCGCTCTCCCGGCTCGAAGTGGCGGACCAGGTGTCCATCAATATCGAAATCCCGAATCGGGAACTCGATCGCAGCGACCAGGCGCAGAGCCGGATCCTCCGTACCGTATACAGCCTCGGCATGTACGAGCGGGTGCATTACACGTTCAAGGTTCCGTGCCGATCGCGGGGATGGCACAGGTTTGGGCCGGCGGTCGCCAGCGCCAGCGATCCGCTTGGGCTCTCCACCCGGCGGGAGGAACTGGGTGGTGTGGTCCGGTTCCTCGTCTATCCCAGAATGGTGCCGATCACCGAGATGATCGTTCCGGCCCGGCAACCGTTCGGCGATTTCAAGCCGTTGCAGTCGGTTGTCGAGGATCCGATGCGCATGGCCGGAGTACGGGAGTACGTTCCTGGCGATAGCCCGAAGCGGATTCATTGGCGGGCGACGGCCCGCACCGGCGTCATGCAGACGCGCGTCTTCGAGCCGAGCGCCTCGCCGGTGGCGGCGGTCTTCCTCGATACCATCACCTTCTCGTACCTGTGGGAAGGGCAGAACTCTGCGCTGCTCGAACTCGCCGTCACCGCGGCAGCCTCCCTGTCGCGGCAGTTGCTGGAGAGCCGGCACCAGGTCGGGTTCTACGCCAACGCCCCGATCCCGAACCGTTCTCGTACGGTGCGGGTACCGCCTGGCCGCCGGCCTGGTCAGCTCACCCGCATCCTCGAAGATATGGCCGCCCTGATGCCGGCCTTCGGCGACCGGATCGAGCACATGGTCATGCAGGAACTGCCACGCCTGCCGTGGGGAGCCACCGTCATCATCATCACCTGCCGCGTGACGGACGGGTTGCAGCGGTCGCTCGTCCGGCTTGCTCGAAGCAGCGGCACCCTCCGCTTCGTGATCGTCGCCATCGGTCCTCAACCGACCCTGCTCCCCGACCTGCGCCGCCGGATTCCGGTCTACCATCTCTCCGACGAGGAGTCGTGGGACAGCATCGAACGCATCGTCCTGACCAGGCAGGGGTGAGATGTTTCGCGACGACTGGTCAACGACCGAGCGCCATACCGAACGGAGACAGCGCGAGGCGAACCTGCGCAAGCAATCGCTGAAGCAGTCCTGGCCGACCCTGGTCCTGCTGCCGGTGCTGATCGGTACCCTCCATGCTTGTGCCTGGTCGCTGGTCATGACGCTTTTCCTTCACCAGTCGTTCGGACTGTCCGGAGGGCATCCCGCGCCGTGGCCAGGCGCGGTCGCCATCCTGTTCGTGGTCTCGTTCTGGGTCAACCGCGCCATTCCGCGGCTCTCGCTCGGGAACTGGGCGAGCCAGCTCTTGACGGTGGCCTGCTGGTTTGCGGCCTGGGTCGCCTGGATCACGCTGGAACCCTCCTACCGCGAGGCCCACATCTGGGAGCATCCCGGCGACCTCGTGGAAGCCAACGCCTACCTGATCGTCCCGCTGCTGATCTCCATGGTCGTCTGGTGGGTTGGGATGACCTATGCCACTGACATAGCCAGTGTCTCCTCCGAAGACATCCGGACGGTTGTCCAGCGCGACTGGTTGGTGCTGGTTGCTTCGATCCTGCTGGCCGCTCTGATCGACAGCGACCCCGGCTATGACGCATTGCGCATGGCGCGGTTCGTGGTGCCCCTGATGCTCATCGTCAGTGTCGCGTTGGTGGCGGGCGCCGAGGTGGAGTCGACGCGGCGGGTGGCTCACCGTCGCGGCGCGCAGGCGCCTGGGTGGGGCCGCTGGGCGCGGCTCGTCGGCGGTTTCGCGCTGGCCATCGTCCTGCTGAGCGTCCTCGTCCTGGCGGTCCTCAGCCCGGATGCCCTCAACGCCCTGGTTGGAGGGATCGCCTGGATCGCCCGCGCGGTGGGAACGGTGGTTGGCTACATCCTGCTGGCGGTCGTCTGGGCGATATTCCAGGTCGCGATCGTGCTGACGAAGATTTTCAACGCGATTTTCGGCGATATGTTCGGCACCATCCAGCAACCGCAGATGCAGATGCCTCCGCCCGGCCCGCTCGATCAGTTGCCGGAGAAACAGGGCGAGACGCCCGTGTGGGAGTATGCGATCCTCCTGCGCTGGGTACTCCTCTCGATCGTGGTCGCCGTCGTTGCATTCCTGCTCTTCCGGTTCTCCCGGCGTTCCGGTGGCGAAGATCTCGACGATGGCGTCGAGGAACAGCGGGACAGCGTCTTTTCCGCCGACCTGGCGCGCAAACAGCTGCGCGATCTCTTTCGCCGCCGGCAACGTGAGGCACGCTTGCCGAAGCTCGATCTCGACAAGCCCCCTCAATCCGTTCGCGAGGCCATGGTGTACCTGGAGACCCTGGCGGCGCGGCAGGGAGCCGAGCGCCTGCCCGAGGAGACACCCGGCGACTTCGTGGCCCGACTACGGGCTGTCTGGTCGGGCGTCTCGACACCGTTGGTGGACTTTCCCCGGCGCTACGAGCGAATCAGGTACGGTGAGGTTGCCGATGAGGCAGGATCGTCCGACCACGAGGCCGCCATCCGGGACTGGAGCGCGGTCTGGCAGGCTCGCCGCAATGTGGAGCCACCGAAACCGCCGCCCGACAACCCTGCATAGGGGGCCGCCAGGAACGAGCGGTTTCCTCTT
>CAZSUN010000075.1:0-7137 GCA_964610045.1 uncultured Sphaerobacteraceae bacterium
AAATCCCGGCAGCCTCGCCGGTGGCGTCACCGGTCGCTCCGGTCATCGCCTCTCCGGTGTCACTCCAGGCGTCACCGGTGGTCGAGATCGCTGGCTCTCCCGTCGTGGTGGCCACTCCGGTCATCAACGACGAGGCGGCGTCCGACCCCAATGCCGCGGTCCTGGCGGAACTCCAGGCGACGGCCAACTCGATTTTCGCCTGTGCCAACGAACGCAATTGGGAGACCTACGCCGCATTTACCAGCGATGCCTTCCGCGGACGGCAGTTCGGAAGCAACCAGCCATTGCCGGCGGACCAGTTCGTCCCCCTGGCGGAAACCCTGCCGGATGTCGATAGCCGCATCCTCACATTCGGCAATCTGCAGCCGATCGACGCCGACACCGTGGCGGTCGATATCACCTATGTCTCCGCGAATCAGGTAACCAGCGCGACCTGGACGTTCATCCACGGGCGGGTGGAAGGCCTCATGTCGTGGATCCTGGATGTCGAAGTACCGCAACCGGTTCCGGCGCCTGCCGGGGCGAGCATGATACTGGTCACCTTCGAGGACACGAGCTTCGATCTCGATCCCGCAACCGTGGCCGGTCCGGATGTGGTGCTCGCCTTGCAGAACCCCACTGGGGAGGATCACGAGGCCCTGGTGGTGCGCCTTGACGATGGGGTCGAGACGGCTATCCTGCTTCAGGGTGGACCCGGCTTGCCTGCCGGGGTCACCATGGTTGGTCAGGCCACCGTCCTCGCTGGCCAGCAGGGCACACTGGTGCTGGCCGGGCTCGAACCCGGCGAATACACCATCGTCGACCTCCTTCCTGACGCGAATGGCTTGCCGCATCTCAGTTCCGGCATGGAGGCAACCTTCACGGTTTCGTAGACGGCAATTCAGTCTGATGGCACAAACACCGCGGTCCGGGGTTTGGCCGGACCGCGGTGTTTGTGCATGTTGCATGGGACAACATCGTTTTGCTCAAACCTGCCATGGTACTTCTGGGTTGAATTCTCGATTCAGACGGGGCACACTTGGCCCGTTCGTCAGACATAGCCCTTCCGGAGTTCAGTTTTGTCCGTGGAGGGCACCGGGGCACACGGTTCAATCGACGGTGGTGAGCCCCGGATGGGGACTCACCTGAAGGAGGACAGGATGTCTCTTGGTACCCGTTTCCGGATGAAACCGGAGGCGACGTCGTCTCTCAGGACCGGGGCCGGCGCTGCCCTGGTTGGCCTCGCGCTGATTGGTGGCAGCCTTGGCGCAACGGTCGCGCAGGAAGCCAGTCCGGCGGCAAGCCCGGCAGCTGTCGCTGTTGCGGGCTGGATCGCCGAGTTTCCGGCCGATGTCGCGATCGATAATGACAGCACGACGGTAGGCGTCAAGCTTGGTGATATTGCCGAGATCAACGCCGGCACCTTCGAAACCAGGCCGTACGTGGTACTCCAGTTCGCGAACACCACTGCCAGCGACATGCAGGTGGCCCTGTTCAAGATGCCGGCTGATTACACCTTGCCGGAAGCACCGGAGGTGTACGATCCCGCCTCGTTCACCTTCCCGCAGTCCGAAGCCGACCTGCCGGAAGGCGTCACCGTGGTTGGCTCGACCGTGATTCCAGGCAATTCGCTTGCCGAGGCTGTAATTGTTGCACCTGAGCCGGGCGTGTACATCCTGGCAACGAATACCGGCCTGAGCGTTCCGTTCACGGTTGTCGAGGCCGTGGAAATCGAGGTTCCCGATCTCTTCGCCACTCCTGAGGGATAAACGCACGATAGAACTTCCTGCGTTGCCTTTCCCTGGTTCCCTTGAGTACCTCGATTGGTAGCAGCACCTGGTTCAGCCCAGGGCGCAGACACGTGGAGAACACGCACATGGCCCAAGGACCTCTTTCGCGGTTGTACAAGCAGCTGCAGGACGGCGACATTTCCCGTCGTGATTTCATCCAGAAGGCGGCATACTGCGGCGCCGGCGCCGGAATGGCGGTCTTCCTCGCCAACGCCCAGGCGGTGGCAGCCCAGGGCGGTTCGCGCAACGGCTACGCGGTGTATGCCGCGCAGGACGGCACCCCGTCGGCGACGCCAGGTGGCGGTTCTCGCCCCGCAATCGGCACCGAGAACCAGACTCGCGGCGAGGGCGGCGAGTTGAAGATCATTCAGTGGCAGGCGGCGACTACCGCCAACGCCCACCAGTCGGTCGGCACCAAGGACTTCCTCATCGGATCCATGGTCCAGGAGCCGCTGCTGAGCTACCTTGGTACAGGCGTCATCATCCCGAACCTGGTCACCGAAGTACCGTCGGTGGAGGCCGGATCACTCGCTGAAGACCTCACCTCCTGCACCTTCACTTTGCAGGAAGGCATTCTCTGGAGCGACGGCACGCCGCTCACCTCCCGTGACATCCAGTTTACGTGGGAGTGGATCGTCAATCCGGACAACGCCTCGGTCAGCTTCGGCCCGTGGGACACGATCGCCGCGATCGACACCCCGGACGAACTCACTGCGGTCGTCACCTTCAAGAACGGTGCGGCCAACTGGTTCGAGCCATTCACCGGGACCGTCAGTGGCAACCTTCTCGCCGCTCACGCGTTCAATGACGAGCCAAAGCAGGAGAACAACCCGGACTACCTGCTCTATCCGCTCGGCACTGGTCCATTCGTCATCACCGAGTTCGTCCCGAACGACCGCGTCTCGCTCACGATGAACGAGAACTACCGCGAGGCGAACAAGCCGTTCTTCTCCGCCGTGAACGTCAAGGGTGGTGGCGACGCGCCGTCGGCGGCACGTTCCGTGCTCCAGACCGGCGACTACCACTACGCCTGGAACCTCCAGGTGGAGCCAGCCATCCTGCTCGACCTCGCCGGTGTTGACGCCCTCGGCGATGTGAACACCGACCGCCCGGGCCTGCTCGTTTCCGAGACCGGCAACTCGGTCGAGCGCCTGCACATCAACTTCTCCGACCCGAACAAGGAGGTCGATGGCCAGCGCTCCGAAATGAACACCCCGCACCCGTTCTTCTCGGATGCGGCAGTCCGGCAGGCGCTGAACAAGTCGATTCCACGCCAGGTCATCGTCGACGAGTTCTATGGCCTCGCGGCGCGCACGAGCCCGAACATCCTGACCGGCATGCCGGATCTGGAATCCCCGAATACCTCGTGGGAATACAACCTCGACGCTGCGGCCCAGATCCTTGACGACGCTGGCTGGGCGCTCGACGGCGATGTCCGCTCCAAGGACGGCGTCCAGATCGAGATCAACTACGGCACCTCGATCAATCAGGTCCGCCAGAAGACGCAGGCCGTGGTCAAGCAGGCGCTGGAGAGCATCGGCATCAAGGTCATCCTCGATCAGGTCGATGCTGGTACCTTCTTCGACAGCGGTGCCGGCAACGATCGCAATATCGGTCACTTCTACTGGGACATGTCCATGTACACCAACAACCCGGGTTCCCCGGTGCCGGCGTCATGGTTCACCTCCTGGTTCGCCGACGAGGGCGGCCGCAACATCGCCCAGGCGTCCAATGGCTGGTCTGGCCAGAACTACCAGCGCTACAACAGTCCGGAGTTCGATGCGCTCTTCAACAGCCTGCTCCAGGAAACCAGCCTGGAAGCAGCCGCCCAGATCTGCATCCAGATGAACGACGTCCTCATCAACGATGTCTGCGTGATCCCGCAGGTCAACCGGCCGTCGGATACCTACGCGATCTCCCAGCAGTTGATCCAGGAGAACGTCGACCTCGGCGTTGGCTTCGAGCTCAGCTACTGGAACGTCGCCAACTGGCGGTTCAAGGCCGAATAGGCTCCAGCCAGGGCGAATGGAAACAGGCGAGCCGGGGAGCAATCCCCGGCTCGCCTGTTTGTCAAACCTGCTGGCTCCTGATGCCTGCACCCTTTACCGGAATTCTGGTAGTGGCCGCCCACGGTTCCACTTTCCGGGTCCGAAATGGTCCCACTCCTCCGGATGAGGGCTCGTCAGGCGGGGTGTGGGCCACGGGTTGGGCGTCTGTCTGCCAACCCATCTGCCCGACAGCGACGCGCATCGCTGTCACGGAAGTGTCCCAGGTAGGGGGTGACCTTGCCCGACCACAACCGGCCATGCCACCCGCATGGTGCGCTGGTCGGGCATGTGCCGGCCCGTTACCCACGCCGTGGGCTCCACCATCCGTCTACCGGCACGCCCGCTTCACGAACAGGCATACGGCGGTCCGAGGATTGGGAGGGAGACCTTCCGCGCCACGTCCAAACGCTTCGGAAGTCTCGTCGCCTGGCGCAGAAACGGTCTTTGTCGTTTCTCCGTGGCGTCCGGGCACACCGCCATCAGGAAGTCCCTTCCGTGCCCGGCCTGGGTCGTCCAGCAAAAACCTCGCTTCTTCTCCGTCTGGCGCATGTTCCCGCTCACAACGCGTTCCTGCAGGCAAGGATCGTTCCTTGCTCCACGCTTCGTTTCGCTCAATCCTCCGTCGTAAATACGGAATACCGGACACCGCCGCCTCAAGTCCGCACTTGTGAATCCCCGTCGCTCCGGGCGAATTTGGGGCAAATGCATAAAAGCAGGTCGAAAATCACGCGTGTCCTGTTGGCATTCGCTTCCAGCCGGATTGGGGGCACGCTCCTCGTTGCCGCTGGTGCGGATCGGATCGAAGATCGCGGTGTCGAGATCGCTCAGCCTCGACAACATCGCGCCGTCGCCGTACGAGTTCAACTACTGGAACATCGCCAACTGGCGCTGCAATGCCGGGTGACGCTGCCTCGTCGAGGTGTCATCACATCCACATCGCCGGAGTCCGCGTCCCCTACTCTCCGGAACTCGTAGGGACGGAGCTTGTCTCCTCCCCATGACGTAGGGGCCGATCGGCCCGAGGAACGAGGGTCTGTCGGCCCGTGGTCTGGCATTGGGATGGTGCAGGAGAATAGACCCTGGGCCTTGCTGGCGCTCGTAGATACCGAATCCGTGTCCGCCCGACGACGGCGATCCATTGGTGGTCATCCGGACCCGGTATCAGGTTCCGTAGCAGTATGGGCTTCGGGTGAGTGATTCGATATCCGGTAGGGCTGCTGATCGCGTGCTCCGCCCGTGTATGGACGCATCGGTCGCGCTCACCAGCTGGCAGGATT
Organism: uncultured Sphaerobacteraceae bacterium; assembly: GCA_964610045.1. GTDB lineage: Bacteria > Chloroflexota > Chloroflexia > Thermomicrobiales > UBA6265 > JACCYX01. The sequence goes on from CAZSUN010000075.1 coordinate 5,095, forward strand.
GTTCGGATTCCGTAGCAGGTTACGAATTCCGTATCACACAGGCTTCCAGGTTGCGTTCCATAAGTGGATGGAGGACGGGGCATGCAGTTGATGATTGACACGACCATCGGGCCGCGCAGCGGAAACAAACGGATCGATCGCATGCTGGATGAGATCGACACCACCTGGGCCGACTTCCACGCGTCCTACGCCGGTCTCGATGACGACCAGCTTCTTGTGCCTGGTGTCTGCGGTGACTGGTCGATCCGCGACCTGATCGCCCATGTCACCTGGTGGGATGCCGAGGCGATTGCGCATCTGCCGGAGGTGCTGGCTGGTCAGCGGCCGCCGAAATACTCGGAGACGTACGGTGGGATCGACGGCTTCAACGCCAAAATGACCGCGAGGGATGCCAGTCTCTCGCTCGCCGAGGTGCGTCAGCGGGCGGATTCGACGCACGAGGAGTTGATCGTGTTCGTCGCCGGTGTCGATCCCGTCCTGCTCACGCCAAAGACGCGGTTCCGGCACCGGCTCAAGCTCGACACCTTTGGTCACTACCCGATCCACACCGGGGACATCCTCACCTGGCGTGAACGAAACGGGCTCACCTGATCCCGGCCCTGGAATCCGGTGAGCCGCGGTTAGGTTGCGGAACTACACGTCGTCGGCGCGGAAGCCACGAGTGGCGGACTGGGGAGCGCGGGCTACCACCGACGGGATGTAGACGAGGGCGGTGATCTCACGACCCTGGCGGTGGATCACGATCTCGGTTTCGGGGTCGTTGAGGGCGCGTTCCATCTCGGCATTGGCGTTGGCGCCTCGGTTGCCCACCACATACACTGCGGCGCTTGCCAACCGGTGCGCGACACCCAACGTCTCGCCTGCGTCGTTGCGGATGACCTCGCCGTCGAGCGGATCCTCGAAGACCTCCTGCCCGTCGTCGTCAACCTCGTCCTCGACCACCGTTGGCGGCTTGAGCAGTTCGTCCTTGATCCGGTTTGCGATGTACATACCGACGCTGCGCTGCATCATGACCTGCTCCGGTGTGTTTACCCGTGGTGGACGAAGCGGAAGCTCTCGGCGTACTCGCTGGCGCCTTCCCGGTTCGGGTTCGCCAGACCATCGCGACGAGCCCATTCGCGGGTCATCTCGGTTGGGTCCCCCTTGACGAACTGGCTGGCGTGGGCGAGCAAGGCTTCGAGCTTGATGTCAATTGTATCCGTGATGTCGATCCAGGCGTTCGGCTGGTCGGTCCCGAACAGGTAGAGCCGGTTCACATGGTGAGGTTCGTACCCCTCGGCGATCAGTTCCGGGAAGTACATGGGATTGCCAGCCGCCGGGAACATCCCGAAGAGTGTTGCATCGCCCGCCGCCACGTGATCGGGGTGGTTGATGTACCGATTTCCGTGAATGCGAGCGGTGGGATCGAACCCGACGACGACATCCGGCTTCGTCTTCCGGATCACGCGGGCGATGTCGCGGCGGAGGTCGAGATCGGCGACGACCATCCCGTCCTCGCGTTCGAGGTAGTGGACCTCCTTCACGCCGAGGATGTCGGCAGCCGCCTGTTGCTCCTGCTTGCGGATGCCGGCGAGGCGCTCGGGGGTCATCCCCGGATCGGCGCTGCCGCGATTCCCGCTGGTGATCGAGCAGTAGTGCACTTCGGCCCCACCGCGCACCCATTTCGCGACCGTGCCGCCACAGGTGAATTCGGCGTCGTCCGGGTGGGCCTGGATCACGAGGACGCGGCCGGGTGTAGTGGACGGTGGTGTTGGGTCAGTCATGAATCGGTCCTTGTGTGCTGGCAGGCGAGCGAGCGCCATACCGCGCGCGACTATCATTGGTGCAAGTATCGCAAGCTCGCGACGACCGCGCATCTTCCCGATTGCGGCGTGTACAGCCAGATGCGGTGAGCTTGATTGGTGTTCGGTCGTTTGTAGGGGCAGCCCAGTGAGCGTCAGCGAGCGTGTGGCTGCCCTGTTTTCGCTATCAACCGTGCTGCAACACGCTGCAGGAACAGGATTCGATGGAGAGCGACCAGGGACAACTCACCGGCACCGATCC
>CAZSUN010000075.1:7237-20138 GCA_964610045.1 uncultured Sphaerobacteraceae bacterium
TGCAGGAACAGGATTCGATGGAGAGCGACCAGGGACAACTCACCGGCACCGATCCGCTGCCCCCGCCCCGCGAGCGGCTCGATCCCAAGGCCCGGACCATGTGGTACGTCTCGGAGGCGATCGAGATGGCGATCTGGACCGTGGCGGTGGTCGCGATCGCGGTCGCCCTCACCCGGTACACCGATCTGTCGACCACCTGGGTATGGGGCATCGCCGCCATCGTCCTCGCCGGCAGTCTGATCGACACGATCGTCTCCCCGGGTATCCGCTATCGATCCTGGCGGTACGAAATCCGGTCGGACGAGGTCGACCTTCAGCACGGGGTCCTGGTGAAGACCCGGCAGCTGGTGCCCATGTCGCGCATCCAGCACGTCGATACCCGGAGCGGGGTATTGCAGCGACAGTTTGGGCTTGCCAGTGTGGTGTTCTACACGGCGGCCGGGGCAATGGAGATTCCGGCGCTGTCGCCCCCCATCGCGGCCGAGGTACGAAACAGGATCGCCGACCTGGCGAAAGTGCACGATGACCTCTAGCCATCCGGATTACTGGCCGGACACCGATCGCGGTGACGATGGCGGCGAGTGGCAGCAGGCCCACTGGGCGTTCGTCGTCATCGGCGGGCTGCGCAACCTCCGCGGCCTGGTGATCCCGATTGCCTTCGTGGCGGTGACCCAGGGCATCCGGGGCGCCGCCCAGGATTTCATCTGGCTCATCGTTGCCGTCATCGTCGCCGCGTTCTCGCTTGGCGGCAGTCTGGTGGAGTGGTGGAACTACCGGTACCGTGTGACCAGCCGCCAGATCGAGTTGCGTTCCGGCATCCTCTCGAAGAACGAGCGGGTGATTCCGTTCGAACGGATCCAGGCGGTGAACATCACCGAGGCGCCGCTGGAGCGGCTGTTTCACGTTGTCCGGATGCAGGTCGATACGGGAGCGGGCGGGAGCGCTGGTGCGGAAATCGAACTGCGGTCGCTGGAAGCGAGCACGGCGGCGAGCCTGCGGGCCCAACTCCTTGCCGGCAGGCAACGCCTGCGTGATGGCGACGACACTGGCGCGTTGGATGGGGGCGAAGCCGGGGCTGTCGAGCCGCTGGTGACAATCGATGATGGTGTGGTCCTGCGACGGCTGACCACCAGGGATTTGCTGATTGCCGGGGCAACCTCCGGCCGGATCGGGGCTGCCGCCGCCATCGCCGGATTGCTCGCCCAGTTCGGCCAGGAAATGGTGCCGCGCAGCATGTGGGAGCGGGTGCCTTGGGACGGCCTGGCCGATGCCGCCCGGAGTATCCAGGTGGTGAGCGCCACCCTGTTGGTACTTGGCATCCTGGCTTGGGCGATCTCGATCGTATCGACCGTGCTGACCTACGGAGGGTTCGAGGTCCGGCAGGCGGACAACCAGTTGTTCCTTCACTATGGCCTGCTCGATCGGCGACGGGTGACGGTACCCGTACGACGCATCCAGGCGATCAGGGTGGTCGAAACGCTGATGCGACAACCGTTCGGCTACGCCGAGGTTCTGTTCGACCTTGCTGGGCAGGGCGAGGACTCCGGCGGCAAGGGCACCCTCTTCCCGATCCTGCCGAAGCGGGAGGTTCACGCCCTGCTCGCGGCCGCCTGCCCCGCTTTCGCTGCTGATCTCGAACCGGCTGGACTGCGCCGCTTGCCGGGACGCGCCCGGCGGCGCTACATCGTTGCAGCCCTGATGGGATGGGTGGTGCTGGTGGTTGTGTTGGCGGTCGTGACCTGGCTGTTCCTCGACATTCCCGGCTGGTGGGTACCCTCCGCATTGTTGGCAACGCCTGTGTTCGCCCTGTTCGGAAACCTGCGATTCCGTGACGCCGGCTGGCTCGTCGAAGGTGGCCGGTTCCTGATCCGGTGGCGGGGAGTGGCTCGTGTGACGGCGATTACCCAGGTGCGGCGGCTCCAGTTCCGTGAGGTGACGGCGGATCCATTCCAGCGTCGCGCCAATCTGGCGACCTTCCGCACGGCGGTCGCGTCCGGTAGTGGGGGCGATGGGTTCAGCCTGCCTCACCTCGACCGGGATGAGGCAGAGTCGCTGGCGTCGGTGCTTGGGCGACGACGACCGCCTGTTCCTCCGGTGGACGCACGTTCCGGAACAGCGCGAACAGCGTGACGTCGTAGCAGGATTTCAGGGCGCCGGCGATCAGGAGCGGCCAGCCGAAGGCGGTCACCCCCAGGAGGGAGCCTGCCAGCAGCGGGCTGAGTGCCGTCGCCAGCGATTTCGGCACCGTCGTGATGCTGGCGGCCGCGGCCCGTTCCGGGGGAGTGACCACGGCCATGACGTACGAGGTCCGGGCCGGAACATCCATCTGGGAGAGGGCGCTGCGCGCCAGCAGGCAGGCGATGGCCAGCGGTAATGACGGCATGAATGGCGTCAACATCAGGAACACGTTGGCCGGCAGGTGGGTGAAGACCATCGTGTTAACCAGGCCGATCTTGCGGGCGAGCACCGGCGCCAGGAGTTGCGACCCTGCCGCGAGGAGCCCGGTCCAGAAGAAAATGGTGCCGGCGGTCGCCACCGAGAGATCGAACCGGAGGAACAACCACAGCGCGATCACCGATTGCAGCGCCAACCCGCTGGCGAACGAATCGATGCTGAAGAGGGCGGCGAGACGGTAGACCGCCTTCTTCGATGGCCCGAGCCGGGAGGCGCGATCGACGGCACTCGGCTCGATCCGGGGCGAAAGGTGGCGGTAGAGCCACATGACGACGATCCCGATCAGGGCGTAGGTGACGAACATGCCGCTGACCGTGCGGGCAACCGGGATGTTGAACCAGTGGGCGAAGAGATCGGGCAGCCCGGCCGAAAGCGCACCGACCGCCGCGACGAGCGACCCTACCAGGGAGTAGCGAGCGAACAGCGACGTGCGATTGGTTACTGGGGTCGTTTGCGGCAACAGGGATTGCTCGGTCGGCAGGAAGACGCTGACATCCCCGGATGACGGGTTGAGTGTGCCAACAAAAGCGACGATCAGCAGTGGCCAGAAGCCATCGAGAAAGGCGAAACCGAGGCCCGTGGCGATCATGAGGGCACTCGCGCGGATCAGCAGGCTGCGGCGAGGCCAGCGTCCCGCCAGGTTGCCCACCATCAGCGTCAGCGCGGCCGATCCGAGCAGCGTGGCGGTCGTCAGGATACCGATGCGGACGGCGGAAAATCCGAGCATGGAGAGGTGAAGCGGCAGCAGTACGCTCACGAACCCATCGCCATAGGCGCGGAGGCCCCGGGCGGCGAGCAGGATGCCGGCATCGCTGCTGGTGCCGTCGGGCAGGAACCTCAGGCGACGGTGCGGGGCGATGGGGTTCTGGTCAACTGTTCGGTCTGTCACCCGGCGCATGCCATTCGACGTTGGGCGCTCACGCCGGGATGCTGCATGCTATCCAACCGTGATTTTCGGTTCGGAGTCGCGCTTCTGTGCGTAGTCGCCGCCCCACTCGGTGTCGTCCCAGCCCCACTTCGTCTGCTCGCGCCGGTCATCGAAGATCGAGCCCCAGCGAAACGCCGATCCCGCCTTCTCGGCATCGTTGGCGGCAAACGCCGAACCCCATTCGAGCGAGGAGTCCTCGTGGCGGTACGCGGCATCGCGATCGAAGCCGGTACGGGATGGACTGGCCGCGGGTGGGGGAGGCGCCTGTTCCATTCCCATCCAGGCGGGTTGACCGAACGGGAACGGATTGACTTCCGGTTGTCGCTGCCACGGCTCCACCTGCGGCGTAGCGGTCGCAGGCTGTTCAGGTGGACGCCTTGCGGTGGATGATTTCGCCTTGTCCTTGCGGGAGAGGAGGTTGACGATGGCGAAGATCGCGATGGGCAGGAAGAATCCGAGGCTGGAAACGACCCGGATCGCCCACTCAATGGCGTCCTGGACCTGGCTGGATACATCGAATGTCACGTCGCGTCTCTCCTTTGTCCTGAAGTGAAGTATAGATCGTCAGAGGTGCGGGTGGATCAAGAAATGGGTGATGCGTTTTCGGCCTGCATTTCCGCATGTATCCCCGTTTGCCCCGAAACGACGGGGAATCAGAAATGCGGACTCGACGAGGAAGCGTCCGGTATTCCGCATTTGCGCCACCGGGAGACCTGCCCGTGACGGACCTTGCGTGAGTGTCCGTACCCGAATGAACGCGAGGATTCGGAGTATGTGCGCCAGGGAGAGGAACGAGCGGGCCAGTGCGCACGTCGAGCCGGGGAACCGGATGGTCTACCCCGTCCACTCGAGAAATGAACCGACCACGCGATTTCTGCAACAGGGCTGGTGATGGCGAACGATGCTGACCTCACCACCCGAAGACTGCACAGCAGCGAGAGGACTGATGATCGTGCCCTGATCGCCGCCATCGCGAATGGGGATGAACGAGCGTTGCGCGCGATCTACGACCGCGATGCGCCCTGGCTGGCGGCCCGGCTACGTCGCCTGCTGCCCGCCCACGCCGTGGAGGACGTGCTGCAGGAGACCTTCCTCGCCATCTGGCACGGCGCTGCTCGCTTTCAGGGCACAGGAGATGCCGGGGCGTGGTGTTGGGGAATAGCCCGGCGCCAGGCCGCGCTCTGGCAGCGACGGAATGGTCAACCCGTCGTTCCATTCGATGAAGCGCTGCTGGAAGCCCGGAGCGACCCCGCCCACGAGGCAGTCGTCAGGATCGACGTGCAGCAGGCGTTCGCGGCGGCCGGGAGACCAGGTAGTCCAGGCCGTGACCTCGCCAGGCGGGCATTCGTCAACGACCAGCCGATTGCGGAGATCGCCCGCGATCTCGACATTCCGGCTGGCACGGTCAAGAGCCGGATCCACGCCTTGCGGCGAACGATCAGGCAATCGCTCGGAAAGGAGGTTGCGTCTTGATTCGCGACACTCATCACCTCCCGGCGTCCGGGAACGGCCCGCAGGCGCCCGATGTCGATCTGGACCGTGTCTGGCAGGGTATCGAGAGCGAGATCTGGGCACAACCGGTGACTCAGGTCGAGCGGACCGCGGGATCGGTGTTGCACTCCCCGGCGCTCGCACGCGCACTCTGCACGACACCGTCCCTGTTCCTCTCCTGGCTCCTTGCCAGCGTCGCCGTGTTCGCGGTGGGGGCGGTCGCTACCCGCTGGATCGGGCAACCGCTCGTCCCGCTGCTGGCGCCGGCTGTGGCTGCCATCGCGGTCGCGTTTTCATACGGCGCCGGGGCGGACCCAGCGTACGAAATAGTCCGGACGATGCCCACACCGGCCCGGATGATCCTGCTCGTGCGGGTTGTCGCGGTGGTGGCGACCAACGTGCTGATCGGGATGCTGGCGAGTGCCCTGGCGCCGTCGATCGCGGGGATCACCAGCCTGTGGCTGCTTCCGATGCTGGCGATCGCGCTGCTGGCGCTGGCCATTGCGGTGACGACGCACAGCGCAACCACGGGTGGAGTCGTCTCCCTGGCGGTCTGGGGGTCCGTGCTCGTGGCAAGCGACCTGCGACGAAACGATGTCGCTGCCGCAGTCACGGCCACGACCCTGCAGGAACTGGCGCCGTTGTATGTGGGCGTGACGATTGTCTCGGTTTTGGTAGTTTGGTGGATGAGTGGCGATGGTGCGCGTCGCCGGGAGATGGCCGGATGGTGGTAGCGGAACGCGTCGACCGGTCAGCGGTCACCGGCACTGGAACAGGCGTCGATCTGCGAGGGGTCTCCCACGCATTCGGGCGACACGCGGCGCTCGATGCGGTCGACCTGGCAGCCGGCGCTGGTGTCTTCGGGCTGCTCGGACCCAACGGCGCCGGCAAGACCACGCTGCTGCGGGCATTGGCGACCGTCCTCCGGCCATCCAGCGGTGAGATCAGGCTGCTTGGCCGCGATCCGGGCAAGGTTAACGAGCTGCGGGAAATCCGGCGGCGGCTGGGGTACCTGCCGCAACAGTTTGGCTACTATCCGAATTTCACGGTTTTTGAGTTCATCGAGTACTTCGCGCTCCTGAAGGAGATGCCACCTGGCGAGGTGCGGCGAGCCGTCGCGCGGGCGATCGAGCGGGTGGGTCTCGAAGACCGGGCGAAGGCGAAGATGAAGTCGCTCTCGGGCGGCATGATCCGGCGGGTCGGGATCGCCCAGGCGGTCGTAAACGACCCGGAATTGCTGCTGCTGGATGAACCGACCGTCGGGCTCGACCCCGAGCAAAGGGTGATGTTCCGCGCGCTCCTGCGGGAGATGGGCCTGCACGCCACCGTGTTCGTCAGCACGCACCTCGTCGAGGATGTTGCCGCCGCCTGCAACGAGGTTGGGATCATGGAATCGGGAAAGATCGCCTTCCGCGGCACGCCGGTTGACCTAACCGGTCTCGGTGTGGCGCCTGGCGAGGTTGACGGCGACTCCGAAATCGAGCGGGGATACGGCACGGTCCTCGCGCGGGCGCGGAACCGTCACGGGCGGGAGGCGGGGCAATGAGCAGCCTCTACGGAGCGATCGCGACCCCGGCCCGCCGTCCCAGGGTTCCTCCAGTGCCGCGAGATCGGGCCGCCGCCTTGCTGCGGTTGCTCTGGATCGAGATCCGCCGGTCGCAAGGCATCTGGCTCGTTCCGCTGATGGTTTGCCTGGGACTTTTTGCCTCTCTCAACTATTCGAACGAGGGGGTGGTGTTCTGGGAGGATCTCAACAACCGCACGGTCCAGACCTATACGGTGATCGGGCCCCTGGCGGCAGCGCTCGCTGCCTGGCTTGCCGGCCGCAACCGGCGCCAGCGATTGCAGGGGCTGGCGTCGACCATGCCCGGCACCGGGTTCCAGCGTGATCTGCTCACCTGGTTGACGGCCTCGTTCTGGGGAGCCGTTGGCTACGGCATTGTGTTCGGTTGGCTGGGTTGGCAGGGATTCTGGCAGGCAACATGGGGCGGGCCAGAGCCATTGTTACTGCTTACCGGTCTCCTCGCGATCATGCTCTTCGCAGCCATCGGCGTGGGGATCGGGCGATTCGTCAACAGTCGCTTCGCGGCGCTGCTTGCGCTGATCGTGACCTTCATGCTTACCATCGGTTCGGATGCGTTCAAGGTCTCCGAGGGAATGGACGGATATCGCCAGCCGCTGAAGCTGTTGCTTCCGTGGGGGCTCGTCTCCGATGGGTATCCGCATGTGTTTTACGGATCGTTCGCGCCGTTCGTTCCCGAGATGGTCGTCTGGCTGATTGGCTTGATTGGCGTTGTCCTCACGATTCTTGCCCTGCTGCGACGCCCGGCTGCGATCTCAGTCGCCATGCTGGCGGTGTCGATCGTGGTGGCGGGTGCAGGAGCGGGAAACCTGGTGCGGCCCGGCAGTGAACCATGGAGCGGGACCGCCGGTCAGCCGGTTGCTTTCGAGTGGTCGTGCCGCTCGGTTGCCGAAGTCGAGGTCTGCCTGCACCCTGCCTGGAATGCGGTGCTCGACGAAGTCAGCACAACCGTGGCGACCATGATCGAACCGGTGGCTGGGCTCGATGGGGTGCCCACGAGATGGGTCCAGGGCTCGCCGCTCCGGCCTGAGCCGGGTGAAGGCGTCCTCTGGCAGATTCAGCCGGAGGCGCTGGCATGGGCGGTGGCAGATGTGCTCTTTCCATACGGGGCCAACGGCGACTACGTGCAGATGCGACCCGCATCGCAGCTCGTGATCCTGTCCTGGTTGCTTGCCAGGGGAGAGACAGGCGAGATGGCTGGCTTCTGGGACGGCTGGCCATTCGGCTGGCCGCTGGAAGTTCCCTTCGCGGGGTCGTCCGGGGATGGCGATGACTGGTTCCAGCCCGACGAAGCGGCGCTGGCGGCGATCACCCCCGCATTCCAGGCTGCCGTCGACCGGTTTTCCGCGTTGTCGCCGGACGAGCAGCGCGCCTGGCTGGAGGCGAACTGGGACGCGCTCCGCGCCGGTGAGATCGCACTGGACGAGATGCCATGATCTCGGGCCTCACCCGAAGCAGGACCGGTGAGTCATTGCTGTCGGGTTCGCAGCGCTTGGTCCTGCTCTACGTTCGGGGGCAGGGGCTGCTTGTGACGCTGCTGATGGTGGTTGCGATTTGCCTGGCTGCGATTCCACTCCGTCAGTGGGCATCGTTCGACGACTGGGGGAGCTGGGGCACCTTCGAGCAACTCAAGCAGTTCGCCATGGTGCAGGTGGTACCGGCCCTCGCAGCGGCGGTGATTGGGGTCAGTGCCTGGTCACCCCTGGCTGAGACCGAGCGGACGTCGGTCTCAGCCCTGCCCAAGCTACGGGTAATCCATTTCGGCGGTCTGCTGGCGGTCTGCATACTGCTGGTCTGGCTGGGATTCGTTATGTGGGAGTCCCGATCGCCTGGGATTGCCCTCGAATGGGTGGCGGTTCGCAACACGATCGGCTACGTGGGGCTGGGACTGCTCGCCACTCGCCTGATCGATCCGCGCCTGAGCTGGCTGGCGCCGCTGACGTGGTGCGCGGTGGCAGTGTCCGGAGCGATGTTCACGCCAATCGAGCGTCTCTGGATGGAACCGGGTTGGCAGTGGAGCGGGCTGCGGTCGGATTCGGCGGTCGGGTGGGCGGTCGCGCTGATCCTGGGAGGAGCTGGATTGGTTGCCGGAGTGTGTTTCAGGGCTCGCGACGGCGGTGTCGGTCCGGGCGACGGTTGAGGTTGTGGGTTATCTGATAGCCTTGCGTGCCAATGCAATCGAGACGATCGCTTCCGTGGCGGCGAAGAGGATATCCGGGAGGACGGTTGCGAACCTCGCCCGGCCTTCCGTCGCGACCGTGGCGGCAACTGCCGCCGACGCTCCGCCGGCTATGACCGGCAGCACGAGGCGCTCGCCGTTCACGTGGGCGAGCAGGGCAGCGTTGCCGGCACCCATGACGACGCGACCGCCGAGTGGGCCAGGTGTGGTGCGCGGTGGCAACGTTGGAACGAACGCGTTGGCTCCCATTTCGACAACAGCGCATACCGCGGCCAGTCTCGCGATCCACGGGGAGCGCAGGAGCCTGGGCAATCGCTCGGAGGGGGTGTTGATGAGGATCGCAGCCAGGCCGGAGTTCGAAAGGATGCCGGTGGCTGCGCCGATCAGGATGCTGCGTTTCATGGATTCCTTCCGTAGCTGGCTCGGAGTCGCCTATCCAGGGTCGCCACGGGGGCGACCCCTACAAACGCTCGGTACGATCCAGAGTTAGCTCGTCTAGACTGGTAGCAAACCTTCGACCTTGAAGAGCTCGGCGTTGAGGATCGATGCGCCCGCCGCGCCGCGCACGGTATTGTGGCCCAGCAGGACGAACTTCGTGCCCAGGATTGGGCAGGGGCGAACCCGGCCGACGATGGTGGCCATGCCGTTGGCGTCGTCGCGGTCGAAGACCGGTTGCGGGCGATTGTTCTCGCGGCGGACGATGACCGGATGCGGGGGAGCGCTCGGCAGGCCGAGTTCCTGCGGGCGGCCACGGAAACCCTCGAACGCGGCGATGACCTCATCCGGCGATGGCGAACCGCCAAGCCGGACCGAGGCGCATTCGGTGTGGCCATCGCGAACCGGGACGCGGTTGCAGTGGGCACTGAGCGCGAACGAGGCCGGGATGAAGCCGGATTCCGCGTCATAACCGCCGAGGAGCTTCTGGCTCTCGGTCTCGATCTTCTCTTCCTCGCCGCCGATGTACGGAACGACGTTGTCGATCATGTCGAGCGAAGGCACGCCCGGGTAACCGGCGCCGGAGACTGCCTGGAGGGTGGTGACGAGCACCGCCTCGATCCCGAACGCATCTTGGAGTGGCTTGAGCGCCAGCACGAGGTGGATCGTCGAGCAGTTCGGGTTGGTCGCGATGAAGCCCGACCAGCCACGGGTGTCCTTCTGCTGCGCGACCGCCGCGGCGTGCGCCGGATTGACCTCGGGGATCAGCAGCGGAACGTCCGGTTCCATGCGGTGCGTGGAGGTGTTGCTGAGGACCGCGTGTCCCTTGCTTGCCAGGCGCTGCTCGATCTCGCCGGCTACCTCGCCGGGAAGACCGGAAAACACGACCGGGCTCTGGATCTCGGCGTGGTAATCGAGGACCGTCATGCCGGCGACGGACTCCGGCATGCGCGCGCCAAGCCGCCAGTCGGTGGCCTCGGCGTAGGTCCTGCCGGCCGAACGCTCGGAGGCGACGAGTTCGGCGACCTCGAACCACGGGTGGTGGTCGAGGAGTTGGGCGAATCGCTGGCCGACGTTGCCGGTTGCGCCGAGGATCGCGACGGGAATTTTGTGTGACATGGTGGTTGTCGTCTCCCTGGGCAACCGATCGTCACCCCAGAACGTAGGGGCGACCCTCCGTGGTCGCCCTGATGGGTGTTCGAAATGTGCGACCCGGGACGTAGCGCCGCCGGTGACACGGGAGGACACATGGTCGCTGACGGTCCCTGGTCCTCCCCTGCGGGAAACGCGTGATTGCCTACCCCACGCGGAGGGACTCCGAGAGGAGGGATGCCTTACGGGGCCGCTTCGTACGCGCGATGGCCAGGTCGGGCCGGATGAACGCGGTGTGCAACGCCTGGACTGCGCGAGCCGCGTCTTCCTCGTGAATGACCGTTATCAGCGCAGCATTGGTGGTCTGCTGGTTCGTGGCGAGGACGCGGACCTTCTCGCGGTTGAGCACGGTCAGCATCCTCGTCAGTGACGCCGGGGTGCTGGCCGCGCCTTCGCCGACCGCAGCGAGGACCGCCACTTCCTCACGGCAGCTGACCGTGGCATCGATATCGTCGAGTTCGGCCACGATCAGGGCCTGCAGATTGGGACAGCCACCGGTAACGGCATCCAGGATGTAGGTCATGCGGCGTCGCGACGATGCCTGGGAGGCGCTGAGGATTTCAACCCCCTGCTCGTGCATGATCCGGAACACCGCGGAGGCCGCTGGGGCGAGATCCTCCAGTTCCGGGACGTCGAGCGTCATCAGGATCAAGCCCCGCAACGCGGTGACGGCCTTGATCTGGCTGCTTGCCGCCTGGCGGATAACGACGGTGCCGGGCTCATCTGGAAGGAAGGTGGAGAGGATACGGACCGGGATGTCGAGGGCAACCGCCGGGCGGATCGTGCGTGGGTGAAGCACCTTGGCGCCGAAGTGGGCGAGTTCCTGTGCTTCGTCGTAGCTGATTTCGGGGACAACACGGGCCGACGGCACCGCGCGGGGATCGGCCGAGAGGACACCTGGCACATCGGTCCAGATCTGGACCTCGTCGGCGTCGAGGGCCGCTCCCAGCAGGGTTGCGGAATAATCGGAGCCGCCGCGGCCGAGCGTGGTGGTGGCGCCATCGGGACCGAACCCGATGAATCCGGTGGCGACCACCGTTTCCCCCGATTCCAGCAGCGGGACGATCAGGTGCTCGGCCTGCTCTCGCGTTTGGCCGCGGTCTGGCCGGGCGGCGCCGTGGCGGCCATCGGTGGCGATGATCGTATCGGTGAAGACGGCTTCCGACTCGTGTCCCATGTCCCGGATCGTCGCGGCCATCAGGGTGGAGAGGCACTTCTCCCCGGTGGAGACGATGCGGTCGGAGAGGGCGGCCGTAAGTTCGCCGCTGGCCTCGACCTCATCCAGGGCGGCATCGAGCACGTTCTGCACCTCGGTGACCACGTACCAGGCGAGCCGGCGCTGGACGGGTGAGGCGATGCCGTCGAGGATCTCCTGGTGCTTGTCATGAATGAGGGCGACGGCTTCGGCGCGGCGGACACCGTCCCCACGAGCGGCGGCGCGAGCGGCGTCGAGCAGGGCATTGGTGACCCCGGAGGCGGCGGAGACCACCACAACCCTGGGGGCGGGTTGGCTCAACGCGATCCGGGCCGCCTCCCGGACTCGTTCGGCATTGCCGACCGATGTCCCGCCGAACTTGAGTACGATCATGCGACTGCTCCTCCGCCGGGATGACCGGCCAGGCGACCGTGTGACCAGGTTCGAGTCGGATCGGGAGCAACGCTGCTTGATTCGACCTTCAGGATGGTGTCGCCTGCCGGTACATCCCGATCGGGGGACACCAAAAAGCGAGGGATTCGTCGTCCCTCGCCTGCCGTTCCGGTTTCGTGTTGGTGACCTCGCTGGTCGGTCAGCCTCCACCCGAATCGGCAGGCAAGCGCTTAATCTCGGTGCCGGTAATCGACATCGAGATCGTCTGCTTGGTAGTCATGCCGGTGGGTGCGCCAAGCGCCAGTCCGTTCATCAATGTGACTCTAGCATCGGTTCGCCAGATACGCAACTTTTTTCACAATCCGTTCGTACTCGACGGCGTCCATGCCGACGGCTCACGTGCCGATCGGCTCCGTAGCTCCCGGGTGGACGGCCCGAGCGTCAGCGAGGGTCTGTCCACCCGGGAGGCTGCTTCAGCACCCTTGGTAGGGGAGGGCTGCCGGCGCACATCCAGATACCCGACCCGGATGGTGCCTGCGCCGGTAATGCCCTCCCGTGATGCCGCCGGACCGTCGGCCCCACGGCATCGCGCTGTGGGCTGAGTGTTGCATCGGAGGGTCAGACCTCGGCCGGGAAACCGTCGATGTAGCGCCAGACCGCGGCGGTCGCGGCGGCGCAGAGGCGGCTGGCGGCAGCGATATCCCGGCGTCGTTGTTCGATCGCCTTCAGCGTCGATTCCTGCCGTCCGGTCGCGAGTTCGTCCAGCACCGACCTGATGGCCTCGAACCCGTAATGTGCACGGCGGAGGAGAACGACCAGCCGCAGGCGGACCATTTCCCGGGAGTCGAAGAGCCGGTAGCCGCTGACCGGGTCGCGCGCGGGAGCGAGTACGCCCTGGGCCTCCCAGAACCGGAGGGCAGACGTCTCAACCCCGGCTGCCCGCGCGGCATCGCCAATGCGGAGGGCCGGACTGTGTCTTGCCAGCGAGACAGCGCCCCCATCGTCCGGGAGTCTTCGCATCGCATCCAGCGTGAAATCGATCTGACGAAGGTCGCGGTCGAGATCGGCGTGACGGGCATTGATGATGGCCAG
>CAZSUN010000076.1:0-4783 GCA_964610045.1 uncultured Sphaerobacteraceae bacterium
GCCACTCGGCCAACGCCGTCCGCGCCCTGCACCGCAGCGACCAGAATGAGGCGAACGCCCTCCTCCAGGAGGCGCGCGCCCTGCTCGATGCCATCCGAGAGACAGCGATGCCATTTCCCAGTGTGTACTGGGCGGGATACGTACACGACGCGATGAAGGAGTACGCCGAGGCGGAGATTACGGCCGCGATCCTGCGCGGTGAAGCGCTCCCGACACCGGAGAGCCTGGCGATCGAGGACGCTCCCTGGCTCAACGCGCTGGCCGAAGCCGCCAGCGAACTCCGGCGGGATACCCTCGACGCCCTCCGCGCCAACAATACCGACCGCGCGGAAACCCTGATGACCGCGATGGACGCCATCTACGGCGCCCTTGTCACCGTCGACTTTCCGGATGCCGTCACCGGTGGCCTCCGGCGGACGACCGACCAGTTGCGGGCGGTGCTGGAACGGACACGGGGAGATGTGACGGTCGCCGTGCGGCAGGATCGGCTTGAACGAGCGCTGCGTGCCGTGGAACCTCGGTAGCCAGGCGATCGGGGAGGGATCGTCCAGGTGGCTCCTCCGGATCGATGACGAGGGGCGATCACGGAGAATCGCCGCTACGACAGTTCGTCCGGGATCGCAACCGGGGTACCGGCGCCGTAGCCGTGGTCCGCAAGCCATCCGGCGTTAACCTCCAGGACGTGGGTCACGGGAACTCCGGAAGGATAGGTCGGGTAGTCCCCGACAGCAGTTCCCGGTGGCGGGGGACAGACACTGTCCGCGGCGCCAACGATCTGGTCGCCAGCGATCCAGACGATATCGAGGCAGAAGCGCATCCCCATCATCCAGAAGCTGCGCGGTGAGGCATCCTCGAAGACGAAGAGCATGCCGGAGTCTGCGTCGAGGCCGTTGCGGTAACCCAGACCCAATGACTGCTCGTCACGAGTGATGGCGAGATCGACCGGGACGATCGTATCGCCAACGACGATCTCGGCGGTTGTACGCGCCGGAGGCAGTGGTTCCCGCCATGGGGGCACCGGTTGCCGCTGGGCCATTGCCCCGCCTCCTGACAGGGAAAGCACCACAACCACGATCGCGAGGACGCGGAGGAACGTTCTCATCATCGGCTATCCCCTCTCCAGCGCGGAGGGACCCAGCGCGGGGAGCCGGGCAGCGACTTCCTCGAGCATGGCGACCACCTGTTCGACACCATCCAGCAGGAAATCACTGTGCTCCACCACCAATGGATGGGTGTCGGCGGTCAACACTCCCACGCAGCAGGTCGCCACGCCGGCGTCGCGCCCGAGGTCCTGCAAGGCAAGAAAGGCGTCGGTGTCGGTGACATCGTCGCCGAGGAAGATCATCGACTGGCACTGGTGCGCCTCGGCAAGCCGCCGCACGGCGGTTCCCTTCGTGATCCGGGCGCCAGGGCGCATCTCGATCACCATTTTGCCTGGGCTCACCCACAACCCGTGGGCGATGGCTGTGTCGCGCACGATGCGGTCGAGCACCGTCCCTACAAAGGCTGGATCATCGGCGAGCCGGTAGTGGATCGACGCCGAGTACCGTTTGTCCTCGAAGATCACGCCATCGAGCGACGCCTCGGAGGCCAGGCGGTCGCGGATGGTCGCGAGCAGTCCGGGGAGCGCCTTCTCGGCCTCGAGTCCCGCGGGGTGGACGTGGTGCCCAGTGGGATCGACCCACTCCAGCCCGTGGTTGCCGACATATTCGAGCCCGCTCACCGGGACCTTGCTCATCACATCGGCCACACCACGACCAGTGACGATACCAACGAGATCCACCCGGTGCAGCAGCGATTGCAGGACATCAGCCACGCCTGCCGCCATGATGGCGGCGTCTGGGGTCAGAGCAACCTGACTCAGGGTGCCATCGAAATCCGAGAGCACGGCCGAAGGACGGCGATGGAGCAGTGATGCGATCGATTTGGCAACGGTCTCAACCGACGAAATGGTGTTCACGTGGCAATGCCCTCCGGTTCGCCGGATGCGGTGGAGTAGCGGTAAATGGTTCCATCCTTCGACGCTACCCAGATATCGATCACCTCTCCCCGATCCTCGATGGCGACGTGGAAGTACACATCTCCCTTCGGGGCATCGGGCGGGCCAAACGGCTGGGATTCGGTATTGACGCGAATCGTCACACCACTTCCGGCACTCAGGGTGGCATCCGGGCTGAACCCTGCCCGGACGAGAGACCGGTAGACAAAGTGGACCTGCAGGCCGTCGGTCGACAGGATGGTGACCGTCGATGGATCGTCCTCGGCGGGCGTCACCTGCACGGTATCGGTCGAGAAAAACGCCTGTGCATCGCGGGAAAAGAACGTGCCTTCCCACTGGTAACCAGTTTCGAGAAGCGGGCATCCCAGCCGCAGGGAAAAGAGTTGGGCATCCTGCTCCCAGGCGGCGCCAACGTCGTAGACATGCTCCAGTCCCGCCGGTATGGAGGGGTCGGCATGTTCGAGATCGCGGATACGCAACCGGCCGTCATAACAGGGTTGGGAGGTGTCGGCCTGGCCATCCAGCGAGGCAGGTGTGCCAGTGTCATCCTGGGCCGACACCGGCGCGATGCTGCTGGCGATCAACGTAATCGCGCATGACACGACCAGGAAACGGCGTCGCCAGGGATCAATGTTACGGATGCTCACCACTGCCTGCCTCGATCGATCCGGCGCACGATTGCGGTCCGGGATATGGTCGCCGTGAGTATAGCCTGCGCCTTGCCAGACTCGATGGATGACCCATTGACGGCACTCACGATCTCTTCGATATACTGAATGAAGTAACTGTGAATGGGGATGTGTCGTTGGGTCCTGACCCGCGTGAGGCAGGAACCCGCCAGCGGTGGAGCGCTCAGGGCATGCGGTTGTTCAATACCCGGACGCAAACGGTCGAGCCGGTGCTCGCGCCGGACGGCCAGATCGGCATCTACGTCTGCGGCGTCACGCCGTACGACACAACGCACATGGGTCACGCCTTCACCTTTCTCACCTACGACATCCTGGTTCGCGTGTTGCGCGACCTCGGCCACCAGGTGACCTACGTCCAGAACGTGACGGACATCGACGACGACATCCTGCGGAAGTCCGGCGAACTCGGCATGGCGTGGGACGCGCTGGCGCAGCGGGAAACGGCCAAGTTCCGAGCCGACATGCGCAACCTGAACGCCGTGGAATTCGATCACTACGTTGCGGCCACGGACAATATCCCCGAAATGCAGGACATCATCGTCCGGCTGCTGGAAAAAGACCTAGCCTACGTCGCGAACGGCAGCGTCTATTTCTCGGTTGAGAAGGATCCCGGATTCGGGAAGCTGAGTCACCTGGCGCCAGACGAATGGCTGGAAATCGCAAACGAGCGCGGAAACCGCCCCGACGACCCGAACAAACGGGCGCCGATCGATTTCATCATGTGGCAGGCGGCCTCGCCCGGCGAGCCCACCTGGGATTCGCCCTGGGGACCCGGCCGGCCCGGATGGCATATCGAATGCAGCGCGATGTCGATGAAGTACCTGGGTCCGACGATCGATATCCACGGCGGCGGCTACGACCTGGTGTTCCCGCACCACGAGTGTGAAATCGCGCAGTCGGAAAACGCCACCGGGGTCGAGCCGTTCGTGCGCACCTGGATGCATGTGGCGATGGTGGAGTACCAGGGCGAGAAAATGAGCAAGTCGCTCGGCAACCTCGTGCTGGCGAGTGTCCTGCTCGACGACTACACCGCCGATGCCATCCGGCTGTACCTGTTCAGTCACCACTACCGCACGGCGTGGGAGTTCATCGATGAAGAGATGGAAATCTGGGCAACCGTCGCCCGGGATCTCGTCGAGGCTTCCGAGTTCCCGGCGTTCGGGATCGAGGACGAGCTGGACGTGAGCCGGCAGCGGGACAGGTTCCTCGAATCGTTGCAGGACGATCTCGACACGCCAGTCGCGATCGAGGAACTGCGGGAAATCGCCCGGCTCATCCTCGAAGCGCCGGAAGAGGACGACATTCGCGAGGCGCAGGCGACCCTGCGGCGCCTTGGATCGCTGCTCGGTCTCACCTTCGACGCCTGAGTGTCATCGAACCGCGATCGACCGGCACTCGGGGCGCATGGTCATCGTGTATACTGCCTGATGGCCCGATGCGCTCGGGCCATCTTGTTGTGCGTGGCGCATGCCATCGCCTTTCTCCTCCCGGCCGGATCGGTCCAGACAGGATCCCGCGACACGGGGGGAAACCCGAAGAGAGGGGTTACCGCTTGTCCAGTTATCCTCGCGAACCGCGCGCCTACGAGTTGATGGCCATTCTCCTGCCGGATCTTTCCGACGAGGATCTCACGGCCGCCATCGACCGGGTGACGGGGTACATCACGGACGCCAGCGGCGAAATCCGGGAAATTCTCAAGGATTCTCCGTGGGGCCGTCGGCGGCTCGCCTACACCATCCGGTTCAACGGAACCGACTATCGCGACGGTTTTTACGTGATCTGGCACTACGATCTGGTTCCTTCCGCGATGAGTGACATCGAGCGGGAACTCAAGCTGGACACCCGGGTGATCCGGTACCTGATCGTGCACGAAGATCCGAAGTGGGGTTCGCCGCAGGAGCGCGACGCTGCTGCCGCAGCCGCCCAGGCTGTCCCCGAGACGACCGAGGCGGAAGGTGACGAGGCTGCTGAAGAAGCCGCCGAGGTCGCCGTTGCCGAAGCAATTGTCGAAGAGGCCATCGCCGAAGCGATTGTCGAGGAGGCGGTTGCCGAGGCAGTCATTGAGGAAGTCATCGAAGAGGCAATTGCCGAAGCA
>CAZSUN010000076.1:4883-20118 GCA_964610045.1 uncultured Sphaerobacteraceae bacterium
GGCGGTTGCCGAGGCAGTCATTGAGGAAGTCATCGAAGAGGCAATTGCCGAAGCAGTCATTGAGGAAGTCATCGAAGAGGCAATTGCCGAAGCAATCGTTGAGGAAGTCATCGAAGAGGCAATTGCCGAAGCAATCGTTGAGGAAGTCATCGAAGAGGCAATTGCCGAGGCGGTTGTTGAGGAAGCCATCGCCGAAGCAGCAGTGGCTGAAGAAGCCGCCGACGAGACCCGGACCAGCTAGGAGAGCGCCATGAGCATCGCCAAGGCGATTATTGTCGGCAATCTAGGCGGCGATCCCGAAACCCGGTACACACCGGGTGGCGCCATGAACGTGCGCTTCTCTGTGGCATCGTCCCGTCGATTCCGTGACTCGAGCGGCCAGGACCAGGAGCGAACCACCTGGTTCCGCGTCACCGCGTGGGGCCGGCTGGCGGAGACCATCGACGGGCTCGTCCAGCGAGGCTACGTCGCCAAGGGACGTCAGGTCTACGTCGAAGGCCGCATCGAACTCCAGGAATGGACGGGGAACGACGGGCAGGCGCGTGCGTCGATCGAGATCAACGCGACCGAATTCCAGCTCGTCGGCAACCGGCCGGATGGTCAGGGCGACAGCGGCGGGGGCGGCTATCGCCAGCAGGGTGAAGGTTCCTACCAGCAAGGTGGGGGCGGCTCATACCAGCAGGGCGGTGGCTCCTCGTACGGCAGCAGCCGGCGAGACAACTTCAACGACGCCGACCAACCTGCCGCCGATATCGACGACGTTCCGTTCTAGTACATACTTCCCGCCCCTTGGGCAGCAGAGGACCCAGCAATGTCTGACAACACCCAGGAACGCGATTCACGAGGACCCCGCCAGGATGGCGAGGGCCGCCCATCCCGCTTCGGCGGACCGCAGGGCCAGCGCGGTGATGGTGACGGTGGTCCCAGGCGCTCGGGACCAGGCGGCGGCGGTCGCCGCCCGTCGGGTGGCGGTGGTGGCCGCTATTCCCCGCGTCGCAAGGTCTCCCAGTTCGCCATCGACAACGTGGAACACGTGGACTACAAGGACCTGGCCCGGCTGCGGCGGCATGTCGGCGAGCGCGGCAAGATCGAGCCACGCCGCAAGATGGGCACCAGCGCCAAGCACCAACGGTCGTTGACGGTTGCGATCAAGCGGGCGCGCTACATGGCGCTGCTGCCGTTCACCAACTCGACCGAGCGCAACTAGGGGCTCCTGGCCCAACGGATTCCCAGTCGTCACGGCGCGCTTCAGTCCAGTTCACTGGCAGGGCGCGCCGTTTGCGAATCCCGATCCTGACTGGCCTTCGAAATCGGTCACGACGGCATCGCACGCGGAACGAGGACTACGTCATCCATGAAACCCATCCGGAATTGGCTGGACTCGGTCCGACGAAGGTTTGGCTCTGGCTCCCAGAGTTCGACTGCCACCGTGCGGCGTCTCAGCCGGCGTGACCAGGAAGCACGATACACGCGACTGTTCTACATCATGATGGCGGCCGTTGCGGCGCTGATCGTGATCATCCTTGGCGCGGGCGCGATCGTTGAGTACGTCGTCAAGCCAAACGCTGTCCTGGCCGAAGTGAACGGCCACGAAATCAAGCGGCGCGACTACTGGCAGTATCAGTCCGTGGTGCTCTACCGGCAGGCGCGCACCTACGAATCGTTCGCCGCGCAGACCACCGGGCAGCAACAGCAGCAATTCCTGCAGTTCGCCGCCGCATTCGATGCCCAGCGTGCCAATGTCTGGGGCAGCACCGACGTCAGCAACGCGACCTTGCAGGAAATGATCGACAACCAACTCTACATCGACGGCGCGGAGGCGATGGGCATCGAGATCACCGACGAGATGGCCTCGCAGTATGCCCTCAATGAATTCTCGCCGCCCGATGCCCCGCTCCAGACCCCGATCCCATCGCCAACGATGATCCCGGAACGAGCGGTGATGGCCACGGAGACCGCGAATGCGCAGGCGACCGAGCAGTCGATCGCGCTCGGCACTCCCGTCGCCACAGCCATTCCAGGCACTCCTGACGCCTCACCGCAAGCAACCCCGGTGACCGACTCGACACCCGCGGCCAGCCCGGTCGTCGAAACTCCCGCAACGCCCTCGGCGACGCCAGACCTGATGGACTCGATGAATACCGCAAATGCGGAGTTCGACATCTTCCAGGAGGCCGTATTCGAGGATGCCCACATGTCGGAGGACGACTACCTTCGACTGTGGGCGAAACCCCAGGTTGCCCGCCAGCAGGTCGATGCCCAAATCGTCAATGGGGTGCCCCAAACCGACGCACAGGTCAACGCCCAGCACATTCTGGTCGCGACTCAGGAATTGGCGAACCAGCTCTACGAACAGGCTACCGGCGGTGCGGATTTCACCGCGCTGGCCAAGGCGAACTCCACCGACACCGTCACCGCTGCCACGGGCGGACAGTTGGGCTGGTTCACCCGGCTGGAAGTCGATCCTGCCTTCGCCGATGTCGCGTTCGCCATGGAACCAGGCCAGATCAGCCAACCCGTGCAGACGCCATTTGGCTGGCACATCATCAAGGTGAACGATACCGATCCGGATCGAGCGCTCAGCGACTCC
The DNA here is from genome assembly GCA_964610045.1 of uncultured Sphaerobacteraceae bacterium. Lineage (GTDB taxonomy): Bacteria > Chloroflexota > Chloroflexia > Thermomicrobiales > UBA6265 > JACCYX01. The sequence continues at coordinate 7,474 of CAZSUN010000076.1, forward strand.
CAGTACCAACTGGCCGTCAACGATGCGAAAACAAGCTGGCTCGACGAGCAGCGCGCGGCCGCCGACATCTCGAACGATCACGAGGTGGAGACGCCAACGCCGACATCCGGCGCCTTCGTGCCGCCGGTGAACGCGCCAACCGTGGTGCCGGCCACGCCGCTCCCGGTTACCCCCACACCGACCGAGCCACTGATCGGACCGGAACCGGTGGACCCCAACGCGACGGTCCCGGTATCTCCGGTGGCGACGCCGGCAACGGCCACCCCGGTTGACGGGGGTGCGACTCCAGCGGCGACCCCGCTCGCCGGTGCTGGCACGCCGGTTGCGACGCCTGCGGCATCCCCGCAGGCGTCGCCAGCCGCCTGACGGAGTGACCTCCCGCCGTCATCACACGGCGGGAGGTCACTCCGTCTATGGTATGCTCCCAGTCGCTTGACCCGACTGAACATGGGGACTATCGGGGAAGGACCACGCTTCGTGTCGTCGCGGGACCACTACAATCAGTCAGACCCGGATCCGTACGCGGACCAATACGGTGACGATTCGTACGACGACGACGTGCTGCTCGATGATGGCTGGGTTGATGACACCTACACCAGCCCACCGCCAGCGCGGCAGTCGACGCCGTCATCCCGAAACACGAATCGCATGAATGTCCGTCCCGCTGTCACGAGTGATGGCACGGCAGCGCAGATCGACCGGCTGCGCCAGGCGATGCGAACGACCCCATCCACGGCCCGGCCCCAGGCCGCGCCAACGCAGAGTACCCGGCCCGCTCCCGGCTGGAGACCGGACCGTCCACAGCCAGACCAGACCGCGCCCGCCTGGGACGACGAAGAGAACATCCTGTATCCAACAGCGCCTTCGCGCACGGCTGCCTCATCTCGCACCACGTACCAGCCCGATCCCTACGTCGACGACGAGCAATGGGACGACGAATACTACGGGGAGTACGAGGACGATTTCTCCGAATACGATAATCCGCGCCCAGCGCCCCGGCAGCGGCCACAACTGACGATGCCGGCGCTTTCCCGGCCATCGCTGCCGCCCGCCATCGCGAACGCTGCGATCGTGGGCGATCGGGTGGCGCTCGCGATGCTCGGGACCGGCCTGGTTGGCCTGGTGGCGATGGCGATCCTGACCGGCAACCGGGTCGATTCCCTGGCGCCAGGATTCGCCACTCATGTCAGCGCGTCAGGCGTCCTGGAGGACATTCGCTCTGAAAGCGCGATCTGGAACCTCCCGATCATGGCGACGATGCTCACCCTGATGGCCCTGGTGATCGCGTGGTTCACAGCGCCGATTGACCGGTTCGCCAGCAGGTTCGTGATTGGTGCCGCCTTGCTGGTGCAGTTCGTTACCTGGGTGGCCCTGTTCCGCCTCACCTGATACGAACTCCAGCACGAAACCGGGCAGAGTCCTGCGTTGACCTCCGAAAACGGCAACCGCCCCGGAAGCATGGCTTCCGGGGCGGTTTTGACGTGATACGGTTTCGTTCCACACAGGGACTGACGGCGATCCTTGCCGATGTCGGGTCAGGCGTTTGCCTGTGCCCGGGCGATGGCCCGCCGAAGGGTAACGCCCGTCAGATGGGCACGGAATTCGGCCGACGCGTATTCATCCCCGTTGATTTCCAGGCCCTCGGCCGCGACAGCAACCGCCGCATCGATCGAGGCATCGTCCAGAGGTTTGCCTGTGAGGGCTGCCTCCGCCGCAACGGCGTGCGTCGGCTTCGACGTAGCACCAGTCACGACCACCGAGGCCGTGCCGACGACGCCATCCTCGATCGAGAGGGCTACCGCCACACCCACCACGGCGTAGCCGCTGGCCGGATGCTGGTGCTTGGCGTAACCGGAAATCGAACCGCCAACCGGTACCGGGATCGATACCCTGGTCACGACCTCATCCGTCTCAAGTGAGGTCGTCCAGAGATCGACGAACAGGTCCTCTCCATCGATGGTGCGAGCGCCGCCGGACCCTGTAGCGTCCACGCTGCCACCCAGCGCAAGAAAGACCGCGGTGAAGTCGGCGGCAGGATCATTGTGGGCCAGGGCGCCACCAATGGTGCCGTGCTCGCGCACCTGCTGATCGCCAATGGTGTAAATCGCTTCCGGAATGATGGGGAACGCGCCAGCAACACCAGGGGCATCCCGCAGATCGTTGTAGGTGGCCATTGCACCAATCGACAACACATCGCCGTCGATGGCGACGCCGCGCAATTCGTCGAGGCCACCAAGGTCAACCAGCAGGCCGGGCGCTGCGAGACGCAGTTTCATGGCGGGGATGAGCGAGTGCCCTCCCGCGAGGATTTTCGCGTCCGGGTTGGCTGCGAGAATGGCTACGGCGTCGTCGACGCTGGCGGCACGGTGGTAGGCAAATGAGGTAGGGAACACGGACTCCTCCGGAAGCTCGCGAGCCAACGCTCGGCGCAGTCGGTACGATGCGGGTAAACGCGTCCGTTCAGTCGTCTCCGCCGGACATGGTCTCCGCGGCGTATTGCACCGCACGCACGATGTTCTGGTAGCCGGTGCACCGGCAGAGGTTTCCTTCGAGTTCGTGCCGGATCTGCGCTTCAGTCGGGTTCGGGTTTCGTTCGAGCAGTGACCGGGTGGACATGATCATGCCGGGGGTACAGTACCCGCACTGGAGGCCATGCTTCTCCCAGAAGGCCTCCTGGATGGGGTGCAGTTGCCCGTCCGTCGCCAATCCTTCGATGGTTTCGATCTCGGCGCCGTCGACCTGAACCGCAAACCGGGTGCAGGATTTCGTGGTCTTGCCGTTCACGGTCACCACGCAGGCGCCACACTGGCTGGTATCGCACCCTACATGCGTGCCGGTGAGTCCGAGTTCGTCCCGCAGAAAGTGGACGAGCAGCGTCCTCGGTTCAACCTCGGCTGACCGTTCCTGCCCATTTACCGTGACGGTCACGCGCACCCTGGCGTCTGCCGCAACGTCAGTTGCCATCCACGCACCTCTCCTGTCGAAGTCATGACAATCGCCAGACGCATCCTCATACCGGCGAATCGGCGTCCGGCAGGCACGCACCTGACCGCGCACCCAATGCTCGGGGATGGCCCTGCCAATCATCGCCTGATGAGGGAATGATACCGGGAGATTGCGAATGTGTCTCGATTACGACTGGTTCGTCGTATCCTGCGGAACGGGTCCATCCGTTTCCGGCGGCGCCGTCACCACATCCTCGATCACCCGGGCCGTGGTGGCAGTGAGTTGTGGTTCGAGGCTGCGGCAGAATCGCCCAATCGCATCGAGCGTGGCGCCGAAATCCTGGACCGGGGGACGAATGGGCCCGAATTCCTCCCGGATTTGCGCCCGGTACCAGGATCCGATCAGCCGCCGGATCTTCGCCAGGGAGGGAGCGGTCACACCGGCCCGGGTGGCGCAGTCCTCGACCTGGGCCCGCAGGATCCGGTTCCGCATGGGAAGCGCCGTCACCTCCTCGACCGCAGCCCGTTGCCGGCGCACCGTCTCGACCTCGTCGTTCCAGCGCAGGATGAGTCCCCAGGCGCTGGTCCGTACACGACTCGCCAGATGTCGCACCGCTTCCTCAACGGCCGCCTCATCGAGCACCGGCGTATCGTGATAGGCGAGCAACGGGCTGGTCTGGTCGAGCCAGCATCCCGCTGCGGCCCGGGTGACGCGGAAGTAGTACAGCGCCATCAGGAGCGACTCCTCCCGCGCGAACGGCAGGTGGTCCATGTCCGCCAGGAATGCCTGGAGGTCGCGCAAACCCAGCGGATCGAACATGCGCGCCGGCATCACCGGCAGGAGTCGAACGTCCTCGGGCGATACGGTGGCACGGCGCGGACCACTCCGCGTCGCGAGCAAGCGGTGCGTCAGCGGATAATCGGGACACACGAACACCCCGTTGCGCACGACGACCTCGCCGGCCAGGGGGGGCAGCAGGCCGCGAACGAGGTCACCGAGCGCCAGGAGCGACTCGACGACTTCATCGCTCACCTGGCGCGCACGTGCCGTTTCGACCGAAAATTTGGCATCCGCCGCCCACATCACCCCGGTATCACGATCCGAACCGATCATCAGGAAATCCGGGTTTTGCAGCTTGTTGCGGGATGCGACACGCGCGATGGCCGGAATGTGATCGAGCCGGACGGAGGTGGAGGCAACGACGGCTTCGGGTCCGGTACGGATGACAGCGGTGCCGGTCCCGGTATCCTCCAGAGCATCGGCGCAGAGCCTTGCCCATTGATCCCCAATCAGATTACTGGCGCCGCCACGGTCGGATAGCTGCATGAACGCCCGGTCGTAGAGAGCCGCGACCATCGTCCCACCGGGAAAGGCGGACGAGGTAAGGTCGAGTTCGGATCCTGTCGTTCCGTGATGCGTCAAAGGCCCAGGCCAGCTTTCATCGGTTCATCCCCAATACACCCGCGAAAATCACCGTGCCAAGCATAGCAGCCGCCGATGCCGGGTGAGCCCGAGGCTGGATCAGTGTGGACGGCATTCCGGCTGGTGGCGCATCAGCCAGTTCATATGCTCGGAGTACACTTGGCATGGCCGTCCGGATCGGCCGGGTCGGTCCGTCGCTGGAGTACCCTGTGGTCAATCCATCATCAGTCGAATCCCCACTCGACCCATTCATGGCCCAATTCCTGGACCTCGTTGAACGAGCGGATGATGGATTCCAGCCGGGTCCCGAGTCGAAGATCATGGCCGAACGTCTCGATCTGCCTGTCCCGTTCGTGGATGCGCTGTTCACGAGCGCCAGGATGCGCGGATTGCTGAAACCCGCCTACGGGCGCGGCAGCAAGATCCGCTGGCGCGTCTCCCCGGCGGGGGCCGCGCTCACCCAGGACCATCGTCTCTATCCGGACCGGGACTCCGGATAGAGACTCCGCATCGCCCGTTCCGCCACTCCTGCCAGAACCACCCCAAGCAACGCGACACCAACCACCGCGGCCAGACGAGCCACCCAATCGAGCCCGGTAACGCCGTAGCGGAGCACGACCTCCCGGGTTCCATCGGGGACGGATATCGTCATGGTGCCGCTGTCGGTGCGCGTGACCGGTACTTCCTCGCCATCGGCGAAGGCAGTCCAGCGCGGGTACCAATTGTGACGGATCTGGATCTCCCCGCTCGCGCCCTCGAAGGTCGCAGTGATTTCGCCGGATGCAAATGTCGAGGAGACAGGCGCCACGTCGCCGTTGGTCACGATCGGCACGATATCCCGCACCGTGTAGATATCCCAGTACCCGATGGACTGCTGGAACTCAAAGTATGGACTGTCCGCGGCGGCGTGACGCGGATCCGGATTCGCTGCAGTCATATTGGTCACCGCCAGCACGGACACCCCATTCGCACCGAGCCACTCCGGATTGAACACCTGCGCCGGCGACGGGAAACTGTTACCCGCTTCAAAGGTATACGGACCGGGACGATCCGGATGCCAGTACCACATCCAGTCGTCGTAGTAGTAAGCGCCATCATCCACCGACGGCGCCCAGAGTTGCTCGTGCCACCAGGAGTTCTGGTCCCCCACCACCAGCATGGCCGTGCCGTCCGGCCTGAGCGCGTTGGCGGCGTCGATCACTTCGGTAAACTGTGCGAACTCGATCACCCCGGTCGTGTGCAGCGCGGGCGGGGCGGTGAGATCGGCCGCAGGCAACGGGGCGAACGTACCCGGGAAGGCGTTGACCGTGACGACCGCCGTCAGCACCAGGCCAACCGCGACGATGGTGTCCCGCCACTGGGTGCGGACGATCAAACCGGCGAGTTGCTGCCCAACCCAGCCAATTGCGGCGGCGGCCAGGTACACGGTCAGTAGCCGCTGGAACGGCATCAGCCTGGTCGCCTCGAGTTGGCGAATCAGGCCGCTCTCCATCCCTCCCTGGGACAGCGCCACCGTCAACCCGCCATAGATCAGGACACTGATCGCCACCATCCGCATCATCGAGAGATTGCGAACGACCAGCGCGATCGGGACACCCACCAGGGCCGGCGCCAGGAACCACCAGGAGACGGAGGCGACCACCGAATCCCAGTAATCCTGGAAGGTCGCGTACGACGTGAAGTGCACAAAGAAGTAGAGATCGGAGTACTGGGCCATCGCCATCAGGAGCGGTGCGGCCAGCAGCAGTGCGACGGCGGCAACCAGGGCAATCCGGACAATGGCAACGACGAGACCAGCCGACCGGGTGGGGTCGCGCCGGATCGCCACCGCAAGCATGATCGAGACTGCGCTGACGCCGACCGCGATCCCCGAGCGGGTGTTCGTGTAGAGCGCTGCGCTGGCTGTGACAATGGCAAGCAGGGCGAACCAGCGTCCACCATCGAGTACGTATCGTCCGAGGGCGGCGAGGGCGATGAACGCAAAGACCGCGCCCCCAACGTTGGCGATCAGTCCCCATTCCACCAGTTCCAGGTAGCCGCCATTCCACCACTGACCCGGCACCGCGAGGTGGATGGCCAACGCGAGGAATGGCACGAAGGGGTGGGCGCGGTCGCCACGGGCCAGCAGCCAGAAGGCAACCGCTGGCAGCAGGAAAACGGCGATCACGCCCAGTTTATGGACCGCAATGATCGGGAAGTGCCCGAGGAAGGATGCCCAAAGGACGACATCGAGCCAGGCCGCGCCGAGTGGATAGAACTCGACGGGATAGCCACCGTGATGGCTGCCCACCCATCGCAGGATCCGGCCATCCTTCAGGCTTTCGAGCAGGAGGTCCGAGCGGGTCGAGTGGAAGGGGTGGTCGACCGTGGCGAAGGTGTTGGCGACGGTCACCATCCGGCCATCGATGTCGATGGTTGCCATCAGGTCGAAGCCACCCAGCAACCGGATCACCCAGACCGCCAGGCCCGTCATGGCGATGGCGGCGATGGCGATCAGAACACGATCGAAGGTCAGCGCGTAGCGCCCGTTCTCAAGCCGGGAGATACGCATGTCGACTGTTCGGGCAACCTGGATGGTCCGTCGAGATCATCATCCCTCCTCAAGAGGTTCAGGCATGAGGAGAAGGCGAAACCCGACCAGGACGGCGATCACGAACACGCCCAACGATCCCGCGAACAGGGACTTCATGAACCAATCGGGGAACTGGTCCGGCAGGTGGCGCAGCTGCGCCGCCCAGACACCGGCGATGGTTTTGGACTCCACATAGAGCGACCCCAGCCGCCAGATGCGGGCAGGGACCGAGCCGGCGACAAGAAACGCGAGGAAGAGGATGGACACAACCAACCAGGCGATACCCGAGGCTTGCCGCCACCAGTGAGACTGGCCGGTGGCGGGTTCAGTGCTGGTTGGTTGGTCGATCTCGCCCATGGACACCCCCTGGCGATCGGGTGACGGGTCCGCCGCGGGATCAGACAACGGCCGCAGCGGCGGTCTTCTCGCGCTTGATCTCGTGGTAGTCATCGTCAGCGTTGACCCGCTCGAGGTCGTGCTGCTCGCCGAGGAGGTTTTTTGCTGCAAGCAGGCCCGTTTCGATCGAGTGGTCGGTGTTGTTGTACCGGAACGACCCGCCCCGGCCGATGTACTGCAGGTTCTCCAGTTGCTGGATGTAGTCCTTCATCTTCAGCAGGGGTTCCTGGTAGTCGAGATCGTAGACCGGGTACGCCTTGGTCGCCCGGAGGGTGAATCCGCCGAGCACTTCATCCGGGCGGATGAAGCCGAGATCCTCGACCAGGTGCTTAACCGACTGATTGACCAACTGTTGGTCGCTCATGTTCCAGATGTGGTCGCCACGGGTGCAGAAATACTCGATGACGAGCGACGTGTACTCGTCGCCCGGCACCATATCCGGGCTCCAGTTCTTCGGCTCGTGGAAGCGGCCGAAGAGGATGTTCCGGTCGTGCACGTAGAGCCAGGTGTCGTGGGTCACCTGCCGCTTCCGGATCATGAGGTTGACCGTAATGATGTCCCGGAACGTCAGGGAGTCAGCGGCAGCCAGCACATCCGCCGGGGCCACCGGATCCATGATCTTGACGAGGACCGTGAACGGGATCGAGGAGATGAAGTTCTCGCCCTCGATGAACTCGGACCCGTTGGCCGTCTTGACCCGAATCCCCTTCACCCGGTTCCCGTCGAGAACGATCTTCTCGACCGCAGTCTGGAGGCGGATGTCGTTGCCCGCATCCGTGATGGCGCCGGCCATGCGCTCGGAGAACCGGCCAAACCCGCCGCGTGGGTACATGAACTGGTCGATCAGGCTGACCACTTCACCCTTGGACGGGACGACGGCATCCTTGATGGCCGTGACCAGCGACATGCCCTTGGTGCGCTGGCTGACCCAGTCACCGGAAAGCTGGTCGCAGGTCTTGCCCCAGACCTTTTCAGAGTAGGCCTGGAAGAAGAGCTTGTAGAGTGTTTCGCCATACTGGTCGATGTAGGCGTCTTCCATCGACCTGATTTCGTGCGGGCGCACCTTCTGCTCGACGCGAGCGCGGCCGTAGTCGGCAACGGCACGGGTCGCGGTGACCGGGCCAACCGCCTTCAGGGCACTTCCGATCTTGAGCGGGTAGTCGATGAACTTGCCGTCGAAGTAGATCCGGCTGATCCGGTCCACCCAAAGCAGTTCGTCCGCGACGACTTCACGGAAAAGCTCGTTGAGTTCTTCGTTTTTGGTGAACCAGCGGTGCCCACCGATGTCGAACTTGAATTCTCCATGCTCGGTTTCGCGCCGGATCGTGCGGGCCAGCCCACCGACAAACGGCGCTGACTCGACCACCGTCGCGTTGACCCCAGCCTTGCTCAGGACATAGGCGCTGCATAGCCCGGCCGGCCCCGCTCCCATGATGATATTGCGGGCATCACTGGACGAACCGGAACCGCCCCCGTTCGAGGTGTGGCCGTTCTGCATCCCAGGAGTTTCCTTCCATTAGAGATCGCGTTTGATGCGCGCCACGAGTGCCTTGCCCGGAAGATCGAACGCATCAAGGTGGGGTTTGCACACACGGACACTGGCGCCATTTGGGCACCGACGCAGACGGTTATACCACACAGCCGCCACGAATCCACGGCCCTGGTGCTAACCGCGCATGGCGAGGCCGTCCCTGGGTTTCCGGGGTTTTCGACCCGGGCCAGGTACGGACTTCACGACGCTCAGGCGCGCCAGGTAATGGCATTGTTGAGGGCGAAATTCCAGACTGCGGCAAGTCCGGCGCCAAAGAGATTGGCGATCAGATAGTGCATGCCGTAGGTGTCGTGGAGATAGGTGAGAACCGCCCAGTTGATGAACAGCCCGCCCAGATTGATCGGGACATACGACATCGCGCGGTGGATGACCCGCCCGCTCCCACGGTCATGCCAGGTCCACGCCTCGTTCAGGTAAAAGGTCACCACCATCGAGGCCAGAATGGCCACCGGAGAGGCTACTTTCACTTCAATACCAGCCATGCCGTGCAACAGCACCAGGCCAGCCTGGTTGACGACGAGACCGATGACTCCGACGACGACGAATTTCTGGAAGCGCTGCGCGAGTGTCCACAGCCGGACAGCGGAATCGGACCATGACTCAACCGAGATCATGCGGGGCTGGTTCTCCTTGCCACGGACCCGCGACGGTCTCCATTGGCCGTATCTCACCGGCAGGTGAGGAGCCGGACCGTGCATCGCGAACAATACCACGCCATCGTTCGGCAATCGGTGAGAGCCGGCCAGCCTGCACACCAGAGGCCATCCGGATCGTGTCGATCCGGATGGCCTCTGGTCGACGCGTCCCCTTAGTCGCCGTCGATGAGTTTCATGACTTCTTCATAGCCGACGAGCAATTGCGCATCTTCGGACTCGAAGAATTCGTCCTCCGGAATCTCGTGATCCGGATACATCGTGGGGAAGAGCAGCTGCGCACCCGGTTCGTTCACGACCTCGATCAGCGGATCGAGCCCGACCCGCCAGATGTTGATGCCATCCGGCGTAGTCCAGAACTCGAACGACACCTGCGCCATGGACCCGTCGTCCAGATCGAACTGGTACACGGTCGTGCCCAGGCCGTACGTGGTCTCACCGATCGTCAACGCACGGTCGTTCCCTGCCAGCGAACCGGCAGTGGACTCACCAGCGGAGGCGGTGTTGCCGTCGATCAGCACGACCATCGGCTCATCGCGCCAGGCGCCTTCGGTCAGGTCATAGGTCTCGCCGGTCGAGAGTTCGATCTCTTCCGGAATCAATTGCGGCGTTTCGTTGCCGTCGGCATCCACGGAGATGTAGGCCACGTCTCCGACCTCGAGGAACTGCGATTCGACGAGGAGTTCCTGCTCGACCAACCCGCCGGAGTTGCCCCGGAGATCCAGGATCAGCGCTTCGGCGCCCTGCTCCTTGCCCGCTTCGAGGGCTTCGATCATTTCCTGGCCGGTGGTGTCGTTGAAGGCGCTAAGCCGGAGCCACATCACGTTCTCCGGCAACATGACCCAGGTGACCGTGATGTTCGGGATCGGCGCCCGGGTGATGGTGACGGTGTACGGCTCGGTCTCCCCGACGTGGCGGAGGACAATCTGTACATCGGTGCCCTCATCGCCGGAGATGAGGTTGAGGAAGTCATCGATATTGGGCAGCAGGTCCCACGGGACACCGTCCACCGAGAGGATTTCATCGCCTGGCAGGATACCCGCCTCCAGGGCGGGTGAATCCGGGAATGGCTCGATCACCTGGGGCGGGGCGACTTCGGTATCGATCGAGACACCGATGCCGACGAACTCGCTGGCACGGCTTTCGTTGATCGATTCCGCTTCGGCGGGATCGAAGAACACGGTGTGACCGGGATCGTTGACCGCCTCCATCATGCCACGTGCCGCGCCATAGATGAGATCGTCATCGGTGACGTTCGCCGAGTCGACGTAGTACTCCCGGATCAGGTCGTAGACGTCGATCAGGGTATCGTAATGCTCGAGATCTTCGAGATCCTCGTGCCGCTGCGAGCCCATTGCCTGATAGCCGGCGACGAAGCCGCCGAATCCCATGCCAATGGCAACCAGCAGCACCGCAAACACGCGCATCAGTGGGCCGCGTCTCATCCTCGCCAGTCCGGCGCGCGGGCGCTCGTGGAACAGGCGTGTCACGCTCTCCCTCATTCGCCAATCCTCCCAGATCGTGTTGAGCGACGAACCATGCGCATCGGGTCTCTTCAGGAGGGACGCCGCCGAGGTCCTGTTGGTTCCCTCGCGGCGAGGCCGGCACAACGGTTTGCGGCGAAGGTGAATGCCGGCCGCCAACCGTCATGTCCGGTTCAGTCCCCGGCGATTTGGGCCGTGATGTCGTCGATCGCGGCCAGGAGTTGGGTATCCTCCGATGACGCGATTTGGTCTTCGGTCACCACATTGTCGCTGAACATGTAGGGCAACGAGATCTGGGCGCCGGGTTCGTTCTGCACCTCGATATCCGGCGTCACACCACGGTGCCAGATGACATTGCCATCGGGCGACAACCAGAGTTCGATCCCGATATTGACGATGGAGCCGTCACTCACGTCCTGGCCCTGGATCACGGTGCCGGTGCCGAAGGTGGTCTGCCCGATCAGGGTACCGCGTTCATTGTCCTGGATGCCGGTGGAGACGACTTCGGAGGCGGAGGCGGAGTTGCCATCGATCAACACCACGAGCGGACCATCGATCCAGAGGCCGTTGTCACCGCGCACCGTCACCTCGTCGACATCGCCCGTCGCGTCCTGGATCTGGTAGAGCACGGTGCCGTCGGACGCGAACTGCGAGCCGACGGCAATCGCTTCGTTCTCCAACCCGCCCGGATTGGCGCGAAGATCGAGGATGAGGCCCTGCGCCCCCTGGTCGATACCGGCTTCGATCGCCGCCTTGAGACCCTCGCTGGCACCCGATTGGAACGACTGCAGGCGCACCCAGAGGATGCCGTTGGGCAGCATCGCCCAGGAGACCGGGTCGAGATCGATACGGGCACGGGTGATCGTGACGGTGTACGAGTCGACCTCGCCCTGGTGGCGTAGTTCGATCACGACGTCGGTACCTTCATCGCCGCCGATCAGGTTGGTGAACTCCTCCATGTCGGTGAATTCCGAAGCCGGAGCGCCGTCGATGGCGAGAATGACATCGCCCTGCTGGATTCCCGCCTCGAACGCCGGCGAGTTTTGGTACGGCATGATGACCTGGGGTGGATTAACGGTGGTATCCACCGTGATGCCGATGCCGACATAGGAGCCGCTACGGGTTTCGCGGTATTGGTCGGCTTCGGCGGGATCCATGAAGACCGAGTGTCCCTCGTCGCCAAGGGCGTCGACCATCCCGCGGGCAGCGCCCCAGATCAGTTCCTCATCCGAAATGTCGTCCGACAGCACGTAGTACTGGCGGATGATCTCGTAGGTTTCCTGCAGGACCGTGAACTCGTCGAGATCCTCGAGGTCGGTGATGCTCTGGGCGCTCCAGGCGGTGGTGGCGACAAGGATGGCCCGGTCGAACCCGATGCCCGCAACGAACGCGAACACCACGAGGAGTGTCGCGGTGGTGCGCTGCCAGCCCGCGCCCGAACCGAACCGATGTCGCCGCTGGTTTGTCGATTCCGGCGATTCCTGCGTCATGCGAAACCCCTCCATGTCGTCGGGTGAGTCGATTGGTGCGTGTGACATGCGCCCATTCTACTCTTCGGTGCGTGGACTCACAGGGGGAGGGATGCCGGATCTGAACCCCCGCCGTAGGGGCCGATCGGCC
>CAZSUN010000077.1:0-19424 GCA_964610045.1 uncultured Sphaerobacteraceae bacterium
GGCTTCCGGCGCACATGCGTATGCGCGTGTGCCACCTTCCCTGCGCTGGTAATGCCCTCCCGTTCTCGACAAGGGGATGGTGAAAGACGGGCGTGGATGTCGTTGGGAAAGTGAAACGTTGTTCGAAGCGTGTCAAACAGATTCCTCGCAAGCTCGGAATGGCAGATCGGGTCGGTCCACTCAACGACGTTTCGGCCCGCTTCGACACGATGTCGCCCCTGGACTCCGTTGGTGAGCCGTCTACGCGTCGGCGGCGGGGCCCAGCGGGGCAGGGGTGGGAGGCACCTCCGGGGCGACCGCCGACAGCAGCCGGGCATGGAGGCCAGCATCGGCGCTCGCCAGCAAACCACCGCTGATGCCGGTCGAACGCTTGTTGTACCGGTGTTCCCGCCCCCAGCAATCGCTGAATGCGCCGCCGGCCTCGGTGGTGATCAGGTCGACGCAGGCGAGATCCCATTCCTGCGCGATCGACGCTCCTACCATGGGAGGCAATCCCACGTAGGCATCGTAGAAACGCACCACATCCAGGAACCGCCGAGCGTGGTACCCAACATCCATCACCGGCACCTCGACCGCACCGAGCCGTTCCACGACCCTGGACACCGATGCCGCCCGTCCGCCGTCCTCGAGGCCGCCGTACCAGATTGAGGAGACGACGCGCGCCGGCTCGGCCGAGGGCGCGATCGTGAATGGCGCGATCTGCTCACCATCGATGACCCAGGCGCCCGCGCCCTTGACCGCCGCCACCATCGTGCCGCTCGGCGGATTCGCGCTGGCCGCCACCACCGGGCGGCCATCGACGGTGAGCGCAATCAGCACATCGAACTCCCCGGTCCGCGCGATGTACTCCTTCGTGCCATCAATCGGATCCACGATCCAGCAGCGCGGGTTCGCGAGCCTGGCCTCGTCCTTCGCGCCTTCCTCTGTCAGCAGGGCATCATCCGGAAAGGCGGCTCCCAGGATCTCCCGGACGGTCCGGTCCGACGCCAGGTCGGCATCGGTCACCGGCGAGCCATCGGGCTTGATATAGGTATCTGCCGACTGCGCGGTGTAGATCTCCATCACGACCGCGCTGGCGGCAGCGGCGGCGGTGATGGCGGCTTCCAGTTCCTGGCGGAATTCACCGTCATATTCGGGAAAAGCGGGCATCCATCATGTCCTGTCGTGCCCTGGCTCGGGCGACGCATCACCTGAATGCCAGGATGATCGCCACAACCCGTGACCGGAAGGCAAATCCCTGTATACTGGCGTATCGGACTCAAAGGCGTGCGGTATCAACCGCTGTCAATCGCCTGGGCCGAGGGTAGCATTGGGCGGCGTCGTGCGGTAGTGTGAGCATGACACGCAGCACTGCACAAACCGGGGCCTGTGATCAGCCTGGGAAGCGCACAACACCAGAGGAGGGGGTCATCTGTGTTCCGTTCCCGTTCATTCTTGAAGAACGCACGCAAAGGTTCTTCGTTGGCCGCAATCGGCCTCAGCGCGCTGCTGCTCGTCAGTTGCGGCGGCGATGACGACGAAGACACCACACCAACTGCCGCACCGGCCACCCAGCCGCCTGCCGCCACCGATGTTGTCACGGAAGAGGCCACCGAAGAGGTGATCGCCACCGTGGCGACCGGCGATACGGCCTCGCCCGCTGCCGAGGGTGCCACACCGGTCGCCAGCCCGGTTGCGTCGCCGGAAGCCGATGGCGCCGTGCCGGTCGTTGGAACCGGGGACGAGTCGACCCCAGTCGTGGCTGCGTCGCCAGCCGCCTCGCCGGTCGCCAGCCCGGTTGCGTCGCCGGTTTCCTGATCGGCCCAGCAAACCAGGAACCAACCAGGGAGGGCGGCCTTACCAGGCCGCCCTCCCTGGTTTCGCAAGCGGCACGCCCAACCTGGCGGTGTACCATTCATCCATGCAGGTGGCCGCGGCACTGGGCGATCCGCCCATGACCGGCGCCATCCACAGCGGAGGCGAATGGACACAGGTATGGCAAACACCCGGCTCGATCTTGACGACGACACCCCACCCCTCACGAACGCCCCGGCCGCCACCCTCATTCCACCACTACCCAGCGGCAACGGGCTTACCTACGGCCACGATGATGAAGGACTCGACTACCGGCGGCGCTATCGAGGCCTGATCGGGGTTGCCAGCAAGGTCCCCATCCGCGACCGCTCGGTCCTCTCCCTTGTGTATACCCCCGGCGTCGCCGACGCCTGCCTGGCGATCCGGGACGACCCCATTCGTTCGCTCGACCTCACCTGTCGCGGTAATACTGTCGCCATCCTCACCGACGGCTCCGACATTTTCGGCCGCGAACAGGGACCACCCGAGTCCGCAATTCCGCTCGCCGAAGCCAAGAGCGTGATGTTCAAGACCTTCGCCGGGGTCGATGCCTTCCCGGTCTGCCTCTCCACCAGCGATGTGGCGGAGATTGTCGACACCGGGGTTGCGATTTCGCCTACATTCGGCGCGATCTGTCTCGATGACATTTCGTCGCCGCGCGCCTTCACCATCGCCGACAACCTCGACAAGGCCGCGGATATCCCAATCTTCTCCAACCAGCACCACGGTACCGCCATCCTCGTCCTCGGCGCCCTGATCAACGCCCTCAAGGTGGTTGACAAGGATCTCGGGCAAGTCAAGGTCGTGCTCAGTGGCGCCGGCATCGCCGGGATCGGTGTGGCCCGGCTCCTGACCCGGGCCGGGGTCAACCACCTCGTGGTTTGCGACCGGGCCGGGGCGATTTACCGGTACCGTCCGGATCGCATGAACTGGGCCAAGGCCTACGTTGCCCGCGAAACCAACCCGGACATGCGTCGCGGCTCCCTGGCGGAAATGCTGGTCGATGCCGATGTCTTTATCGGGCTCTCCAGCGGTGACATCGTGACCGAGACGATGGTTCGCGCGATGGCGCCTGACCCGGTCGTCTTCGCCCTGGCGGTCCCGGCCCCGGAAATCGATCCCGATGCCGCCCGTTCCGGCGGCGCCCGCGTCATCGCCACCGGCCGCTCCGACCACCCGAACCAGATGGACGTCTCGCTCGTCTTCCCCGGGTTTTTCCGTGGGTTGCTTGATTCCGGGGCATCCAACATCCGGTTGCGGATGATGCTCGGGGCCGCCCAGGCACTGGCCGGAATGGTGCCGGAATCGCAGGTGCACGCCGACAACATCGTCCCCAACATCTTCGATTTCCGGGTCGCCCCAGCCGTTGCCGAAGCCGTCGTGCGCGGCGCGATCGACTCCGGCGAGGCCGTTCGCGATGTCACTCCCGAGCAGGTTGCCGCCAACACCCGCCGATATGTCTACGAAGGGCGTTTCGAACCGGCGCGCTCCAGCATCGGGGCCGAGGGGCGCACCCTGCGCGAGCAGGCGATCGACCTCCGGGAGCGGCATCACGGAATTCTGGAAATCCGGAGTAAGGTCCCTATCCGCGATCTCCACATCCTCAACACGCTCTATGTACCGCCGAAGGCCCTCGTACCCGCCCACGTCATCCGCGACGATCCCTCCCAGGTCACCAACCTGACGGCCAAGGGCAACCTCGTCGCCATCGTCACCGACGGTTCGGCCGTGCTGGGTCTCGGCGACATCGGGCCGCAGGCGGGCCTCCCGGTGATGGAAGGCAAGGCCGTCCTCTTCCAGACCCTGGCCGGCGTGGAAGCGTTTCCGATCTGCCTCGCCTCCCGCGATCCAGATGAGATCGTGCGCAACGTGATCGCCATCGCGCCGTCGTTCGGTGGTATCAACCTCGAAGACATCGCCGCCCCACGCTGCTTCGAGATCGAGGAGAAACTGCGCGCCGCCCTCGACATGCCGGTCTTCCACGATGACCAGCATGGAACCGCGATCGTCGTCCTCGCGGCCATGTTGAACGCGGTCAAGTTGCGCAACTGCGGGCTTGGCGACCTGCGGATCGTGATCAACGGGGCGGGGGCGGCCGGGGTTGCGGTTGCCCGGCTGCTGCATGCGGTTGGGGCTGCCGATGTCATCGTGTGCGACCGCCAGGGTGCG
The DNA here is from genome assembly GCA_964610045.1 of uncultured Sphaerobacteraceae bacterium. GTDB lineage: Bacteria > Chloroflexota > Chloroflexia > Thermomicrobiales > UBA6265 > JACCYX01. The sequence goes on from CAZSUN010000077.1 coordinate 4,003, forward strand.
ATCCACCGCAACCGGCCAGGACTCGACCCGTCCAAGCTGAGCCTGACGGATATCACCAATCGCGAGAGCAAGCGAGGCAGCCTGGCGGATGTCCTGCCGGGCGCGGATGTCTTCATCGGGCTTTCGGCGCCTGGAACGCTCACCGGTGACATGATCCGGACGATGGCGCCGGACCCGATGATCTTCGCGCTCGCCAACCCGACACCGGAAATCACGCCGGACGAAGCGCGTGGCGCCGGGGCATTCGCCGTCGCCACTGGGCGATCGGATTACGCCAACCAGGTCAACAACTCGCTGGCGTTCCCTGGCGTATTCCGCGGCGCCCTCGATGTGCGGGCCCGCACCATCAGCGACGAGATGAAGATTGCCGCCGCCCACGCCATCGCCGGGCTGGTGGCGGCGGACAAGCTGACGCCGGAGTTCCTGATCCCGGACAGCCTCGACCTCCGGGTCGCGCCGCGTGTGGCCGCGGCCGTCGCGCGGGTGGCGCAGGAAACCGGACTCGCGCGCGAAACGATCGATCCCGCCGCGATCGAGATGCGCTGCCGCGACCTCGTCTACGAAGGCACGATTGCGCTCTAGCCGAACGAACCTGCCTGCACCAGGCGGGCGATCGGTCTAGAATGACCGCCACAAGACGCAGCCGATCCCCCGGACCCAATGCCGGATCCGGGGGCGACCTGCAAGGAAAGGACACCGTGTGACGCAGGACGACCGTGGGCAGGCAACGACCATCGCCCCCGCGCGCGATGAAACGGGCTTCGTGTGGCATCCGGTTTACGCTGGAAAGTCGTTCGCCCAGGTCCAGAACGAACTCGCCGAGGAAATCGCGCGCGACCAGCGCGCCTACAAACTTGCGATCGACGGCGCGGAAGCTTCGGAGCACGATTCGCTGATCACGGTCGTCGAACTGGAACGCCGCTGGAGCGAATACGAGTTCGACTGGTCGGAAATGGACGCGAAGGCGCTCGCGCAACGCATCGTCAAGTTCGAGCAGGAGTGCGAAAAGCGGCAGGAGACCCTCTCCTTCGCGGACTACCGTGCCAGCGGAGCCCTGCTCGAAGACGCGCCGGTCGTGCAGGAGTCATCCGGCACGAATATCCCCGTCCTCAAGATCGGGATCGTCCTCCTCGCCGTCCTCGTCGTCATCCTGCTGTTTACGATTTTCTGAGCAAAGAGGAACGAGCAGAGAGAAAAGAGTCGCTCCGCAGGGCAGCCGCCGTGATCGCTTCATGCTTGTCATTCCGGGCGCAGCGAGGAATCCGGTCGCCCGTCGGTGCTCACCGTGGGGTCACACACGGACCGACATGGAGTCGGAACCTACAAACGCCCCAGGCGAACAGGCGTGGCCGCAAGCACGGGATCCAGGCACATCGGAGGTCTGGAGGACTGCCGAGCTTGTCTCGGCCCTCACGTCGAATGGATCCGGTGACGAGGCACTGTTTCGCCTCCCCGGGCCGAAACAGAGTCATACCGAACGGGTGAAGAGTGGGATATCTTCAGGTAGCGGCGGAGCGTGTCTCCGCCCAGCTCAAGGGAGAGACACGCGATCTGCCATGACCAGTCCGATGGCCAAGTGATCGCCCGGATTCGGTCTCAGGGGTTGGCTTGGCGAGGAACCAGGCGATTCGAGACCGGCCCCTCGCCTGGCGGCACCCGACAGATTTCTCCGACCAACGTGAGGACAGCCAGCCATGACAACCGATGAAACGCCCCTTGAAGGCGGGAATGTCACGCAGGTGGTGCGGGTTGGCGCCACCGTCCGGCGCCAACAAGGTGCGTGGAGCGCGGCTGTCCACGGATTCCTCCGTCACCTCGAGGATCAGGGATTCGATGGCGCGCCACGCTTTCTCGGCATCGACGAGCAGGAACGGGAAATCCTGAGTTACCTTCCGGGCGAGGTTGGCGTGTACCCGCTTCCCCCGTTCATGTGGTCGGACACGGCCCTGGTCCAGGCCAGCAGGTTGCTCCGCCGCCTGCATGACGTAAGCCTCGGGTTTGACCCGCCAGATGCCAGGTGGCAAATGGTGTACCCCGACTCATCCTGGCACGAAGTCATTTGCCACAACGACATCGCCCAATACAACACAGTGTTCGTCAACGGTGAACCACGCGCCTTCATCGATTTCGATACGGCCGGACCTGGTCCCCGAATTTGGGACGTTGCCTACGCAGCCTACACCTACGTTCCCCTCGCGAGCTTTACTCCGCTCGCTGACGGCACGACCGTGCCCTACGAGGCGACGATCCACGCCACTGACCGCCGCCGGCGGCTGCGGCTGCTGTGCGAGTCTTATGGGCTGGATCGTGCGGGCGATATCATCGAGACCGTCGAGCGTCGCCTGCAGGCAATGTGCACCACACTCATCGACCGGGCCGCCGCAGGCGATACTGCCAGCCAGCGCATGATCGAGGAAGGACATTTGGCGTACTACCGGGGTGAGGTGGCCTTTGTCCAGCAGCAAGGCTCTGCCTGGGAGATAGGCACAGGCAGGTAATTGCCCCGCATGGGTCAGGGTGCTGCTGGATCCACATTTGAGCGTGACGCAGAAGCGATACGACCTCCAAAACCTCGTTGGTAGGGATGCGGAGCTTGCTCCGCCCGTGCGGTCCGGCCGCAAAGCACTGGCCATGCCGTCATCGACGCGAGGTCGATCAGAACCTGACCGGAACTGCCGCCATGATCCACCCGGTCGTGCGCCTCGGCGATCCGGCTGAGCGGAAAGACGGCTCCGATCGTCGGGCGCAGGATTCCTGCGGCGAGGGCACCGGTAATATCCTCCACCGCGGCCCGTTCCGATTCCAGCGGCAGGTCGTCCGACCCGAGGAAGCGGATCGTGACGTTCTTGAACAGGAGCGGCCAGTGGCGATGACGCGGGCGCCGCCGGCGCGGGCGGCATCGGGATCGATTTCCGGGGCTGGGACCGCCAGCGCGACATCGACCGGATCGGGCAGTCGAACGGCTCGTCCGTTTGGCACAACCACCATCTCGGCCGCCGGGCCAAACGGACGGTAGCTCTGCGCACCGTAGACCCATACCCGCTCCCCAATGCGTGCGGCGTCCACGCCTGCTCCAACAGCGTCGATCGTCCCCGCGCCATCGCTGTGCGGAATTACGCGGGGGTATGACATCGGGAATCCGAGCCAACCGTCCCGCTTCTTGGTGTCGCCGGGATTGATGCCCGAGCATGCGAGACGCACCCGCACCTCACCGGGTCAGGCATCTCACCAACGACCAGCACCTCCAACGCTGGGCCTTTTCGTTCGTACCAGGCTGCACGCATGGGAATCTCCCCCTCCGGTGGATGCTGGATCCGGCCACAGGCGAACGGTCGCCACGGAGATGAAACCAGCATTCCCAGTGTCCGTGAGATCAGGTTTGGGCGCCAGGCGCTGGTTGACCAGGATTGCGGGACACCAGGACAATCGCGGCGATTACGCAGGCCGTTCCCACCGCGTGCGCCCACCCAAGGTGCTCCCCCAGGAACACGGCGGAGCAGGCGACCGCGCTGATCGGGATCAGGCTCGTGAAGACGGCAGCCTTCCCGGCCGGAATCACCCGGAGACCAGAGAACCACAGGAAGAACGCCCCGATCATCACCGGGCCGGTCGACCACGCCAGCGCCAGCCACCCGCTGGCCGGTACTTCGCCGAAATCGAACCCGGGCGCGTACCAGATCGCGAACGGCGCGAACATCACCATGCCGTAGAAGCAGACGAGGAAGCAGTTCGTGATTGGCGTCATTCTCCCGCTGAGACGCCAGCCGAAAATCGAGAACAGCGCCTCGGCAACCACGGCGCCGAACACGAGGATGCCTCCCAGCACCGGATTCGGCGCGTCGCCGGATCCATCGCCGGAGACTGCCCCGGCGATATTGACGACCAGCACCCCGCCGATCGCCAGCGCGATCCCCAATGCCGTCGTCCGGCTGATCTGCTCACCCAGGAATCGGGAGATGACCGCGATCACTGCGGGCACGGTGCTGGTGATGATTCCGGCAGTCGCCGCCGTCGTCAGGTCGACCCCGATCAGCAACAGGATGTTGAAAAGCACGACCCCTGTCAGGGTTTGCAGGAGGACGATCCAGTGATCGCGCCAGCTGGCTCGCGGCAGGCCACCCTGGGTGAGCAGCACGATCGGAATCAGGATCAAGGTTGCGACCGCCTGGCGGATTCCCAGCGCGAGCAGGATCGGAAACGACTCGACGATGAACCGGGCGGACACCACAGTCGAGCCCACCAGCATCATCGCCGTGGCCATGCTGATGCGGGCGAGCAACACCGCGCGCGGCGAATGCGTTGTCAAGCGAACGGCACTCCAGGACGACAGGCCCAGAAACCGGCCTGGTGGGCAACCAGACAGGCGGCGGGTACGATGCCCCGAGTATGCCACGCGGCGAGGAACGTCTCGCGACGGGCCTTCGCATGGGCAGAGTGGCCGCCGTCGCCTGGGACACCGGCCAACCGCACCGCAGGCGACCGTCGCCCGCTCGACATCGAGGAACCAACCATTGACCGATCACGCGCGGCAAGCGATGAAGGAACGGATCGAGGCTATCGCGGCCTGGCGACGGGAGCGGGAACAGCAGGACCTCTACGGCCTCGGCCCGGAGGTGGCAGCCCGCAGCCGCCGCTCGGCCGACGGGTTAACCGAGCTCGCGGCGCATATCCAGCGCCTTCCAGAGGGCGACCTGCGCATCGCCCGCATCGAGGAACTCGCCTTTGCCGGTCAGCATTTCGAGCCCGGCGCAACGATGCTCCACGAATTGGGGCGATTCCGGTTCCACGACCCGAACATCACGCTCGACGGCTTCGTGGATCGCTTGGTTGAACTGGCCGAACTCGATTTCAGCGAGCGCGATCATCTCGGCGGGCCGCAGGTGCCCGGCGACAATCCGTGGCGCCCCGGCTGGCTCCCACCCGACGAGGAAGAGGACGAGTGGTAGGCATGCTCCGTACTTTCTGCACGAGCGCCGCAATCGTCGGGAGGTCCGCGCAATCCGGGAAAAGCGGGGAACGGACCGACACGCGGTCGGTCCCTACGAATGTTGCGGGCGGCGGCGGTCGTGTGTAGGGGCAGCCCAGGCGCTCTGCGCCGTGTGGCTGTCCTGATCACGTGCCGCAGGAAGCGTTGGCCTGCCTCGCACCGGCAGCGTCGGTTCACCCCAGCCAGACAGGGTTGGTCAGCGCCCTGAGCCCGCCGTACAGGCCGTGCACCTGCGCCCGGACGTATTTCAGCTTCGAACCGAGCACGCTCAATGCGTAGGTCCACGACTCATCGTCGCTGGAGATCAGTTCCGAACTCGCCAGGCCGTGGGTGGTCACCAGCGTCAGCACCGTGCCTGCCCCATGCACCACCCGTGCGGTGACATGATCGCGGTCGTGCGTGAGGTACACCTGCGGGCCAGACGGCGATTCACTGATGAAACACCGCCCCTGCCGGATCGCGTTCAGGATCCGGGCGACCGTCAGGGGACCGTCGACCTGCACCCACAGCGTCGGCCAACCGAGGCGTGCCGGCGAGAGCGGATTCTCGGGCGAACTCAGCGTGTCAAGGTGATGGACATCACTGCCTCCCACCCCGGTCACGCGCTCACCCCGGCGGAGGGCGTCGTCCCAAACCTTCAGCGAAGCGTCGTTGATTCGCCCCCACCAGCCATTCCACGCCTCGATGCAGTCGAACCCGGTGATTTCGCGGTACACCCAATCGGGCCCGAACGGCTTGGGGTGATTCATGGAGACCAGCGCCCCGTCGGCCTTCGCGGCATCAACTGCCGCCTGCAACCCGATCCCGGTGGGATCCCGGAAGTCGTACCAGGTGTCCGTGCCCCAGGCGTTGAAGTGTCCGGCGTAGGTTGTCACCTCCACACCCGGCACCAGCATCGGCCATCCCTTGCCCGATGGCGCCAGCCCAACCGGCGATTGCGCCCGGTTGTGATCGGTGATGCCGTAGAAATCGAGTCCCGCCTGGTAGGCAGCCACCGCCAGGTCCACCGGTGTGACGCTGCCATCGGAGAAGACCGTATGGGCGTGGAGATCGCCGCGATACCACCCTTTCTCGGCGGCCGGCGGCACCTCGTCGCGGACAAGGTCGTCGAGTTCCGGGGAGACCGGGACGGGAGGATTCGCAACCTCGGGGTTCAGCTCGATGGTCGCCGTGGCGTCCAGCCCGTTGGGTCCAACCTTGTACGCGCCCAGCAGCAGGTGCCACGTCCCTGGCTGCGGTTTTCCGGCGCGGTATGGCGGCGTCGACCATTTGGTGCCGATGACGATCTCCAGCTTGTCGCTGCCGCTCCATCCGCGGAACCCTTCACTGCCGGTCTCAATGCCCTGGGGATCGAAGAGTCCGATATCGAGGGTATTGCCGCCGCCGATGGTTGGGCTGGAGTCGATCCGGTCGTTGTAGGAGACGGTCAGCCGGAATCGTTGGACTCGAGCCGGCAACTCGAATGGAATGTGTCGCAGGGTACCGGCCTCATCCTCCTCGAACCGCGTTTCGATCGTGATCGGGGTGGCTGGCTGGCTTGGCACTCGCGTTCCTTTCCGGGATGGTTGGCGCCATGGCGGCGCGTCGTCGCGGGAAATGAGACGCGCGCACCTCGTTCCGGCATGGTGCTCGATGATCGGCCTGCATTGTATCCGCACATGCGGTTTTCCGGTGAAACGGCAATCGCTATTGCATTGTCAAGGTCACCATTGTTACCCTGCCACTGGCTGCGAGGTGGCCGTTTCGAAGGTTGTGTCACACGCAGGCTTCCCAATGAACGCCCACGCCATGCATGTCCCACGCCGTCGCCCCTCGACTGGGGCGTATTTCACGCCAATGTGACAGGATGCGGAGATCAGGGTGACCGACACCGAGCAACAGGATGGAACCGCCACGCCTCAGACCGATCAGTTCGTGTCGGTGGCCGATACGATGACGCCATCGGTGGAAACGCGCGGCACGCCGCACGTCGTCATCGTCGGCGGTGGCTTCGCCGGTCTCAACACGGCAAAAGCACTGGCGAAGCAACCGGTCAAGGTCACGATCGTCGACCGGCGCAATCACCACCTCTTCGCCCCACTGCTCTACCAGGTCGCGTCTGCCCAACTTTCGCCGGCCAACATCGCCCAACCGATCCGCAGCATCCTGCGACGCCAAAAGAACGTCAACGTCCTGCTCGGTGAGGTCCAGGCGATCGATGTCGACGGTAAAGCGATCACGCTCGACAGCGGTGAGCGGCTCGCCTACGACTACCTGGTGGTCGCGGTCGGCGCGACGCACTCGTACTTCGGTCGCGATGAGTGGGCGCCACTGGCGCCCGGCCTGAAGACGATCGAGGATGCTCTGGCCATTCGCCGCCGCATCTTCCTCGCCTTCGAACGGGCCGAACGAGAACCGGATCCGGCAAAGCGGCAGGCACTGCTGACCTTCATCGTCATCGGCGGCGGTCCGACCGGGGTCGAATTGGCCGGCGCGATCGGGGAAATCGCCGGGCACACGCTGGTCAACGAATTCGACAACATCGACCCCCGGCAGGCGAAGATCATCCTGCTCGAAGGCCTGCCGCGCATCCTGCCGATGTTCCCCGAGAAGCTCTCGGAGATGGCGGTGAAGAAACTGGCCGGATTCGGCGTGGATGTCCGCACCAATTCGCTCGTCACCAACATCGATGAGAGCGGCGTCAACATCGGCGAGGAACGGATCGACGCCGGCACCGTGATCTGGGCAGCCGGTGTCCAGGTATCGGCCCTGACCAAGGCGCTGGGTGACATCGCCCAACTCGACCGCGCGGGCCGCGTCCCGGTGGAACGCGAACTTCACATTGCGGGGCACCCGGAAATCTTCGTCGCCGGCGACGCCGCCAGCGTCAAGACAGCCGAGGGTAAGCCGATCCCCGGGATCGCGCCGGCCGCCATGCAGCAGGGTCAGTGGGTGGCAGCGAACATCGGACGCGCAACCCGAGGCGAGGCCTACACCCCGTTCACCTATATCGACCGCGGCAGCATGGCCACGATCGGCCGCAACCAGGCGGTCGCGGCGATCAAGGGACGGGAATTCGGCGGCATCTTCGCCTGGTTCATGTGGATGATCGTGCACGCCTTCTACCTGAACGGACTGAAGAACAAGGCGTTCGTCGTTTCTCAATGGGCTTTGCAGTACCTCTTCTGGGGCCGCAACGCCCGCCTGATCACCGGCGAGCGCGAGGATCCCGGCACGAAGTCGTAGCGAACACCGCCATCTGGATACGAACGGAGCGGGGAGTGGCGACTGGCCGCTCCCCGCTTCATTTTTCCGGACTTCATGGAATCCCGCTCGCAACCAGAGGTACCGTCCATCGTGCGCCAACTCGTTGACGAGCCTGGACGGGGACGGGTCGGATCCGGCAAATGCCGTCATTCCGTCGGGTCGGATTTCCGGGAGGACACGCGTCGCTACGCGGCCTGGTCCTCCTACGCGTGACTGATGGCAGTTCCACTCGTCGCGTGGACGAAGGGGAACTGCGTACGGGCGGACCCCCGAGCGTAGCGAAGGGTCGTCCGCCCTTCCCCGGTGCCCATGGATCCAAGTACGTTGCTACCCTGGGTGAGTCCGGGTCCGGAGACCCTGGCGCGATGTAACGGGCACAGTGGCGCAGGATTCCGGGCGCGTGGCGGCGGTAGCATCCAGCGTTCGTCCGGAATCGTCGACGGCAGGTGACGCCGTGGCGGTGCAATCCGCCGCCGGTGACGCCTGCGGGCTGGCCACCGGACTCGCCGGAGCGAGTTCCGTTGCCGACACCGTGGGCACGAGCCCGGCGTCATCATCCCCAAACCCGGCGAACATCGCGCCTGCCAGCGCCACGAGCGCAATCAGCAGCGTCACCGTCATCCAGCCGCCGGTATCAGGGACGAATCGCACGTCCCGTGAACTGTCCCGCCGTGCGGAGAGGGACAGCCGTGAGTCTGGCAGCGTGAGGGTGCTGCCCGCACCACCGGCTGCTGGCAGCACGGGCGCCGTCGCCTGCGGCCGGTCCGCCATCAAACGATCCCAGATTGCCTCCCGTTCGGCAGATGAAACCGGCGCGGCGATCCCGTCCTGGAGGCTGCTCGCGAAGCGCGTCAATGGATCGGTCACGGGTAGCAGTTGATTCCCACACACCATCGCATCGAGCGCATCGGCAAAGCCATCATCGGGTCGGGTGTCGATCGGCTCAGGCATCGTCCGTCCCTTCTCCAGCACGCAGGAACCCGTCTCCGAGGATCTGTCGCAAGCGCGCGTAGGCCCGGAACTGGGTCGATTTCACTGCCGCCAGGTGCATTCCGAGGGTCTCCGCAATCTCGGGACCAGTCAATCCGGCGAGCCGGAGCTCCACTACCTGACGCTGACCTTCGGTGAGCTGCGCAAACGCCGCCTGCAAGGCGCGCCGCTGCTCCCTCGCAATGGCGGCTTCTTCCGGCGATGTCGCGGGATCGCGCAGGGAGGGCAGCCGCTCGATCGGCGTGGTCTCCCGCCGCAGGCGATGCGTATCGACCACGAGGTTGTGCGCGATGGTGAAGATCCAGCTACGGAACGACCCGGTGCCCGGTCGCTGTGCAAAGCGGTGCAACGCCGTCAGCGCCCGATCGAACACCTGATGCGTAAGGTCCGCCGCCAACTCGCGGTCGGATGTTCGCCGGTAGCAATACCCAAAAACCGCATCGACGTACCGCTCGTACAGCGGGGCGAACGCCGCCGGGTGGCTGCGCGCACGCTCGACGATGGCGAGTTCTTCGCGCCGCATCGCGTCTGCGCCATCGAACCCGTCGTCGTGGCGCGATCCAGGCGACCGGACACCCTCCCTGGATGCTGCTGCGAGCATGATGATCCCCCGTCGCGACGGCGTACGTCGACTGTTTGGGTAAACGACGGCAGCGAGCAAAGGATTCGGGTGGCGGCAAACGCGTGGAAATCCGGGCGGGTCATCGCTACGACAGCGCGGAGGCGGCTTCCCGGTCGGCCAGCACGACGACCCGGCTTCCCGCTGCCCGCAGGAACGAGCCGGGCACATCCGGAGTCATCGGGCCTTCCAGCGATGCCTTCAGGATGCCCGCCTTCGATGCGCCGGAGACGATCAACACGATCTGGTCGGCTTCGAGCAGGGTGCCCAGGCCGATCGTCATCGCCTGCGTCGGGATGCTCGGAGTTCCCTCGTAGTACTGCGCGTTCTGGTCGCGGGATTGCCTGGTGAGATCGACGACGCGCGTACGCGATTCCGGCGGCGATCCCGGTTCGTTGAACCCGAGGTGCCCGTTCGGCCCCAACCCCAACACCGCCAGCTTGAGCCCGCCGCGCGCCTGGATCTCGGCGTCGTAGGCCGCGGCGGCGGCATCGGGGTCGTTGGCTGCCGTCGGCACGAAATGCACATGGTCGCCATGCAGCTTCGCCGGGGTCAGGAAGACCTCGTTCAACCAGGCGGTAAGGCTGGCCGGATCATCGATCGTTGCCCCGAGATAGTCATCGAGGCAGAAGAAGTGGACCGTGGAGAAATCGAGATCGCCGGACGTGATGCGCCGAACCAACTCGTTGTACATGCCGCGGGGAGTCTCCCCGGTCGGCAGCGTGATCGCCGCGCCCGGGTTCGTTCGCACCGTCAGGTCCACGATGCCGGCGGCTTCCCGTGAAAGGGTCTCGTAGTCATCGAGCACCCGGACCGTGACGCCGAAATCCCGTACGGCGCTGTCGCGCCGATCGTGGTGAACCATCCAACTCCCTCATGGGCACGCCTGCCCGGATGCCTACGCCCGCTGCCGGTCACATGCCGGTACGCATATGATAGTGCCTGCGATGGGTGGGACGGTGCGTACCTGGGGAGTTGGCGGGTCGATGGGGTCGTATGATGAGGCGCTGGATCAGGTCGATGGCTGGGTGCATGACGGAATCGTGCGCGGGGTATCGGCCGCGGTGTGGCGCGATGGATCGATCGTGGCGACCCGGGTCGCCGGGGAGGCCGCTCCCGGCCGGCCCGTCCGCGACGACACCCTGTTCGCGCTCGCATCGGTCTCGAAGCCGGTAACCGCCGCCGCTGTCCTGGCTGGAGTCGACGAGGGAGACCTCTCGCTCGACACCCCGCTCGCCGCATTGGTGCCGGAGTTCGGCGAGGTTGACGATCCGCTGGGGGGCGATGTCCTGCCGCAACTCGAAGCCCTGCGCGACCGCATCACCATCCGGCACCTGCTCTGTCACACCTCGGGTCTGCCGGAGAACGTTGGGGTGAAGCGGATCCGGATGCGCGAGCTTCCGCCCCTGGACACGATCGTTGACGCCATGTGCGGAGTGCCGCTGGTGTCGGAGCCAGGGTCCGAGCTGCGGTACTCGAACGTCGGCTTCGGCCTGGCCGCCCGCGCGCTCGAACGCGCGACTGGCATCCCCTTCCACCGCCATGTCGAGCAACGTATCCTTGGCCCACTCGGTCTCAACGATGTGGCGACGCAGCCCGGTCCTGATCTGGACAACCGGATCGCCCATGTCGACGATCCCTCCAATGCCGGCACCGATGCGGAAAGTTACAACGCACCCTATTGGCGAGGGCTCGGCATCCCCTGGGGCGGGTTCTACGGCACTGCAACGGATCTCGTCCGCCTCGCCGCGTCCTTCCTGAACGGCGAGGCATCGCCGCTGACGGCGGATACCCGCCGCGAGATGACAACCGACCAGACTGGCGGTGTCCCTGGCGGCGTTCACTCCGCGGGGATTCTCTGGAGACAGGGAGCCTGGGGGCTTGGCTGGGAAGTGGCGGCGAACAAGGCGAACCATTGGACCGGGTCCCTGCGTTCGCCACGCACATTCTGCCACTGGGGGCAGTCCGGGACGCTGGTCTGGGCCGATCCCGAACGGTCGCTGGCATTCGCCGTGTTCGCGAACCGCTCCGTGCATCAACCCTGGCCGTTGCGGCCGCCACGCTGGCATCAGATCAGCGATGCCGTGGTCGACATCACCGACCGGACCGGATAGATATCGTATGCTCCACGGAATTCGACGCACGATCGCCAGGAGGAATCCATTCGATGCCCGCGACCCCACATCCGGCGCCCCCATCCCACCCCACGCGCCGGCTCGGGCTGGCGGCGATGGGGCTCATCCTGATCTTCGCCGCCTTCACCTTTCCGGCCTGGGGTCTCGCCAGCACGACGCGCTCCGGGGGCGATCTCACGATCGGCCCATCCGAGCGCATCACCGACGACCTCTACATCGCCGCGCGGACCCTCGATTTCGCCGGCTCTGCCTCCGGTGATGTGAGTATCGTCGCGTCAAGCGCCACCATCAGCGGCACTATCGACGGCACGGTCATGGTCGCGGCCGGCAGCACCGAAATCTCGGGCACGATCGAGGGCTCCCTCCGCATCATTGGCGGCAGCGTCCGAATCACGGGAACCGTCAACGGGGATGTCGTGCTCCTGGCGGGCCGGCTCCAGCTTCCGGGCAGCGGCGCCATCGGCGGCAGCCTCCTCCTTGCCGGTGGCGATGTCGACCTCAACGGCACGGTCGGCGGCGATATCCAGGGCTGGGTTGGCGACCTGACGGTGGGCGGCACGGTCCAGGGCGCGGTGGATGTCCATACCAGTTCGCTCAACATCCACAACACGGCCGTGATCACCGGGCCGGTCACCTACTCGAGCCGCACCGCCGCCAACGTCCACGACGATGCCGATGTCACCGCAGGCATTACCCGCAACGAAATGAATCCGTGGGGCGACGGCAACAATGTGTTTTCACGGGCTTCCGGCGGACTGCTGCGCACGCTATGGGGGCTGATGGCAGGATTGCTCCTGGTGGCACTGGCGCCCCGGCTCGCAAACATCCTCGGCAGTAATGCCAGGCGATTCATCCCGGCATTGCCGCTGGGCCTGGCCGCTCTCATCGCCACCCCGGTCCTTGCCACCCTCCTGCTGGCAACCGTCATCGGGATTCCGGCAGGGCTAATTGTGCTGACGCTCTATTTCCTGGCGCTCTACCTGACCCAAGTCATTGTCGGCATGGCGATCGGGCGGTTTATTTTGCCAAACGGCTGGAACGACGGCAGTCGTGGATTTCACCTGCTGGCAATGACGATCGGTGTCATCCTGCTCGGCGTGCTGCGGTTCATCCCGCTTCCGTACCTTCACGGCCTGGTCACATTGATCGTCACGGTCTGGGGGTTGGGCGCAGTCGCGATGCTCATCCTCTCGCTCGGCCGCCGCAGTTCCACCTTGCAACCGGCGTAGGGTCACCACCTGCCGGGCCGCGTTCGCCCCCTCCGGCATACGGCTCACACCAAGGAACCGGGATCGAGGTGAAATGCTACCCCGATCCCGGTTTGTCGCTTCCTGCCTGGATTCCGGGCGGCTACGCGGCGCGGCTGCGGGAGCTTCCCCCGCCATTGCGATTCAACAGCGCATGCATCCCGGTATAGGTGTAGGTAACTCCATACTCCTCGTGCACCCAGTCCACGGCGTCTCGCACCGTCCGGAACTGGCCGTTCCGCGCCTTCTTCAGCAGGACCGATCGCTGTTCGGTCGTCAGCCGCGACGGTCGGCCAGGCGCCGCGTAACCTGGCGTGCGCAACAACACCGCGTTCAGCCCGCCCTCGCGATACCAGGCCACCCATCGTTGCACCGTGCGGTAGTCCACTCCCACTGCTTCACCCGCCGCTGATATCGACGAACCCGAGCGCAACAGGTACAGGGCTTGCAGACGAGCGCGCCGATGCCCGTTACGCTCGCGCTTGTATTTTGCCTGGAGTACCTCCGCCGATTCCTGCCATTCGATCACCAAGGGTCTGCCACGCATGACACACAACTCCGAGCGGACCACGATGCTCACCGCAGCCGCGAAACCACCAATAGCCGGTATGGACCCTGAACCGTGGAGACCCTGGCGCGCCACGTAGCGTGATCGCGCCGACACATTGGACCCGATAGCATGAGGTGGGCAGTACGTTCAGCGTGCTCGTTCAAGATCGCGCGGTCCAAAGGAACGCGGCAATAACTCGGCGAGCATGACGACTGCCTGTTTGTCAAAATAATCCAAAACCACATATATGTCACCATTTTCCGGCTTGAACTCATTCATTACCTGCCGGCAGGCTCCGCACGGCGTCGTTCCCGCGGCCCGTGGCGCGCTGACCGCGATGGCCACCACCTCCCGGTGACCGAGGAACGCAGCCTGCTGCAGCGCCACCCGTTCCGCGCAATTCGTCAACCCGATGCTGGCATTCTCGATATTCGCGCCGGCAATCACCTCGCCGGATGCGGTCAACACTGCCGCCCCGACCGGGAACGACGAGTACGGGGCGTATGCGCGTTTCGCTGCCTCCCTCGCCCGTTCGACCAGCATCGTCACCGTTTCGTCCGCCAGCACTCCGGTCATCCCGTCCACCCCCTGTCATGGGAACCGCCCTGCTACCACGCACTGGCGCGGCCTTCCCTCGCAGGGGACAATAGGGGATACGCAGGCGCGTGTACCAGCCATGATGTTGCCATTCCGGCCAGGCGGCCACGGCGAATTCACCACGCGACGACTGGGGATGCGCTCATGACGGATGGAACCGATTCGGGCCAGGAAACCGCTCTTCGCCAGGGCGCGGCTCTCTTTCTCGGCCAGGTGCTTGGCCTGACAGAATCGCCCGAATACCTCGCCGACGACCTCTCGCCGATCAAACGCGATGCCAACGCCGGCATTTTCACGATCCAGCTCGATTCATCCGTTGGCCCGGCAGCATTCCTGGTGTACGCCTACGTGCTCGACCGCCGCGGTGGCGATGGCCGCACCGGCAAGGAATTGTTCGACGCCGGGCTCCAGACCCTGCAACAGGCAGCCCGCTACGAAACCCCCGGTCCGCGCGCGCTTGCCCACGCGGAATCCGGCGACCACGGCTACATCCTGGCCACCACCCCCGGCACCTACCGCGCCCTGGTGGGAGAGTCCGGAACCGGGGAGTCGCTGGAAGCGACCCCAGCCGACCTGGTTTCGATCCAGGACGCCCAACGGATTCGCCTGGAATCGGCCGAACGGCTCCTCGCCACCCTGAGAACCGCCAATGAGGAGGCCACCCGCTGGCTCGACGCGATTCGCCTTGCCAGCCAGTCGGACACCGGCATCGACGAGGTCCTCGAATTCAACGACCGTGAAACTGAGCTCGCGCTCTACCTGCTGGATGAGCAGTCGATCGGCAATCTCCTGCAGGCGCTCAATGTCCTCGTCGCCACCGCCCAGGACCACGCACTCAATGCCCTCGACCCCGACGATACCCCGTAACCGGGGTGATCAATGCCCTCTCACAAGGGTAGGTATGTCGAATCCTTGCCGACCTCCCTCCGTAGGTAGGGGCCGATCGGCCCGAGCGCAGCGAAGGTCTGTCGGCCCGCGTCACCAGCCATGGCGGGGCGATCGGCCCCTACAGCCCGTTGCGGTGAGCTTGATCGGTGTTCGGTCGTGTAGG
>CAZSUN010000078.1:0-17951 GCA_964610045.1 uncultured Sphaerobacteraceae bacterium
GCAGCGCCGTGTGGCTGTCCTGTGTTCGCAATCAACGTCCCTGCAACACGCTGTACGGCAACGAGACAACGGGTCGCCCAGCGTTGGACAAGCTCTACCTACCCCTGTGAGCTCACCGTCCTGGAAAGCCGAAGGCCACGGTTCAACCTTTCAGGATGAAAAGAGGGCAGGGGATACCGGATGCCCTCCCGGTCTTGTCGCATTCCACCTTCCCTGTGGAAGGCACGCGCGAGAAGCGAACTTTTCCCCAGCGTGTAGGTCTGTGCTCGCTTGGCCCTCGGCTACGGTGATGACGTGATTGCGCGGGCTGGCACACCCTACACTGACGTCTCGGGTGGATCGGCCCCTACGTGGTTGGCAAGAACTGACTCCGACCAGGACCCTCTCGCCGCCTCATATCTCCAGGCCGATGATCTGGACGTTGCCGGAGTCGAGCGCGGCCTCCGCCTCGTAGGTGAAGTCCACCTTCTCCCCTACCGCAACCGGCGTCCCATCCACCACTGCTGCGCCACCCACGGCCAGCCGCACGTGATCGGGAGCGGTATCCCGGTCTTCCAGGACGGCGGCATCGACCAGCCAGAGCGCGAAAGGCACGTCTCCCTCGCCATTGATCGTCACGGTGCCGGTCATCAGGCGCTCGCCTTCGACCCCGGTCGGACCGTACGAGGCGACACTGGCGAAGTCGATCGCAAGCGGTCCTCCCTCGCCGTCGCCGGCGGCATCGAACCAACTCAGGGCGCAGAACAGGATCGGATCGCTGTCATCCTGCTCCAGACGGGAGCCGAAGGCAGAGAACTGGATGGCGCCGTTCGGACCGGTCAGGGAGCCACCGGCAACGATCCCGGCGGCACTGCTCATCGCCGCCAGGGCGGTATGGGGCGCGATCAGCGCCGCCGATGCCGCGCCGGCTGCCAGTGTCGCAATCGCGGTGCGGCGGGTCGTTCGAGTCTCTTTCAGCATGGTTGTCGTTCCTCTCGTGATGCGTACGGTCCGTCTGCTCGATCAAGTCAGATTGGTTCAGGCGTCGAGAATGCCCTTCTCACCAGCCCAGTGGGCTAATTCCGTCCGGTTCCCCACGCCGGTTTTCCCGAGCATGCTGCGCATGTGCGCGTGCACCGTGCGCTCGCTGATGTACAGGTCGTCGGCAATCCGCCGGTCGGAGTAGCCACGGGCCACCAGCTGCAGGACATCGAACTCGCGCCGGGAGATACCGGCGAGGTCGAACTTCGGCGCAACCGGGGTGGCGATGGCCATCGCCGTTCGTTCCAACCACCCTGTCATGCCCAGGCGCGCGAACACGGCATTCGCCTCGTCGAGCCGGTGACGACGGATGTCCGGCGATGCGCCGCATTCGTGCGCCTGTTCGTAGCAGGCGATTCCCAACAGCGGGGTCTGGCCCTGGGCTGCCAGGGTGCGGCGGGCGGTCTCGTACAAATCCTGAGATTCGGTACTACCAAGCAGCGAATGCATCCTCGCGCGGGTCAGGTGCAGGCTGGTTTGCGGGTAATCGCTGACGCCAAGGCGGATCAGGCCCGCAGCCAGGCGATCGAGCATGGCAGCGCGGCTGGCATCGCGCATCGTGAAGATGGCATCCGCCGCCCACGCAACCACGCCGTTCACCATCATGATGCCGGGACAGGACGCGACCTCGACCACGGCATCCACCAGCCGCGCCACCTGCTCGGGCGCGTTTCCGGCTCGTGCCGCTGCCGATGCTGCCATCGCGGCATACAGCGGCGTCGCCAATTGCGCCTCGAGCCCGTGTGGCGGTTCACCAACGAACTGGAGCCAGTAGGTGGCCTGGGCGGACCAATCATCGCCAAGGTATTGCAGCACCGCGAAGTTCCGCTCGAACTCCAGCGCCTCAGTGTCGTTCGAGACGCCGAGTTCCGCATTGGCCTGGTCGGCGAGGTACTTGCTGGCCGCCGCTTCCTCGAACTGGCCCAGCGTAACCTGCAGCAGGGTGATCTGGTTGAGGGCGTTCGCCTGCCATGGCGCCGCGCCGATCAGCCGGGCCAGGGAGAGCACCTCATTCCACACCCGAATTGCGGGCTGGAAATCACCGTGGCGGTAGGTGAGGTCGTTGGCAGCAGCGGTGAGTCCGCGCAACGTCGAGCGCGGATTCGCCCAGGAGCGGGCGAGCGCGATCAGGGCGCGCGTCTCGGCGGGCGTCCGTGGATCGTAGGATTCCACGGTTTGGACCTGGTCATCCTCCTGCACGCTCTGCAGGGCGAGGCGGCGCGCCTCCGGATCGTAACCAAGCCACCGCGTCACGTAGAGTGTGTCGTTCTCGACGACCGCAATCGGGTCATCGAGCAGGCGCAGGCGAGCCCAATGGATGTCGCGCCGGTCACCCAGCGCGGCAATCCCGGCGTCGCAGAGCTGGCGCCGGATCCCTCCCGGGGCACCCACCGCGTTCAACGCATGCGCCATCCGCCAGTAGCAGCCGGCCACCATATCCGGCGCCCCATCCGCTTCCTGCAGCAACGCGGCCGCCCTGGATGCCGACTCCACCGCCGCATCGATATCGAGCGAGTCCGCCAGCGCCACGGCGCGGGAAGTTTCGATTCCGGCGCGATCCGCGGCCAGGCTGGACACCGCGAGATCGGCGGCATACCCGTAAAATCTCGCCGCCTGGGCGTGATCGAAGGCGCTGGCCGCGCGCGCGGCAGCGGCACAGGCGTACGGGATACCGCGAGTTGAGCCGTCGAGGCTGCGCGATGCGTGATAGTGCATGGCGAGGTCGCCGACCACGGCGTCCAGCTGGCCGGCATGGCGTTGTTCGAGTGTTTCCGCGGCGCGCCGGTGCAGCCGGACCCTCCGGCTCGGACTCCAGTCGCCAACGATCGCCTCGCGCACGATCGCGTGGGCGAAGTTGTAGTGTTCGGCACCGCCTCCCGCGGATCGCAGCAGGTCCTGGTCGAGGGCATGGTCGATCGCGGCGAGCAGGTCGTCCTCGTCGAGGTCGGCCATCGCCCGCAGGACGTCGAAGTCGAACCCGTTCTGGAAAATGGCGGCCACCCGCAACACCTGCTGCGTCGCCTCATCGAGCCCGGCGATCCGAAGCTGCACCACCTGCCGGATTGACGGCGGAATATCCCCGGCTAGCGGACTGCCACCAGCGGCGGCGGCCCGCGCCATCTCGGTCACGAAAAACGGGTTGCCGTTGGTCCGGGCAGCGAGATGCTGGATGTCCTTCGGCGACAGCGACCAACCATGGCGATCCACGATCGCGGTGATGCCCTCCGCATCGAGTCCGGCGAGGTCGATGGTCGTGGTCGCCGGTTCGCGCCGGAGATTGGCGACAAAGGCCTGCACATCCGGTGTACGTTGCGACAGCGGATTTCGCCACGACCCGGCACACAGCACCGGCAGGCTACTGGTGCCGCGCAGGACGTGCAACAACAGGTCGCGCGACGATTGATCCACCCATTGCAGATCGTCAAGGACCAGGAGCACTGGCCGCCGGGAAGCGGCGTCGCGCAATGCGGTCAAGACCGATCGGTGCGCCCACTGCCGGTAGTCATCGGCGGACATGCCGGCCGCCGGTGACGCGGCCAGGGACACCGAGCCAATGCCCAGTTGATCGAGGATCGACACCCACGGCGCGTACGGCAGCGACCAGCCCCGCTCGGCAACGGCCTCCGCCACGGCAAACCGCCGTTCGATGCCCGCCTGCCGCAGGCAGGCGAGCAGGGTCGACTTCCCGATTCCTGGCTCACCGCCCAGGAACACGCCCCGGCCACTGCCCGACTGGGCGGCGGACAGCGCCTGGTTCAGCGCATCGCGTTCGGTCGTTCGTCCGGTCAGCACCCGTCACCACTCCGGATTTCACAGGAGACGCCAACTGTCGGAGTCCGTTGGCCCGGTACTGTCCATTCTGCACGGAAATCGTCAAGAAGTCGTCATTCGCGAACGCAGCGGACCGCGCCGAATCGCGGCACGCATCGTGGCGTCATCCGCAGGAGGCAGCCACTCTGTCCACCAGGTTGCGCCAACCGCCTCGACGGCGTCGATGTGCGCTCGCTCCTCCTCCCAGTCTGCCTCACGTTCACGGCCACCGAGGACGATGTCGAACGGCTCTCCTTCCCGCCGCTGGCCGGCGATCGCATCGCGCAGGGCAGCCACCTGGTCAGGCGTCAGATGGGCGGTACCGCCACCCGGCAGGTTGGTGGGCACAGGGATCATGCCGTCCCAGCGCGCGGCCCGCCGCACTGGCCCCTTCCGGTTGGAACTGCCGCCAATCCAGATCGGGATACGGGGCTGCTGCAACGGCCCGGGCAGGAACATGCGCTCGGCAATCCGATAGTAGGCGCCGTCGAAGCCGAAGGGCTCACCACTCCACATCCCGGCCATGATTGCCAGACCTTCGTCCAGCATGGCGGCGCGCTCGCGGGCGGTGGCGGCCTCACCAAACCCGGCCACGTCGACATCGTCGTCATTGCCGATCCCAACACTGAAAACAACTCTCCCGCCGGAAAGGTGATCGAGCGTCACAAGGTGGCGCGCCACGATCCAGGGCCGCCGCCGTGGCAGGGCAGTGACCGTGGTGCCCAGCCGGATACGGCTGGTGGCGCAGGCCATCGCCGCCAGCGAGACCCACGGATCGAAGGTGGGTGCCCCTTCGGCCCAGTGCACGACGTAGTCTTCGAGGAAGAGACCGTCCCACCCTGCATCCTCGGCGAGGGCGGCGTAGGCCGCGAGCGAACGCGGATCGCCGGTTGGCCCGGCGGCGGCGAGTTCCAGCCCGTACTTCATGCGTCAACTCCAGGCGGAATGCGATGGGGCTCTACACCCCGTTGCAGTGAGCTTGATCGGTGTTCGGTCGTATGTAGGGACAGCCCAGGCGCGCAGCGCCGTGTGGCTGTCCTGCTTTCGCAATCAACTTTTCTGCAACACGCTCTATGGTCCCTTCGTGACAGCCAGGGATAGCCGGGGATTCGAACAACACCATACGGCAACCACGAACCCCGCCAGGCGACGAGACTATCGCCGGGCAGCCAGGGCAGGTTCGAAGGCTGGTGGCAGCACGATGGAGCTTCGTGCCTGTTCAGTACGCCAGGCGATTCCGGTCAGGCGGCTCAAACATGACTGGGAAGTCGGGGTAAATAGGTTCCCGCGGTCAATCCGGCAGACCAGCGTCACGGCGCGCGGCAATCAGGTGATCCCGATTCCGTTCGCTGACGGCAATTCTCGGGTCGATCCGCTCAGGATGGAACCAATAGCCCATTTGGACCTCCGGAATGAGCGGGTGTCTGATCATGCTCCCTCAGCCGCTGACACCGCGTCTCCCGTACGGCGGACCCCGGAGCGCAGCGAAGGGTCGTCCGCCCACCGGGTGAGCCGAACTCCCTGAACCTTCTCAAACACCCTCTGATGTCCAGCCCGACTGGATACTTGCCAGGCTCAATCACGACTGTCGCACCTCATCTCGTCGTTTCGTAATCCCCAGGACCTGGCAAACTCGATCGTCACAAGGTGGTCAAGGTTCGCTTCGGCGATGACGATAGAGAGGAAATCGCCCGAGTCGGCAGCACGGCGAGCGAGTGTTCGTCCAACCATACGCCGTGAATGGTACGCGCAGCAGCCCACGCCGAGAAGCGCAAACCCGCCCTGCGACGCCATTGTCGCGGGGCGGGTTCCTGCTGGCTGGAGGTCCAGGCGACGGCTACTCGCCAATCGCGCCGCCGGTCAGCGGACCTGTGGTTGGGCTCGCCGGTTCCCAGGTGGACGGCCTCGCCGGCAGCTGGATCGGGGCGAGATCCCCCTCCACCCGCACGTCCGGCAGCCAGCGCAGGCCGCGCGGCAGGTACCAGTTCGCGTTGCCGCACACTTTCAGCACCGACGGCACCAGGATCGTCCGGATCAGGGTGGCATCGAGCAGGATCGCGAAGGCCAACCCGAATCCGAGCTGCTGCATTTCGACTAACCGGCCACCCGCGAAAGAGGCGAAGACCGCGACCATGATCAGGGCGGCGCCGGTAATGAGGCGGCCAGTCCGCTGCATGCCAACCTTGACGGCAGCTTCGTTGTCGCCAGTGTGGTCGTAGTGCTCGCGCACCCGGCTCAGCAGGAAGACGTGGTAATCCATGCTGAGGCCGAACAGGATGCAAAAGAGCATCACCGGCAGCCAGTTGGTGATGGTATCCACCTGGGTGAACCCGAACAAATCCGCCCCGATGCCATACTGGAAGACCGCCACCACCGCACCGTAGGCGGCGCCCACCGAGAGCAGGTTCAGCAGGATCGATGTCAGCGGGATCAGCACCGAGCGGAACGCCACCATCAGCAGCAGGAAGCTCAGGCCGAGGACGAAGCCGAAGACAATGGGCAGCGATTCGACCAGCGCCTCGTCGAAGTCGATGGTTTCGGCCGTGCTGCCGGTGATGAAGACGTTGGACGCCTGGTCGCCGAAAGCGGCCGGGACCATCTCTTCGCGCATCTCGTTGACGAGACATTCGGTCTCGTGCGAGTAGGGGTCGCCCCTGGTGACCGCGTCGATCCGGGTGACCTGGTTGTCCGGGCTCACCTCGGTCGAAACCGAGCCGAACCGGTCGTCGCCCTCGATCGTGGCGACCATCGCCGCGATGCCCTGCTGCACGGCGGGATCGCCGGAGTCGCCATCGACCACGATCACCACCGGCTCGTCCATGCCCGCCGAGAAGTCCGCGGCCAGGATTTCGAAGCCACGGGTGAAGGCGGTATCCGGCAACGAGCTCGATTCCTGGGCGCCGATGTTCATGCTCAGGACCGGGAGGGTGAGGGCGATCAGGATCGCCAATGACCCGAACATCCACGCGAACGGGCGGCGCATGACCGCGTTGCCGAGGTGGCCCCAGAGGCCACTATCCGGGCGCGGCTCAAACTCGCGGTAGCCGGTCCGGTCCTGGCGGCGCAGCTTGCGGATCATGCCGAAGCGGGGCGCGTTCGCCCAGTCGCCGATCAGGCGGATCATGGCCGGCAGGAGTGTCATCGCGGCGGCCACCGCGACCACCACCACCAGTGCCGACGAGATGCCCATGCCCTGGAAGAAGTTGATCGGCAACAGGAGCAGGCCGAGCAGGGCGAAGATGACGGTCGCTCCGGAGAACATCACGGCCTTGCCAGCCGTGCCGCCAGCGCGCTCGATGGCATCGAGCTTGTGAGCGCCGTTCCGGCGTTCTTCGCGAAAGCGCTCGAAGAAGAACAGTGCATAGTCGATGCCGACCGCCAGGCCGATCATGCTGACCAGGCTGGTGGTGGTGCTGTCGAGCACGAAGACGTTGGCCAGCAGCAGCACGACGCTGGTGGTGATCGCGATCGAGACGAGCCCGATCATCAACGGCAGGATCGGGGCCAGCAGGGCGCCGAACACGATGACCAGGACGATTCCCGCCACCGGCAGGCCGATGCTGACTTCCTTGCTCAGGTCTTCCTCGGCAATCGCGCCGAAGGTCGCGTCGCCGCTGAGTTCGCCGACAGCGTAGACGGCAACCTGGCTGGTGGACGCCGACTGGGACACCTTCACCCAGTCCTCGGCTCGGTCCGTATAGGCGGCGGCATCCTGGTTGAACGTGACCGGGACGATCATCGCATTGCGGTCGGCTGAGACGAGCTGGTCCGCCTCCGGGACGCCCGCCGCGCTCAGCTCGTAGTAGTTCACGATGGACGCGATGTCGGATTGCCAGTCACCGAACCCGGCGATGGTGGTCTCGACCACGGCCTGGAACTCGGGATCGTCGACCGTGTAGGTGTCCGAGTGGAATACCAGCGTCTCGTTCGAGGTGGAATCCTCGCCGAAGTGCTCGTCGATCAGGTCGTAGCCGATCTGGGAATCCGGGTTACTAGTGATGCGTGCCCCTTCTCCGGTCATCGGGCCGGCGAAGGCGTTGCCGAGGGTGATGACTGCCACAAGGAGCACGACCCAGGCGGCGATGGTTTTCCAGGGGTGCCGGGCACTCATCCCGGCGAGTTTTTGCGGTGACAGGAATGACACGAACTCGCTCCTTCCGGTGACATGCCGGCTGAGGAACTGCCCAGCCGAACCTGTTCCGATTCTGAAGCGATGACCATGGTGCCAGAAGCAGGGGAGCGGGAGACTTCGGGGGTGGGGTAGCCACCTCCCACGGGTGGGTTATCCCCCATGCCGGGGCGACGTCCGCTCCCGCAACGCCATCTCCCCAGAGCCGATTAGCCCACAACCCCCAATCTCTGTCATCGGGCCGACACACGCTCGCTGGTCGGTATCCCATTCATCGCGGGAGGACACACGCTCGCCTGGCGGCTCGCTGGTCCTCCCCTACGATTCATGTCGCCGTAGCACGAGGAATTCCCACGCGCGCAGATGGATCGCGTCGCCAGGCACGCGGTCCGGGTAGTTGCCGGTCACGCGGTCAGCCCCTGCCCACGATGGATCCATATCCGGCGACTGGTCCTCCGCGCCGAAGTTCCCGAGCACCAGCCACGTTTCGCCATCCAGTGCACGGGTGAAGGCGTAGACGTGCGGATCGTCCGGACCCAGCATCGTGAAGTCGCCGTGGGCCACGATCGGGTGCTGATGGCGGAGCCGGATGATGTCGCGATAGAAGGAAAACACCGAATCCGGGTCGTTCACCTGGGCTGCCGCGTTGATCTTCGTGTGGTTCGGGTTGACCCGCAGCCACGGGGTGCCGGTCGTGAATCCTGCCCGCTCCGAGGCATCCCACTGCATCGGGGTGCGCGCATTGTCACGGTTGCGCGGCCCCATCCGCGCGAACACCTCGTCCGGATTGGCACCGTCGAGGGCTGTGGCGATCTGGTAGTAGTTCTTCGCCTCGATGTCGTTCATTTCCTCGATGGATCCGAACTGCATGTTCGTCATGCCAAGTTCCTCGCCCTGGTAGATGTAGGGCGTGCCCCGGTGCAGGTGCAGCAGGCCACCAAGCATCTTCGCCGAGCGTTCGCGGAACGCCTCCGAGTCGTCGCCGAAGCGGGAGACGACGCGCGGCTGGTCGTGGTTGTTCCAGTAGAGGCTGTTCCAACCGCGCCCGGCGAGCCCTTCCTGCCACTTGCCGAGGTTCGCCTTCAGGGCGACGAGGTCGAGCGGGATCGGGTGCCACTTGCTGCCGCCACCGTTGTCCAGCCCGACATGCTCGAACTGGAAGATCATGTCGACCTCGGCGCGGGCGGGATCGGTGTAGAGGACGGCATCCTCCAGGGTCGCGCCCGGTGTTTCACCGACGGTGATGAACGCCCCGTCGCGCCCCGCGAAGACCGCCTCGTGCATCTCGTGCAGGAACTCATGCACCCGCGGCCCGTTCATCACGAACGGGAAGCCATCGCCGTACGGGGTTCCCGGTATCAGCGCACCGTCCGGCAGGTTGGCCACTTTCGAGATCAGATTGATCACATCCATCCGGAAGCCATCGACGCCGCGATCGAGCCACCACCGCATCATGGCGTAAACCGCCTGGCGGACCTCCGGGTTCTCCCAGTTGAGATCCGGCTGCTTCACGGAGAAGAGGTGCAGGTAGTACTCGCCGGTTTCGGGATCGTATAGCCAGGCGGGGGTGGAGAAGAACCCCGCCCAGTTCGTCGGCTCAGCGCCGGGCGTGCCGGGCGCGAAGCCATCGCGGGCGGGCCGCCACCAGTACCAGTCGCGCTTCGGGTTATCGGCGCTGGACCGCGATTCGACGAACCACGGATGCTCGTCGGAGGTGTGATTGACCACCAGATCCATCACCAGCTTCATGCCGCGCGCGTGCAAGCCGGCGATCAGTTCATCGAGATCGGCCAGGCTGCCGAACATCGGGTCGATGTCCTGGTAGTCGGAAATGTCGTAGCCGTTGTCGTCCTGCGGCGAGCGGTAGACCGGCGACAGCCAGACGACATCGACGCCGAGCCGCTGCAGGTAGTCCAACCGTCCGATGATGCCGCGCAAGTCGCCCATGCCGTCGCCATCCGCATCGGCGAAGCTGCGTGGGTAGATCTGGTAGACGACGGCAGATTTCCACCAATCCCGTGCCGGAGTCGTGGCGTCATCGGACATGCGTGTGTTCTCCCTTGTGTGACCTGGCAACATCAGGGAGAACTCTACCCGTCTCCAGGCCTGATTGGGACGAGTTCAGGTATTTCGCCGCGCTCCGGCAAGCCGCTTCACGGTTTCGGGATCGCGGTGATCGAAGAAGCTACTGGTCTTCGTGTCCAGGGCCGCAATCGCCGCCATCTCGTCCGACGTCAGCTCGAAGTCGAACACGTCGATGTTCTCCGTCATGCGGTCAACCCGGACCGATTTCGGAATGGCGACCACGCCCCGTTGGGTCAGCCAACGCAGCACGACCTGAGCCACGCTCCTGCCGTGACCACCTGCAATCGAGCGAAGCACCTCGTTCTCGAAGAGGTTGTTGCGTCCTTCCGCGAACGGCGCCCACGCTTCGATCTGCACGCCGGTCTCCTGAAGGAACTGCTGCGTCTCGATCTGCTGGTTGAACGGATGGACCTCGATCTGGTTCACCGCCGGTGTGATCTCGTGGTGGACGGCGAGGTCGATCAGGCGGTCTGGCTGGAAATTGCTGACCCCGATCGCGCGGACCCAGCCCTCAGCCAGCAGCGCCTGCATGTCCCGCCAGGCGCCGTAGACATCGCCGTAGGGCTGGTGGATCAGGTAGAGGTCCAGATAGTCGAGACCAAGGCGTTTGAGCGATCGCTCGAATGCCTGCCGGGTTGGT
Source organism: uncultured Sphaerobacteraceae bacterium (assembly GCA_964610045.1). Taxonomy (GTDB): domain Bacteria; phylum Chloroflexota; class Chloroflexia; order Thermomicrobiales; family UBA6265; genus JACCYX01. The sequence continues at coordinate 10,686 of CAZSUN010000078.1, forward strand.
CCTTCCCCGGCATCCGTGATCCAGAGCTTGGTCGTGATGAACAGGTCCTCGCGCGGAACGCCGCTTGTCGCGACGGCCCTGCCGACCGCTTCCTCGTTGCCGTACGCGGCGGCGGTGTCGATCAGGCGGTACCCGGTCCGGATCGCGTCGGCGACGCTGCGCTCGCACTCCTCGGGATCGGGAATCTGGAACACCCCGAAGCCGAGGATCGGCATCGTGACGCCGTTGTTCAGCGTGACTGACGGGACTGTTGGCATGGGTCTTCCTATCGTGTTTGCCTGTGCGAGCGTTTCAATGTGCCTCGGTTCCGGTGTACTCAGCGTCGGTCACCTTCTCGGCCCAGACCGCGCTATTGCCCTCGTCGTCCGTGTCCTGGATGGCGATATGGAGCATGAAACGGTCCGGCGCGGCCCCGTGCCAGTGGCGTTCTCCCGGCGCGAAGACCACACGATCACCCGGCCGGATTTCCTCGACCGGACCGCCCTCGTGCTGGCAGCGCCCCACCCCTTCGATTACGTAGATGGTCTGGCCGCGGGCGTGGGTGTGCCAGGCGGTCCGGGCGCCCGGCGTGAAGTGCACCATGTTGGCGGTGAAACGGGATGTCTCCGTCGGCTCGGCAACCGCGTCGATGTAGACATCACCGGTGAACGTCTCGTCCGGACCCTTCCGGGTCGCAATCGAGCTGCGGGTGATCTTCATGTGATCCTCCTTCAATCAGGATGGGTTCGCCTTCGGCGCCAGCCGGATCGTGGTGGCGTGCGAGACGTTGTCAGTCACGGGTTCGACGTACTGGGCGGGATACTTCCGGTACTTCTCCCAGTAGGCGGCGTCGAGTTCCGCGTCGAACTGGCCACCGGCAGGTTCGAACACGACATCCTTCTCGACGCCAGCCGCCTCGACCCAGCCTTCGCCCGTGGCTCGCGTTCCCCGGTACCAGGCCGCGCCGTCACCGTGGGCCGAGCGCACATACAGTTCGTCGCCAAGCCGAACGACCCAGATGATGCGCGGTGTGCGCAGGGTTCCGTCCTTCCGGCGCGCCGCGATCTGCAGCTCGTCGGCATTGCCGATCGCGTCGAGTTCGTCGGTCGTCCAGGTTGCCATCAGTCGATCTCCTTCCATCCAGTCGAGGCGCATCGTCCCTTCATCCTGACCAGGCAGTGGCCAGCCTCACTCATCCCTGATCGCTAGAACCATTGTGGACCGTGATTCGCGTAGGGCGACTCCATGTCCCGCACCTCGTCGTCCGTGAGTTGGAGGTCGAGTGCCGCGACCGCTTCGGTCAGGTGGTGCGGTTTGGTCGCACCGACGATTGGGGCCGAAACCACTGGATGCCGCAGCACCCACGCCAGCGAGACCTGTCCCATGGCGACACCGCGAGCGTCTGCGACCGCCTGGACGGCGTTGACGACCGGCTCGTCCAGTGGGGAGTCGAACGCCTTGACGACATCGTCCACCGTGGATCTGAGCGACTGCTCTCCCCACGGCCGGGCGAGGCGGCCCTTGCCCTGCGGGGAGTAGGGGACCAGCCCAACGCCCAAATCCGCGCACATGGGTAGCAGTTCCCGCTCGTCTTCACGCCGGAGCAGGTTGTACTGATTCTGCATCGAGACGAATCGAGTCCAGCCATGCAGGTCTGCCGCCTGCTGCATTTTGGCGAACTGCCACGCGTACATCGATGACGCCCCGATGTAGCGAACCTTTCCCGCCTTCACCACGTCGTGCAGGGTCTCCATCGTTTCCTCGACCGGTGTCTCCGGGTCGAACCGATGGATCTGGTAGAGATCGATGTAGTCGGTATCGAGCCGGGCGAGCGAGGCATCGACCTGCTCCAGGATCGCCTTGCGGGAGAGTCCCTGGCCACCGGGGCCATCGTGCATTTTGCCGAAGACTTTCGTCGCCAGGACGATATCCACGCGTCGGGAATACCGCTTGATCGCCCGGCCAACCAGTTCCTCCGAGGATCCGTTCTGGTAGACATTCGCCGTGTCCCAGAAGGTGATGCCGAGGTCGATCGCCTGCCGGAAGAATGGTTCCGCGGCATCTTCGTCGAGCGACCAGCGATGGGCGTTCGGCGTGGTTGGATCGCCGTAGCTCATGCATCCGAGCGCCAGGCGGCTGATCCTGAGACCGGTGAAACCCAGTCGTGTGTATTGCATCGTGTCTGTGTCTCCTCTCGCTCCTTGAGTCCGGCCCGGCGTGCGGCTGCACCCGCCCGGCACGCTCATGCATCCGGGGCCGATCGCCGAAACCACCAGACTGCTTTTGCTGGGTGTTCGTGCCTGCATGTTCGTGGCGATCTTCCAATGGCGGGCTACACGCCAGCCCGGATCGTCATTGATCGAAACTCCGGGGTTCCCGCCTGGCCACAATCGGTTTCCCCGTTCGATGCTTCCCATCCTAGGCGAATGAGCGGGCAGTCACGTAGAACGTTCCTCGGCAGTTCTTGTACGATTCTGCAAGGATGGTGATCCTGGGAGGCACGATATGAGGACAGCAAACGGGATGCAGGGAGCTGGCGACAACGAGCGCTTCCGCGCCAGCCGGGCGGAAGCCATCGATCGGCTGGAACGCACCTTTCGGGCCGAACGGATCGCTGACGGTGCGATCGAGCCGCTGCCGGGCCTCCGGTTGCGTCGCGCGACCATACCCACCGAACCTGTCCACGGCCTGTCGTATCCGGCGGTCTGCGTGATCGCCCAGGGGAGCAAGGAAGTGCTCATCGGCGACGGCAGGTACTTCTATGACACCTCGCAGTACCTGATCACCACCGCCGAAATGCCGATCGTCAGCCGGATTACCGTCGCCTCTCCCGAGGAACCGTACTTCAGCATTGTCGTCGCGCTCGATCCGGCCGAGGTCAGCGCCGTCCTGGTCGAGTCCGACCACCCCACGACCCGGGCGTCTGGATCGGTGAAGGCGATCGATGTCAGCCTGCTCGACGTCGAACTGCTCGACGCGATGCTGCGGTTCGTCCGGTTGCTCGACGCGCCGTCGGAGGCCAGGTTCCTTGCCCCGATGATCCAGCGCGAGATCATCTACCGGTTGCTGCGCGGCGACCAGGGAGCCCGGCTCCGCTCCCTCACCGTCGCCGGCGGCTCCTCGCACCGCGTGGCCCAGGCGATCGAATGGCTGCGTCGCAATTACGATCGTCCACTCCGCATCGACGATCTGGCGCAGGATCTCGGCATGAGCGTTTCCAGCTTCCATCACCATTTCAAGTCGGTCACGTCGATGAGCCCACTCCAGTTCCAGAAGCAGTTACGGCTTCAGGAGGCGCGTCGCCTGATGCTCGGCGAATACCTCGATGCGACCAGTGCCGGATTCCGCGTCGGCTACGACGATGTCTCCCACTTCAGCCGCGAGTACAAGCGGCAATTCGGCGAGCCGCCGCTGCGCGATGTCCAGCGCCTTCGTGCCGCCGCCACTCCGGACCGCGTCGCGTTCTGACCACCGGCTATACTCGGACCCAGCCGCATCGAAACTGGCCGGACTCCCCGACCCGGCCCAGGGGAAGAGCACACCACACCGTGACTGATCTCGAAACACCATCACCGCGCCGCCGGAAGCGCCGGGCGCCGGGCAGCACCGTCCCGTTCGGCGTGCCGGACCCCGAAGCCGAAGCAGCCCTCGCCGAAACCATCGGCGTTACCTTCGCCGACCCATACCTGCTCCGGCTCGCCTTGACGCACCGTTCCGTCCTGCACGACTGGCTGAACGTCCCGGCTGTGGATGCGAGGTTGCAGAGCAACGAACGACTCGAATTCCTGGGCGATGCATTGCTCGGCGCGGTGGTGGCGGAATACCTCTACCGTCAGGATCCAACCGCCGACGAAGGCCAGCTCACGCGGCACCGGGTCGCCATTGTCCGCGCCGAAACCCTCGTCCGCTGGTCGCGCGAGCTCGGGATACCGGATGCCCTCTACCTGGGCACCGGCGAGCAGGTGACAGAAAGCGCACGGGACCGGATGCTGGCCGGGGCCTTCGAAGCGCTGGCCGGGGCAATCCATCTCGATCAGGGCCGGGATGCCGCCGAGCGGTTCATCCTCGGCTTCCTCGAACGCGACAGCGCCTCCATCCGCGCCTCCGACCGCGACGCGAATCCGAAGGGGCACCTCCAGGAAATCCTGCAGGAGCGGGCGATTCCCGCACCCGACTACGTCAGTCTCGCCACCGAAGGACCAGACCACGCCCGGCAGTTCACCGAAGCCGTCCTGGTCGAGGGCGAACAACTCGGGGTCGGTACCGGACGGAGCCGTCGGATCGCCCAGCAGGCCGCCGCCCGCATGGCGATCAAGGCGCTGGAACAGGATTCCGGACCGTAGGGTTGCCGAGCGTGTCTCGGCCCTTCTTGCCATACGGGTCGGTTCGTGACAGTCTCCATGGGGAACGACTTCATGCCCTCAAGCGTGATCCTTTCGCTCATCCTGCCGCTGCCGCCGGGCGTCAACAACCAGTACGTCACGGTCGGCAACCGCCGCGCACTCAGCAAACAGGCCCGCGCCTTCCGCAAGGATGTCGAGGTCATCATCGAGCGGCTGCGATCGCAGGACAGGATCACCAGGGCTGACGAAAAGGCGCTGACATCGTCGCTGCTGGGCGTGTACTGCACCTACTACTTCACATCGCCCATGCGCCGCGATCTCGATGGTGGCCTGAAGATCACCCTCGACGCGATCGGCGACGCGATCGGGTTCGACGACCGAAAGATCGTCGATCTGCACCTGACCAAACAGATCGATCCCCTGCGGCCTCGCGTCGAAGTCGAAATCGAAACCATTTCCGAATGGACCTTCGACCAGGAATTCGTGTATCTCGGCGACGCCGAGGAAGATGAGGACCAATGACCGTCACGTCACGACCGTACGGCTCCGAGAAGGGATTCTCGACCGACTTCTACCGGGTGCGCGACTTCCTGGTGCGTATCAACGATTCGCGGTTGATCACGCCGGTCTTCCCCTGGGCACGCTGGCAGTGGGCGTTTTCCCTGCCGTTCCAGGACGAGGACCATCTCGACCGGATAACGGTCTGGGAGGATGACGGCGAAATCATCGGCCTGGCAACCTACGAGATGCAACTCGGGGACGCCTTTCTCGTCGTCGATCCGCGCCACGGCTGCCTGCTGCCGGAGATGGTTGCAGCTTCGGGTGAGCGACTCGCGAACGACTCCGGGCGCGTACGCATCATCGTGTCCGATCGCGACGAACCGCTGCAGGAAGCCGTCTATGCCGCCGGATACCGTCCGACGGACGACCGCGAGTGGGACTCGCGCCTGCTGGTGGCGAAGACCGAGCTCACCACCGACCTTGCCGAGGGCTACCACCTGGTAAGCCGGGCCGATGAACCCGATGACGACCTCTACGGTGAGACGCTTTGGCGCGGGTTCAACCACGAGTCAGAGGGGCCGTTCGCACCGACGGCACACGACCGGGCGCTCTACGATCGACTCCGCTCCGATCCGGCCTACCGGCTGGAGCAACAAATCCTGGTGATCGCCCCTGATGGGCGCGGGGCTGCGTACTGCGGTATGTGGCACCAGCCAGGCTCGCACTACGCCGTGGTGGAACCGGTCGCCACCGCACCGGAACACCGGAGGAAGGGCCTGGCGCGGGCGGCGATCCACGAGGCCGTCCGGCGCGTGGCGGCAGCGGGCGCGACCGAGGTTTGGGTCGGCTCAACGCTGCCGCTCTACCGCGCGATCGGGTTCCGGCCGTATGGCGCCGACACCTGGTGGGCACTTCCCGCCATGAAGGACACGACTGGATGACCACGATAGAAACCGAACGCCTGCTGCTCCGGCCATTCCGGACGGATGACTGGCGCAACCTCCAGCGGGTGGTCACCGGCTACATGAACGGACCGTTCGGCCGTTTCGACCACCAGTGGCCAACCACCGGGGAGGGGATCCGGGACGCCATCACCTGGTTCGCCAGCGGCGATGCGTACCTGGCGGTCTGCCGTCGTGCTGACGACCGGTTCCTGGGCCTGGTTTGCCTCAATCCTGGGCCGGATGCGGATTCCCGCGACCTCGGCTACATCTTCGACGCCGAAATCCACGGCAATGGCTATGCCTTCGAGGCTTGCCGCGCCCTGATCGATCGCGCCTTTCGCAAGGATGGCGTCGAACGGATCGTGACCGGGACCGCGCAGGTTAACGAACGCTCCGTCAACCTCCTGCGTAAGCTCGGGATGGAGATCACCGGCGAAGGCACCGGCTCGTTCTGCACTGACGACGACGGCAACCCGATCGAATTCGCCGGCTACACCTTCGAACTCACGCGCCCGGACTGGATGGCACATCGGGCGCAATGCACGTCGCAGGACCATCCTTGCGTGGTATCCGGGCGCGATTACCATTCGCACCAGAACAAAACCCTCAGGTCGTCAGCCAAGGCTTGTGGCCTCGACACGGTACCTGAGGGTATTTAGCATAGTGTAGCAGCCAGTCAGCGTTACACAAGGTTGGAACGTGGACGAGAATTTCGGGCAATCCATGGACTGTATCGCGTCGACTCCCCGGCTCCAGCGGTATAGGGACGCAACGGAGTCGGACGTGGCTGCCATGGCGCTGTATCTCTGGAATATCCAACTGGCGGAAGCACTCCTGCCCTCACTGTCGCTCTTCGAGGTGACCCTACGCAATTCCGTTCACACAACCTTGACTGACCATGCAAGAGCAACCCCGAACCCGGAGTTCTGGTTCAAGCATGTACTCCATCAACGCATGTACGACAACATCACCGACCTGATCGCGCGAATCACCAGGAGAAATGGCATCCCGCCGTCAGCAGGCAAGGTGATTTCGGAGATCACCTTCGGATTCTGGCCGCTGCTCTTTTCCAGATCGTACAACTCGCTCTGGTGGCAGAATCAGGATCCGCTGATCGCACACATCCTCCCGCACTATCGCCGGATAGCGCGAGACACGAGATCAATATTCGAGATGAGACTCGAATACTTCGCCATGCTTCGCAATCGAGTCATGCATCACGAAGCCATTTTCCAGGGCGTCGCAGCCATCAATCGTCCAGTTCTTGCGATCGACATCCTCCACCAGCAACTCTTGGAAACACTTGGCTGGATCAACGAGGATGCTGTCGAACTGGTTTCCATCATCGATCACTTCGACGTCACATTCATCAATGGCAGGCAGCGCATCGAGTCCGAACTTCGCCGGCACTTCGGAGCCTGACGTCGCTGATCCACCACACTGCGTCGGGTACACTCGCCGTATCGGGCCGCGCGATCGCGGCCACCCCGACTGCCCCG
>CAZSUN010000079.1:0-17727 GCA_964610045.1 uncultured Sphaerobacteraceae bacterium
CATGGTCCGGAACTTGAGAATGGTGAACGACCGGCAGGCCAACCCGACGCGACGCTGGCGGTAGATGGCGCTGCCGCGGGAATCGAGCGGGATCCAGACGGCGATGACGAGGAAGAGCGGCAGGAAGACGACGAGCAATGCCAGTGAGCCGACGATGTCGACCAGGCGCTTGCCAATGCGGATATAGAAGGTTTGCGGTTTCGGAGCCAGCCTGAGCGAGCCGTACATTTCCCCACGATAGGGTACATCCGGGTTCGATTCCGGCACGAACTGAAGATGGCGCGGCGGCATCGGAGTTGCTGTCGTGGGCAGGTCCCCATCGGCCAATGCGCTGACCTGTGATGCCGGGAATGCGTTCAACTCCATGAAGTCGCTCCGGCGCCGAATCGTTCCTGCCAACGATGTGGACGCAGCTCCCAGAAAGCTGATACGGCATCCCTTGTATAGACCCCGCATCGAGATCAAGATATTGCGGCCCAATCATACCATGACCTTTGGGCCATGCCACTCTCACGCGGACTGGATGTCCTGAGGTGATTTCCGGCGAATTCCACCCGGTGAACTGACACGCGCGCAACCCAGCCTGAAATCGTCGATCGGCTCGAATTGGCGGGAGAGACACCGCGGGGGTAAGCTGGCATTCCTGTCCGGCGGACGACGCCAAGTGCACGTGACTTGTGGTGAGGTTGCAAAGGTCCGCAGTCGGGTGTCAACCGGAACTACTTCGCCAAGGCTACGGGGGCGGGCCATTCATGGTAGGATGGGAACATGTGAATTGTTTCACGGTCCCCATCTACGTCCGGCCAGCCCAGGACGACATCGGCCACTTCCTCGACCACAGAGAGCCAACGCCCATGACCACTGTCGCGGATCTCGCGCGGCGCACCGACCTGCGCAATATCGCCATCATCGCCCACGTCGACCACGGGAAGACGACTCTCGTCGACGGCTTGCTGAAGCAGTCGAACGTCTTCCGGGATCCGTCGACTGCCGGGGACCTCATCCTCGACGCCAACGATCTGGAGCGGGAACGCGGGATCACGATCCTCGCCAAGAACACCGCGATCATGTATCAGGACGTCAAGATCAATGTGATCGACACGCCCGGTCACGCCGATTTCGGAGGTGAGGTCGAGCGCGTGCTGAACATGGCGGATGGTTGCCTGCTACTGGTCGACGCGGCCGAGGGGCCAATGCCACAAACCCGGACGGTGCTCGCCAGGGCACTGGAAATCGGCCTGCGCCCGATTGTTGTGGTCAACAAGATCGACCGGTCGAACGCCCGGATCGACGACGTCGTGGAATTGGTCAACGACCTCTTTCTCGACCTCGCGATCGATCCGGCGCAGCTCGAATTCCCGGTGCTCTACGCGATCGGCCGGGAGGGACGAGCCGGATTCTCGGCGGACGAACTGGCGTTGGATTTGCGGCCACTGCTCGACACGATCCTGACGGAAGTGCCGGCGCCGGTCGCGGAACTGGACGCGCCGTTCCAGATGTTGGTAACAACGCTGGACTACGACGCCCACCGGGGCAGGATCGCCATCGGGCGAATCCGGCGGGGCTCGGTGCAGGCCGGAGACCAGGTTGCGTTGATGGTCGATGGCATCGCTCCCGTGAGTTCGAAGGTTACCTCGTTGATGACATTCGACGGCCTGAGCCGGCGGGAAATCACCGAGGCGGCAGCAGGGGATTTGGTCGCCCTGACCGGGTTCGCCGGGGTAAAGATCGGGGCAACACTGGCCGATCCCGAACACCCCGAGGCACTGCCGACCGTGGAAATCGAAGAGCCGACCCTGAAGCTGACCTTTGGGGTCAGCACCTCCCCGTTCTCCGGGCGTGACGGGCAGTTCTCCACCTCGCGGCAGCTCGGTGAGCGCCTGCAGAGGGAGCTTGAGACGAACCTGTCGCTGCGAGTGGAACCGACCGACCAGCCCGATGTCTTTTCGGTGGCAGGCCGGGGAGAGCTGCACCTTTCGGTGCTGATCGAAACGATGCGGCGCGAAGGGTACGAGTTCCAGGTGTCGCGGCCGGAGGTGGTGACCCGCAAGGACGCCGGTGGTCAGGTCCTGGAGCCGGTGGAGCACCTGGTGATCGACGTCACCGAGGAGTTCGTCGGCCAGGTGACCGAGCTTACCGGCAGCCGGCGGGCCCGGATGCTCGACATGGTCAACGATGGCAAGGGTGGGGTGCGCCTCGAGTTCGCGATCCCGACCCGCGGGCTGATCGGGCTGCGGAACGCGGTGTTGACCGCGACCAAGGGCAACGCCACGATGTCGTCGCGGTTGATCGACTTCGAGCCCTGGATGGGACCGATCCAGCAGACGCGGAGCGGGGTCCTGGTTGCCTCCGAGACGGGGGTGGCGCTGGCGCATGGCATCGCCAACGCGCAGGAACGTGGCACGACCTTCATTGAAGCTGGCACGGAGGTGTACGAGGGGATGATCGTGGGCCAGAATCCGCGGCCGGCCGATCTGACCGTCAATATCTGCCGGGCAAAGAAGCTGACCAACATGCGGTCGAGCACCGCGGATATCGCCGTGCGCCTGACCCCGGCGACCAATCTCAGCCTGGAACAATCACTCGATTTCCTGGCAGACGACGAGTTGCTGGAAGTAACCCCGAAGGCGCTGCGTCTGCGCAAGCGGCATCTCTCGATGGACGAGCGCGCGAAGGTGAAGAAGCGCGCAGACATGGCTGCCGCCGCCCGGGATTGACCCGGCGACCTACTTTTTCTTCTTCGTCGAGGTGTTATCGACTACTACCGCGGATGTCTGGATCGCTGCCAGGATCGAGAGGATCAGGCCGATCTCCGCCGGGGGCACACTGAAGACACCCCGCGAGGCCTGTGTTACCAGGTTGGCAGCCTGCAGGACGTTGAGGTGGTGATAGGCGGCGCCAGTGGTGCCCAGGTCCAGTGAAGTGACCAGGTCGGCGACCGTGGACGGCGCGGCCAGCAGCGAGGTGACGATGGCGAGCCGCTGCCGGTGCCCGAGTCCGGCCAAGACGCGGACCGTGCGCTCCGGGTCCCCGGTCAGAGCCGCGCTGGCTGGACCATCGAATGACCAGGACACGGAGAGGCCAGAGGTGGGATCGTCGATCGAACCCGCGACGGATATCGCGCCGCGTTCGGCCGTGATGGGGGTTGCGGGCGGGCTGGCGACGCCGTTGGAGACCGCGGCAGCTGTGCCGTTCAGGGTCACCTGGTCGCGAAGCGCCCACACGGCCTCGGAAAGCGTGCGAACTTCACTCCTGATCGCATCCAGGTCACCTTTGGCCTTTTTCCCCGCCATTGCTCATTGCCTTTCTCCACATACGGGCGTGTGGACCCACCGGAATATCGCGTAGCCTAGCAGGTTGCCGGCTTCCGCGACATCGTCGCGATCCGCGGAAACCGTCCGTGATGTACGTCGAGACCTCAATGCACTGGCGAATACGGGCGGGATCATCGGTGATGATGCCGTCCAGAACTGCCGCAATGGGAGCTGGAAGAGGCTCCTCATCCTCCAGTCGGGAGAACACCAGCAGGCGGGCACAATGCGCCTGCACCAGCAGCAGCACATCGTCGATGACCCCCAAGGGTACGCTGACCGCCGTTGCCACGGAACTTGCGGCATCAGGCAGCTACCGGTCACGGTGGGCGGGCTGCCAACCGTGAGGCCGCAACAGCGGACTGATTGCAGGTGCTGCCGGGTTCGTTGGTCATCGCGTGGATGTTCGAGCCAGAACCAGACCTGGTGGCTGCGATCGTCAACGACGAGACGACGCATCGTGACGAGACGCGGAAGATCCTGGATGGTTGGACGCAGGAAGATCTCACAAGGTTGATTGCGGCTCCCGTGTCGCCTGCCAGCGCGCGATGATGTCGAGGTCGTGGGCGAACGCCAGTTCGGGCAGGTCTCCGGGGAGAAACCATGCCAGTTCGGTGAGGTCGTCTCCCGCAATGGCAATGCCGCTCGCCGTGGCTGCCGCCCAGACGAGCAAAACCACCGGGTTGCCTGGTTCGGAGTACACCCCAAGGAACGGCCCGATCGTCACGTCCAGGCCTGTTTCCTCGCTTACTTCGCGATGGGCGGCGTCCTCCACGACCTCGCCGCGTTCCACGAATCCGGACGGAAAACTCCAGGCGCCGGGCGATGTCGTCCAATTCGCGCGGCGACCGAGCAGGAGGAGACCGTCGCGAGCAATCACGACAGCGACCGCCAGTTTCGGATCGAGATAGGTCACCGCGCCGCAGATATCGCAGACTGGCCGCTCTCGCCCGTCAATCACCTGGTTGCTCGTGGCGCCGCCACAACGTTGACAGTGCATGGATCTCTCCTCATGGTGCACGATTATCCTGGCCTGAGGCGGTCCAGTCTCCGGCACCTGGCCCTACTGCCGGCCGGATTGCGACCACCTGACGTTGCGTGCAAGGGATGTCCGATTACTGCAACAGACTCGTTCACGGCACTGGCGGAGTATGAGCGCCGACTCGCAACCTTCGAGGCAAGCCGCCGTGAGATCCAGCGACGTTGGAGCCTGGTCGCCAACGCGAGGTTGGTGGTCTTCGCTGGGGCGGGCATCACCACCTGGCTCGCCTTGCGCCGTTCGGACACCGGATGGTGGATTGCCACGCTGGTGCTGCTGGTGGTCGCCTTCGCTTTGGTCGTTTGGCATGGCCGATTGCGACGGCGTCGCGACGACCTGGTGGCCATGGAGACCGTCAACAAGCTGGCCATTGCGCGATTCAATCTCGATTGGGCCCTTGTGTCCCCCGTCGGCGACACCAGGGACATGATGCCCCATCCCTACGCCCGCGACCTGGATATTACCGGCGATGCGTCATTGGTGCGCCGGATTTCGACCCCGGTATTGCCGATGGGACAGGAGACCATCCAGCAATGGCTGCTGTCACCGGCAGATCCGGACATCATTCGAGATCGGCAGGCGGCCATCCGCGAGCTGGGCGCTCGCCTGGATCTCCGGCAACAAGTGGAAGCTGCGGGCAGGCGGCGAACGGGAGCGTTCCCGGATCCGGAGTCATTCCTCGCCTGGACCGACACTGATGGGTGGCTGGTTCGCCGGCGGTTCCTGCGCCTGGTCACCGTCGTCAGCCCAGTCGCGCTCGTTGCCCTGGCCGCACTGTTCCTGACCGGGTTGGTGACGTGGCCAATGTGGTTGATTCCGCTTGCCATCAACGTCATTGTCTATCAGACATCCGGACGCCAGGTTGCGAACGAACTCGACCGGATTGCACCGGAACGGGAGGTCGTGACCGGGTACGCGGACGTTTTCCAGGCGATCGGCGAGGACCGTCCGCAGGCCGCCATGCTGGGCGAGATCGGATCCGCGCTCGGTGCGGCGGGCGGGGCGAGCCAGAGCATGCGCTCTCTCGTTCGTATCGCCAGCTTCGCGATCCCGCGCGGTTCGATCCTGTGGCTGCCACTCCAACTCGCGTTCCTTTGGGATACCCACGTGCTGTCCGCGCTCGAGCGGTGGCGACGTGATGCCGGAGGCCAGCCACGCACCTGGTTCACTCGCGCGGGTGAGTGGGAAGCGCTGGCGGCGCTGGCAGTGCTCGCCCACGACTTTCCCGGCTGGTGCTACCCCGAGGTCGATCCCGGTTTCGACCGGGTGACCGCAACGGGACTGATTCACCCGCTCATCGAGCCTGGGTCGGCGGTGGCCAACGACGTGACGGTCGGTCCTTCCGGCACGTTCCTGCTGGTGACCGGATCCAACATGTCGGGGAAGAGCACCCTCCTGCGAGCGATTGGCATCAATGCGGCGCTCGCATTGGCGGGCGGTCCAGTTGCTGCGCGATCGCTCGCGATGCCAGTCGTAGACGTTTGGACCTGCATGCGGGTTGAGGACTCGCTGGCGAGGGGGGTATCGCTGTTCATGGCCGAGTTGCAGCGGCTCAAGGCGGTGGTCGATGCGGCGTCTGATGCAGGAGCACGGCCGGTCCTCTATCTGCTGGATGAGATACTCCAGGGAACGAACACGGCCGAACGGCAGGTTGCCTCACGGCAGGTGCTGGATCACCTGGCGACCACGACAAGCATCGGGGTAGTTTCCAGTCACGATCTCGACCTGGTGGCCGGGACGTCCCTGCAGGACCGGGCCACCTGCGTGCATTTCGCCGAGACGTTCACGCGCGATGGCGGACAGCCGGAGATGACGTTCGACTACCGGTTACGGCCAGGACTGGCGACAACGACCAACGCGCTGGCGCTGATGGACCTGCTGGGGTTTTCGTTGCGGCGAGAGGATGATCACATGACATAAACACGTGATCGGCAGTGCTGGGTGTCGAGGATGCATGGTGTTACTGGTGTAGCGGACTACCTCCAGCGTGGTGCAGGGAAGGTGATTGCAAAACCAGGGCAGCCACACGCTCACTGGGCTGCCCCTACAATCGACCAAACACGGATCAAGCTCACCGCAGCGAACGGTAACGGCCGTCTCCATGGCTCATCCACGCCGGATCACCCGATGTCTGTCGTAGGGAGCGACCTGCCGCCGATCACATTGGACCTGTGGCCCACCGAGCCGCAGGCGGCTGTGTCGGCCCGCGCCTGACCATCGCCATCAAACGGGCCGACACAGGTTCGACGATTGCGCGAGGGCCTGGATCGGTGGCGGGGGTCGTCGAACCAGGTCGCCCCTTACGGTGGCTTGGTAGAGGTAGGTATACGATTTCACCCTTCGTAGGGGCCGACCAGCGAGCGTGTGTCGGCCCGTTCGGTTGGGAAAGGAACGAGTGGGGCGGACGACTCCTCGCTGCGCTCGGAGGTCCGCCCGTACGGTGGGAAAGGAACCCGTCACCATTCACCCGGAGCCGGGATGAGACCCGAACTGCGCTGGCGAGGATGATTGCCCCGAATCACGCGATCCACGCGTTGGCCCTCGGCTGCCGGTTGGGCACCTGGCGCGGTCCGGGTGCGGCTATTCGCGGCTGAGGTCGGGGCGAACGGGTATTGTGCCGGTGGCCCTGGTGGTGCCAAGCTCGAACCGGTGGATGACTTCGAGCGAGGGGAATGGGTCGCCGGATGTAACCAGTGCGACCTCGATCCCGGTGACCTCGAATGTCCCCAGCGGGATGTCGCGCCATTCAGCCAGGGTGGCTGGCAGGTTCCCGATCGGCACCGCCTCGGTGTAGCCAGCAAAGGTCAGGTGCGGGATGTAGGGATAGCGGGTGCTCGGGGACACGGCCATCAGATCCATCAGGCGGCCCTGGATGCGGGAGAGCCAACCTCCGTCGCGGATGTCGAGGAACGCCGCATCGGCGAAGGAGTTGACCGGTCCCAGACCAATCGAGAATCGCGGAAAGTCCCGGAGTGCCCGCTCGGCCATCGACACGAATTCGTTGAGACGCGCCCGGGACATTTCGTCACGGGCTTCGCCTGTGTCCTCAACGTATGCGATTTCCTGGACGGTGACATACAGCAGGTCATCCGGATAGACATCGACAAAAGGCAGTGCGCCGAGCGTCTCGCGGATCCCGTCAAACTCAGGTCCGATGGCGGACCGGGGAATGCGAACGCAGCAAATTGCGAGAGGCGCTCGCTGCGCCTTGTATCCCTGGGTTTCGGTTCGTCCGTCCTCGATTTCCGGAAGCGACCGGAGATTCTGCCAGATCCGGCGGTAAGCTTCGTCCTGTTGGGCGGCAGGGTCGGGCAACCACCAGAGCGGGTGCCTTGCGCGCGAACTGACCGTGCGCAGATTGGTCCGGTTGGGGAGCAGGCGGCCAGCCCTGGTTCGCAGGCTAGTCCACCGACTTGATGACGAGGGAGGCTGATCCACCGGGTGTCTCCACAACTGCCTTGTCACCAGCGCGGCGTCCCATCAGCTCGCGGCCAATGGGGGATTCGCTGGAGATCATCCCTGCCGATGGCTTGGCCTCGATCGGTCCAACGACGGTGTAGACTTCGTCCTCGCCGTCGAAATCCACCGTGACCCTGCTGCCGAGCCCGATCACGCCGTTGGCGCTCCCCGTCTCCGAATCCGAAAGGACGCGGGCGTTGCGGAGCATGCCCTCCAGTTCGGCGATCCGCTTCTCGATCATCGCCTGGTCCTGCCGGGCGGCATCGTAGGCGGCATTCTCCCGGAGATCCCCATGCGAGCGGGCTTCCGCCACGGCCGCGACGATGTTCGGCCGCTTGACGCTGGTCATCTCCAGCAATTCCTGCTGGAGACGTTCGTATCCCTCACGTGTGACAGGTATCGACTTGCTGTCCATTGTGTTCACCCCATGTAAGGCCGCAGGAAAGCGGCGAACTCCGGCCGCCAGCGAATGCGAAGGCGGCGGTGTCCTCCCGCACGCAGTGTGGCTGGCTCCGCAGGCGGCTTCCCGAAGCGCGTATGCTACTCGACCTCGAAGGTCGCTTCAATCTCGACCGCGATCGAGTTGGGCAACGAGCCGAATCCAACCGCCGACCGGGTGTGACGGCCTGCATCGCCGAGCACCTCGACGAGCAGGTCGGAACACCCGTTGATTACCTGCGGATGCCGTTCGAAACCCGGATCGGCGTTCACCATGCCAAGGACCTTGACCGTTTTGGTGATGCGATCGAGCGAACCAAGCGCCTGCTGGGCCGTGGCGAGTATTTGAAGACCGACCGAGCGGGCCGCCTGATAGGCTTCCTCGACGCTCACCTGGGAATCGACCTTGCCCTTCGCCTGGCCGGAGTCCGGTCCGGTGCCGCTGATGTACAGCAGATTGCCGGTGAACTGGTATCGGACGTAGTTTGCAGCCGGCGAAACGGGTTCCGGCAGGGTGATGCCAAGTTCGACGAGTCGATCTTCCACAGACATGTGAATTCCTCCAGGAAATGTACCGATTGCGTTCCATGTGAGCAGGCAGGTCGTGATTGCCGGGCGATCGCCCGGTTTCGAGGCTACCTGGTTCCGAACAGCGATCCCAGGCGGTCGATGGTTCGGGTCAGTTCCTCGTCGCTGGTGGCGAACGAGATGCGGAGGTGGCCTTCGCCCGCCGCGCCGAAGGCCACGCCCGGCACCACAGCGATCTGCGCCTCGTTCAGTATCCTGTCCGCCAGGCGAACGGAATCCGGATCGATCTCGCGGCCATCGATGAAGCTGTAGAAAGCCCCTTCGACGAGATTGGTCCGGAGCCCTGCGATCCGGTTGATTCCATCGGTCACCAGATGGCGCCGGCGATCCCAGGCACGGACCATTTCCGCGATCGTGTCCTGGGGGCCATCGAGCGCCGCCACGCCGCCCGCCTGGGCGAACGAGGTGGCGCAGGTGGTGGCGTGACTGTTGACCTTGCCGAGTTGGGCGATGAGCGCTGCTGGACCCGCCACATACCCCAGTCTCCAACCGGTCATGGCGTAGGCCTTGGAGAGGCCGTTGAACGTGAGCGTGCGTTCATGCAGGCCGGGCTGGGTTGCGATCGAGAGATGGGTGCGGCCGTCGTAGACGATCTTTTCGTACATCTCATCGGTCCAGACCATGAGGTCGTGGTCCAGTGCGAAGGCAGCGACGGCATCGAGTTCGCTGGCGGTCATCACCCGGCCGGTCGGGTTGTTTGGGGAATTCAGCAGGATGATCCGGGTCGCCGGTGTGATGTGCGCCTCCAGGATGTCTCGCGTGATGGTGAAGTTGTCATCCGGGTTCAACGAGACGCGGATCGGCGTGCCGCCGGCGAGCTCGACAATCGGGACGTACGAAACCCAGGCGGGTTCCAGCACCATCACCTCGACACCAGGCTCGACGAATGCCTGGGCAGCGAGGTACAGAGCGAATTTACCGCCTGGAGTGACCATCACTCCCGAGGCGGGATCGACCGAAATCCCGTTTTCCCGATGGAGCTTGGCGGCGATCGACTTCCGGAAGGCCGGCGTTCCGGCACCGCCGACGTAGTGGGTTTCTCCACCGTTCATCGCGTCGATGGCAGCTTCGCGGATGTGGGCAGGGGTGATGAAATCGGGGTCACCACCACCAAGATCGATAACATCGACGCCCTGTGCCTTCAATTGCCGGGCAGCCTCCGACACCGCCAGGGTTGGCGACGGCTTGGCGTCGCGTACCCGCGCTGCGTAAAAGTCTTGCATCGTTCGCGTGGCCGGCACCGTCGCATCCTTCCAGGTGACACACAACGAGGGACGCGTCCGCCTCCGCGGCCGCCCAATTGATGGTCATTCTAGCGAATTCCACTGGAGACCGGGCAGGGCGGGAAGGAATTCAGTGGTTGCAACCCATCCACCGCGAGGGTCGTTACCATTCCAGACGCGCGGTGAACAACCAACTCGCTCTCATCCGCGCCACTCGAGAATGGATATCGTTGATGGATGAAATCCGCATGGCAGTGAAGACCACACGGCAGGCCGGCACAATGCTGCTGTGCGCAGTCGCACTGTTCGCCCTGTTTGCCGGCCAGTACGCCCAGGTGGCGAGCGCACAGCGCTTCGATCCCAGCCCACAGGCAGCGCCTGCCACTGGTGATGCCGCCGGACTCCTCGGAACCACAGCCTACCAAAGCCCGCAGTTCGGTTACCGTGTCGACTGGCGAGCCCCTTGGGTGGCCGACATGACTGCAACCGAGTCCAACCAGGCTATCGCACTCGACCGCCTGAGCATGATATCCGGGACAGCCCGGTTCCAGGTGTTCTTCGTGGCGGCGGAGGGAGAAATGCCGGCGGAATATGCCGAACGGTTCATCGACTTCCGCATGTCGTACGAACCGACGACCAAGATCGTGGGGAGTGGCGAGCGGCGAGGCGTGTCGTGGATTGCGTACCGGTTCGAATCGCAGGGGCAAACTGCTTCGGGAGTCGTGGAAATCAGCTTGACCGAGGACGGCAATGCCTTGCAGGTCGTTGAAGTGATGGAGTTTGACGAGGCGTTCGATGACGCGTTCGAACTCGCGAACGACTTGATCCAGATCGAGGGGGGACCACCCTTCCGGGTCCTGACCGGTTGGCCGGCACAGACCAACAGTCCGGACCCGAACGGCTGGACACAGACGCCCGGTGACGGCCTGAAATGGTAGGCTATTCGGATCAGGAGCGATTGGTACACGAGGTACGCGGCGAACGCCGGACTCATTCGGAGGGGTCACATTCCATGACAGGATTTTCCGTATTCACCAGCCGGTTCCGGAAGGCCACGGGGATATTCGTGGCGGTGCTTCTCAGTCTCTCCTGGGTTCCGGCGGCGGTCGCCCAGAATGGTCTCGTCGATGAGACGACCTATGAGATGGCGGGCAACACGATTACCTGGTCGGCTCCGTGGGAGTACCTGGAAGAATTCGTCGACGACGAAATCGACGTCCAGAACGTAACGCTGACCTCCCAGTCCGCCCTTGTAGACATCTATTCATTACCGTCCGGTCTGGACATCAACCAGGTACGTGATCTGGTCGTCGACGAGATTTGGGAGGTGGATGGGTCGGTTACCATCGACCGTGGTTCGTATGACGATATCTCCTATTCACTCGATATCTACCTTGTTGATGACTCCGAGTATGGCGTGTTTTCGACCGTACGTGCGGGAACTTCCACGACCCGAACCTTTGTCGTGATGTTCATTGCACCGATTCCTGTGTTCGCGTCGCAATTCTCCAGTGCCCAATCGTCGGTGCAGGTTGACGGTACAGGGATCTTCCAGGGAGTTGGGGGCCAAGGGCTGCAGGACCTGCTCGAAGCGAACGCCGGAACAGTAACCGAAGACCCGTCCAGCGACGATTCCGGAGCCGATGACACAGATTCCGCGGACGATGGCGGCGATGCGGCCGACGACGACTCGGATGGCGGGCCGAAGTTCGGTGGATCGAACAGAAGCGACGACGAAGAAACACCCGAGTCCGACGAACCGGCCGGTGATGACGGTGATGACACGAGTACAGGCGACGGCGAGAGCTTCGCCGGGTCGGCGTTCGGCGTGGAGTTCACCTGGGACTCCGCCTGGACGATCAACGAGAACCTCGACACACCGGTTATAGACGGTGAGGACGGACTCGACTCGGTCGCGCTGACCCGGACCAACGACGAAATCGGCCTGCTGACGCTGTCGGTGACCGCCGAAGTCGAGCCGGGTGTCGACGGACTGGTCGCGTACTGGCAGTCAGACGACTTTGTCGCACAGGCCATCGCCAGTCCGGACGGCGGCGTGCTGCTGGGCGACAGCGACGGCGACGCCGGCGCGGTGGTCTTCATCGACTATCTGGAGAATGGCGCCCAGATTGTCACCTACCGCGAGGCGTGGTACCTGGAGTCCGAGCAGGCCTACGTGACGATCGTGCTGACCACCATCCCGGCCCACCTCGAATCATCGCTGGAAGCAGCGACGGAAGGCGTGACCGTGGACGGAGAACCAGTACTGACGTATTTCAGCTACGACGACATCATCGACGCCGCCGGCGAGGATCCGGAGAACACGATCTAGGGGCCGCGAAAACCACACAAGTTCTCCAGCCGGGATCGTTCGATCCCGGCTGTTCTCGTGGCTGAGTGGGTGTCTGAGACGGCGTGGGACGCCCGGATCGCCGTTGACGCCTCTGTACGGGCGGACGACCCTCCGCTGCGCTCCGGGGTCCGCCCTGGTCTGCGTGAGACGGAAGACCGCCTTGCCTGGCGGGCTCACCCCTTCCCGGCTCGGGTTCATGGGCGGACAGGTGACGATGGACGTCTGCCGGACGAAGACAGCCGCGACGCGCCGGTCATTCGGTCGTTTGTAGGGGCCGCTCAGCGAGCGTGTGGCGGCCTGGTACTCAGGGTGGACGTGCTCCGCACAAGGATGTCTCGACTCCGCCCGACATGACGGGCATGGCCAGAGAGTGGCAACCCGGCGTCCAGGCATGGTATCTTCCGGCGTCCCCGAGATTGTTAGCACTCGACAGGCAGGCAGTGCCAGGGAATTGGCACTCGGCACTTGATGAGTGCTAATCACTGTGCTAGATTGAAATGGCACCGATCGGGGCACGCCGCCGATGGCGCGCTCCACGTATGTCGCGGGAATGATGGATTTCCGCACCCGCAAGGTTTCAGGAGGACGCGTACTCATGGTTGACACCGCCACCACGCTCAAGCCGCTGGGCGATCGCCTGGTGATCAAGCCGGCCGGCCGGGAAGAGATGACCGCCAGTGGCATCGTGCTGCCGGACACCGCCAAGGAGAAGCCGCAGCGCGGAACCGTGATCGCCGCCGGCGAAGGCCGCCGCGATGACGACGGCGACCGCATCCCGATGGATGTCCAGGTCGGCGACGAGGTCCTGTTCGCGAAGTACGCCGGCACCGAGTTCAAGCTGAACGACGAGGATCTGCTGATCCTCTCCGAGAAGGACGTGCTCGCGGTCGTCAACGCGTAGTCGCGGCTTCCCGCGGATTCGCCCACCAGCACAAGGAGTTGCATCAGTGGCCAAGGTTATCGAATTCAACGAGCAGGCGCGCGCGTCGCTGAAGGAGGGTGTCGACACCCTCGCGAACGCCGTCAAGACCACCCTCGGGCCGAAGGGCCGCAACGTGGCGATCGACAAGAAGTTCGGCGCCCCGACCGTGACCCACGATGGCGTGACGGTGGCGAAGGAAATCGAACTCGAGGACAGCTTCGCCAACATGGGCGCGCAGCTCCTCAAGGAAGCCGCCACGAAGACCAACGACGCCGCCGGTGACGGCACCACGACCGCCACGGTCCTCGCCCAGGCGATCGTGCACGAGGGTCTCCGCAACATCGCCGCCGGCGCCAACGCCATGCTGCTGAAGCAGGGCATCGACCGCGCCTCCGAGGCCGTCGTCGCCCACGTCCTCGACCTCGCTACCCCGGTCGAGACCCGGACCGAAATCGCCCAGGTCGCCTCGATCTCCGCTGCCGACAACGAAGTTGGTGAGCTGATTGCCGAGGTCATGGAGAAGGTCGGCAAGGACGGCGTCATTACGATCGAGGAGTCCAAGGGCTTCGAGTTCGAGACCGAGTTCACCGAGGGCATGCAGATCGATCGCGGCTACATCTCCCCGTACTTCGTGACCAACACGGAGCGCATGGAGGCCGAGTTCGACGATCCGTTCGTGCTCATCACCGACAAGAAGATCTCCGCCATCCAGGACATTCTGCCGACGATCGAGCTGGTTGCCCGCGCTGGCAAGGCCCTCGTGATCATCGCCGAGGATGTCGACGGCGAGGCCCTGGCCACGCTGGTGGTCAACAAGCTGCAGGGGCGCTTCCAGTCGCTGGCGATCAAGGCCCCAGGCTTTGGCGATCGCCGCAAGGAAATGCTGCGCGACATCGCCGCCCTCACCGGCGCCCGCGTCATCTCCGAGGAAGTCGGCCGCAAGCTCGACAGCGTCACCGTCGATGACCTCGGTTCCGCTCGCCGCATCGTGGCGACCAAGGACGAGACGGTCTTCGTGGATGGCCAGGGCAGCAAGGCCGACGTGGACAGCCGCGTCGCCCAGATCCGCGCCCAGATCGAGAACACGACCTCCGACTTCGACCGTGAGAAGCTGCAGGAGCGGCTGGCCAAGCTGGCTGGTGGCGTTGCGGTAATCAAGGTTGGCGCCGCCACCGAGGTCGAGCTCAAGGAGAAGAAGCACCGGGTTGAGGACGCGCTGAGCGCGACCCGCGCCGCGGTGGAAGAAGGCATCGTCCCGGGCGGTGGCGTGACCCTGGTTCACGCGATCGCCGCGCTCGATGGCGTCGAGGCCGAGGGTGATGTCAAGACCGGTGTCAACATCCTGCGCCGCGCGCTCGAGGAGCCGATGCGGGGCATTGTGTCCAACGCCGGCCGCGACGGTGGTGTGATCGTGGAGCGCGTTCGCACGCTCCAGGCCGAGAAGGGCGACCAGAAGATCGGCTACAACGTCCTCACCGACGAGTACGTCAACATGGTCGAGGCTGGTATCACGGACCCGGTGAAGGTGACCCGGTCGGCGGTGGCGAATGCCGCCTCGATCGCGGGCATGATCCTCACCACCGAGGCCCTGATCACCGACAAGCCGGAGCCGGCTCCGGCGATGCCGCCGGGCGGCATGGGCGGCATGGACTACTAGTCCGGCCAACCAGCACCCACGCAATTGGAAACTCCCGGCGGGCCCACGCCTGCCGGGAGTTTTTCCTCACTTCCAGCCAGGAACCCTGGTAGGGAAGGCCTTTCCGGCGCACAGGCAATCACCCCGGCCGGATCGACGCTGCGCCGGATAGTGGCCTTCCTCACATAGATTTCCCCCAGGCCCAGATCAGGAAGACCATTACCACGACGCTTCGGGATTGGATGCCGAAAGGGTGCCTGTCGCGGCTGCGGAAGGTCTTCTCTACCGTCTATTGGTCTCGTCCTCCGGATCGTCGCCGAACATGGGTGTCAGGATCTGGGGGAAGACGCGACGCCCGTACTGCTCGATGGTGATCGCCTGGGTGGGACAGGCGCGGGCACCGGCGAATACCTGCTGGAGGGTCGCAATGTCCTCGTTTTCGAGCACGGCAACGCCAGTGTCCTCGTCAAGCACGAAGATGCCTGGCGCGGCGGTCGTGCACTTCGCGTTGGCGATGCAGCGGCGGGGATCAATGCGCACGATGACGCCCTGGCGACCCAGTTCCGTTTTGTCCATCGTTCAGTTCCTTTCACTGGGTGGCAACGCGTTCAATCACCGATCGGTACTTCCACGAAGACGATGCCAGCCTGTTCGGGCACTGCATCGCCATTGGTGACCGCAGCCGCCCAGGCTTCGAATCCGGGAAGGGACACCGGTTCGAGATTGAGCGAGAAGGTCGCGCCAGTTGCTCCGTAGTCGACGCTTTCCAGGCGATACGTTGTCGCGCGAAGCGCGTGTTCGAACTGTCCTGCCTGAGCATGAGGGCGCTGGACCCGGATCGACACCAGGGGGCGACGCTCGACGATCCCGGCGCGGTCGACCGCATCCGTGACAGCCCCGCCGTAGGCACGGACGAGACCTCCAGCACCAAGCATGATGCCGCCGAAGTAGCGCGTGACCACCGCAACCACATCGACGATCTCACGTTTGCGCAGGACATCGAGCATCGGGATGCCCGCGGTTCCGGCCGGCTCGCCGTCGTCACTCGACCGCTGAAAGCGTCCGCCGTCGCCGATATTCCAGGCTGTGCAGTTGTGGTTCGCGTCCCAGTACTGTTTGCGCACGCCTTCGATGACTGCTCGAGCCTCGGTTTCGGAGGTCACGCGTTCGAGGGTACAGATGAAGCGCGACTTTCGGACGATGGTCTCCCACGATCCTCCGCCTGCTATGGTCCTGGTTGGTGCAGTCATGGCGCCCCTGACAGGAAACGGCCCCCGCGTCGTTCACGGGCAGCGTGAACCATGATAGATTGCATCGAGGATGCGGGCGCTGCCAAGCAACCCCGTAAGACCGAACGTGGGGCCAATGACGCCTCCTCGTGCGTGGAGTGTGGACGTGTCTGGCGAAGCTCGATCCGTTGATGTGGTTCTGGTCGGCGGGGGCATCATGAGCGCCACGCTGGGGGCGTTGCTGACCCGAGTTACGCCCGAGTGGTCGGTCGTGGCGTACGAGCGGCTGGATTTGCCCGCTCTGGAAAGCTCCGGGCCGTGGAACAATGCCGGCACCGGACATGCCGCGTTGTGCGAACTCAACTATTCCCCGGCGCGGGCGGACGGCTCGATCGATACCACGAAGGCGTTCCAGATCGCGGAGCAGTTCCAGGTCTCGCGCCAGTTGTGGGCATCGCTGGTGAAGGAAGGCGCGATCAGCGATCCATCCGCCTTCATCCTGCCGATCCCGCACATGAGCTACGTCCGGGGTGATGATGATGTCGCCTTCCTGCGGGCGCGATACGAGGCGATCGTACCAAATCCACTCTTTGGCGGTCTTCGCCTGTCCGAGGATTTGGCCGAGATGGCAGCCTGGACCCCGTTGATGTTCGACGGCCGAAACGACGATCGACCGATCGCGATGACCCGTACCGACGAAGGCACCGATGTCAACTTCGGCAATCTGACCCGACAGTTATTCGGGCTGATGGCGGCGGCCGGTGGAGAGTTGAGCACCGGTCATGAGGTGCGGTCGCTCAACCGGG
Source organism: uncultured Sphaerobacteraceae bacterium (assembly GCA_964610045.1). Lineage (GTDB taxonomy): Bacteria > Chloroflexota > Chloroflexia > Thermomicrobiales > UBA6265 > JACCYX01. The sequence goes on from CAZSUN010000079.1 coordinate 17,005, forward strand.
AACCGGACGGGCGCTGGCTGGTGGACGTTCAGGACCATAACACCGGACAGGCATCCCAGGTGCGCGCCAGGTTCGTCTTCATCGGGGCCGGTGGCCGGGCGATCACGCTGCTCCAGAAGTCTGGCATCAAGGAAATTCGCGGCTATGGCGGGTTCCCGGTCGGCGGACAATTCCTGCGGTGCACGAATCCTGCGGTCGTCTCCGAACACCAGGCCAAGGTTTACGGGAAGTCGACGCTCGATGCGCCGCCGATGGCGATGCCACATCTCGACACCCGCGTGATCGACGGCAAACGTGGCCTCATGTTCGGCCCGTTCGCCAGCTTCACACCGAAGTTCCTGAAGCGCGGGTCGCTCACCGACCTGATCGCCTCGGTCCGGCCGAATAACGTGCTGACCATGCTCCAGGTTGCCCGGGACGAGTTCCCGCTCACCCGGTTCCTCGTTCGCCAGGTGCTGCAATCGCACCACGACCGGATCGATACCCTGCGCGACTTCGTGCCGCACGCGAAACCGGGCGACTGGGAACTGATCCAGGCCGGGCAACGCGTCCAGACCATGAAACCGGTGCCCGGCAAGCGAGGCGCTCTCGTGTTCGGCACCGAAGTGGTGACGAGTACCGACGGCAGCATCGCTGGTTTGCTCGGGGCGTCACCGGGGGCATCCGTTTCGCCGTCGATCATGCTGGATGTGATGGAGCGGTGCTTCCCGAAGGACTATCCGG
>CAZSUN010000080.1:0-17504 GCA_964610045.1 uncultured Sphaerobacteraceae bacterium
CCGGGACCCCCGAGTCTGCATCGGCGTCCGGAGTTGCCTGGCGGGCGTGCAGGACGTCGCCTGGCGCGGGACCTCGTGGGATCAGGGCGAGTGCACGACGGGTAAGTGGTGACATCGACAGCGCATCCTTTCGGGTGATGATGAGGCAGCCGGTGGGACTACACGTCCGCGGGTCGAATCGCCAGCGGGTCAGGAAGCAATTGCGGGCGATGCTGGTCGAGTTCCACGGGTTCGACGGCCGGCGGCCGCGCCGTTGCATCGATCGATTCGCTGGGGGAGAGCTGCGGGACAGGCGCGACGGTGGACTCGGCAACCTCCCGGTGAACGGGTGTCACCTGGGGTGGCAGTGGCCGTTTCGGGTCGATTGCCACCGCGGGTTCGAGAGCCGGGGCGATCTGGCCGACGGTGACCTGCGGCGGCAGTGGCCGCGATGAGTCAACGATGGGTTCCGCCGGTACACCCTGGTCAACAGTCACCTGCAGCGGCAACGAGAGCGGAGGGTCACTGGCCATCTCAACCGGCAATTCCGGAGCCACTGGACGGCGCTCATCGGCGAGCCGGGCACGATACGACGCGTACCCAGCCGCCGCCATCAGCGCCATCACCCCGAGTATCGGCAGGAGCATGGTGCGTGGGGGGATCGCGGCGAAGGCGAGCACAGGCACCGCGCTTACGATAATACCAAGGGTTGCCTCGCCTGGCGTCCGGAAGACGCTGAGAGCGGCCCCAGCCAGCATGATGGCGGCCAGATACCCAATCCACCGAACCGCCCTGGGCTGCCACGGGTTGGTATCCAGCATTCCACCGACAATGCCACGATCAAACGCTTCCAGAATCGTCGCTTCGTCTCCCCAGCGCTCGATGATGAGCATGCCATCACCGCCGTCCATGGGGCGACACTCGGAATACTGCGCGCGATCACGGCGAGTTCCGTCGTCGTACCGAGCCCGATAGGTGTGGAGCGTGCCCAACCCGCCACTGGTGGTGTTGAAATTGTTGACCAATCGCAGATTGTATACCCCGTCAACGTCGGCAAGCTGCTGTTCCTGGTCTGCAATGCACTCGGCCAGACTGCCGCCATAGAGGTCACCACCCCAGACCCCCAGCCAGCCAGTCCCCTGCTGGAGGTACAGGCGATCCTGGTGACCGTCACCCCAGTTCACCAATTCGTCTTCGGGCACCGCCGTCCAATCGTCGTTCCACGAGACACGGTAGTCCCAGGTCGGGCTCTGGTACCAGTTGCCGTGAACTCCACTGGCATCGGCGGCAGGAGGTGCGTCCAGACGGCTTGCGATCACCAGAATCGCCACACAGAGGACCACCGCCGAAGCAAGTCGCCAACTGTGCGTGTGTGACCACCAGTCGGACGAGGGGGCGCTGGCATCTGGCGCAACCTGCTTTCCTCGTCGACGATGGCGACGCCAGAGGAAGAACCCGCCAGCAGCAGCCGCGCCACCAACGATGAGGGGGCCAACCAGCGATCCACCGTTTGATCCAGATTGGGTTGTGGTGGTGGTCGAGCCGCGCCTGTTTTTCGAGGATGTCCGACCCGTGGGGATTGGCGGCACTTTCCCCCATGGATCGGGTTGCTTGCGCCCGGCTTCGCGCTCGCGACGCTGGCGCTCCTCCTCGCTCGCGCGATCCTGCTGGCGTTCGCGGGCTGCACGGTCGGCGTACGACTCGCCCATGCTTCCGGAGCCGTACACGTCCTCCCGGTTTGCCGAGCCGTAGACGCCGGCGGGGTCCTTCCACCGCCCCAGGGGATCCTCGCTCATGGGAATCTCCTCACCGTGTGTCCCGGAGTGGTTGGGAATCTGTCTGAGACACCCCACTGTGGGGTACGCCTCTGGACGAGTCTCCACCTTCACCCGGATCGGGCCATCGCCCCCGAAGGTCGATCGCGATCGAGGCTCCGAGACCGTGTGCAGGATTCTGGAGAATGGCTACTCATTTCGCCATTGTCAAAATTGACAATCGGGCACCGGAGACCCGCAACGGCGAAGACGGCTTCCGTCACCCTGTTCGGGAGGAGGGAATCGGGCTCTCTCCCGGACTGTTTCTGCTCGCGCCCCCCAGACCGTCATGTCGAGCTTGTCGAGACATCCCTGCGCGAAGCGCAATCGATCGAAGATCGATGCCTCGTGACGGGTTCAGAGGCGTCCGCCTGTGGCGAACCGGCCTCGCCGCGGGACGGTCCCGCCCCTCGTGTCGAGGGCTCAGAGGGGGAGGTACGGTTTCCAGCGGCCCTCGGCGGCACCCTTGCGCCTTCCCGGAAGGGCCGACAGACCCTCGCTGACGCTCGGGCCGATCGGCCCCTACGAAGCACGGCTGACCGGCGACAATGGGCCATACCTACCCCTGTGAGCATGTCAAGGGGAGGTTAGGAGGGGTGGGTTCGGCTTCGCTCAGGATGACGAGATGATGGTGGCGTTCGAAACTATCCGGGAGAGAGCCGGAGGGCAGATTCCCGACATCACGCGAACCGTCAGAGCGTGCGGTCCACCCACCCCGACACCCCGCGCACCCGGCCGTAGTGGGCAGCCGGGCCCCGGGCGTTGGTACCGGTCTGCTTGCGGATGATCTGCACCCGGTAGGTCGCCATCCGCAAGGAGATCGAGAGCGTCTGCGCGATCTCCTTGTCCGAAAGCCCGACCATCAGCAGTTCCAGCACGTCCAGGTCTTCCGTCCCGAGTTTGGGCGGCCCGGACGGCAGGGAATCACCTGCCGTCCAGAACCCGGCCACCACCACCGGCCACTCGGTCAACACCGATTCCGCGAGACGGAGAATCCCGTCCTGGTTCAGCGCGCGCCCATCCGCCAGGAGACGCTGGTACCGCTGCTCGCCCAGCATGGTGTGCGCCTGGGCCCTGATCGCGGCCAGCGGCACGAATTGTTGCATCGAGAAGAGGATGGAACCGCCAATCTGGTCCACGATCAGGTCGTGGGCGCCGAGGATCCGGGTGGCGCGCTCGGGCTGATCGCGCGAGATGGCGACCAGGGCAAGACCCGCCAGCGCCTCGGCGGCTGTCCGCCGGTCCAGATGGTGCGTGTAGGTGAGGGCGAGTTGTTCCCGCAGGAGGCTGGCGGTCGTTTCGAAGTCACCGTCTCGCAAGGCCAGGGCGGCCCGCAACGGGATCACCATCGCCATGACCCAGGTCAGGCTGGCGGCCCTGAGGCGGTCGATGGCGTCGTCGATGGCCATGACGTGCCCGGCGTGAGGGGGAGGACCGAACAGGGCCAGGGCAAACGCGAGATCGGCCTGACAGAGCATTTCCATGCCCTTGCCGAACGCGGGCGTAAACTTCCGCGCATGCTCGAGCGCCGTGATGTGCAGGTCCATCGCGATCTGGACATCACCAAGATGGAAATGGACCGCGCTTCGAATGAGGTCGAGCATGCCGCGGTCACGGGCATCGCCATGACGCTCGAGCAGGGGCCGCGCGACATCCAGAGTGTCTCCCGCGACCTGGAAGTTCCCCTGGTAGAACTGGATCACGCCGATACCGAGGGCGATCTTGCCCTTCAGTTCCGGCGATGCTACCGCGAATGCGCGATCGAGGACGGCCAGTCCCGCCACGTAGCGCACCTGCACCAGCCAGTAGAACCGGCACCCCACAGCCAGCTCGACCAGTTCATCGTGGCGACCGGCAGCGTCGAGCCAGGCGAACACGGCCTCGAGATCGGCATTCGCCGCGTCCAACGCGCGAAACCCGGCATCCTGGTCGGCATGGAATGCCTCAAAATCGGCCCGGACAGCGAGATCGCGAAACCAGGAGTGTTGCCGCTCCATTGACGCATCGTACTCTCCGTGCGCCACCAACAGGCGCCGCGCTACATCGCGCGGGAGATCGTGCAGGTGGAAACGCGGCATCACCCCACCATAGCTGGCAAGCGAAATCAGCCCCGCCTCGGCCAGATGGGAGAGAGCAGTCGCCACCACCGACGGCGAACGATCGGCGACGATGGCCACGCGATCGCGATCGAACTGGTCCTGGAAAACGGCCAGAAAGCGGAAGACGCGCTGATCCTCGGGATCGAGCCGGTCGTAACTCCACCGCACCACCGACGCCAGCAACGCATCCAGCGAGTCATCGGGGCTGGCGACCAGCGATCCGGCCAGGTCGCGAATCGTCATCGTGCGCAGGCGCGAGGCAACCAGCTCGATGGCCAGAGGCAACCCGGAAACCCGCTCCAGGATCGCCGCGACCTGGGGCGCCTCGGCATCGGAGTAGTCGAACCGTGGATTCACGGCCCTCGCCCGTTGCCACAGGAGTTGCGCGGCCGGGCTCTCGGCCAGCGCCGCCGCGCCGGTCTGCGCCAGGCTCGATGCCACCGGCTGGACGAGCGTATCGATCGGGAGACACGTTTCCACCGGCACCCCCAGCGGGACGCGGCTAGTGACCAGGAGTCGGATCGTGCTGCACCGCTCCAGCAGGCGAGACACGAGTGCGCCCGCCACATTCGGCAGGTGCTCGAACCCATCGAGCACGATCAGGATCAGCTTGCCATTGGTCAGGCGGTCGATCTGGGCGATCAGGTCGTCGGCCGTGACGATCGATGACGACGGCTGCGCCCCGAGGGCCACGGCGATCGCCGGCAGGAGTTGGTCTTCCCCCGAGAGTGTCGCAAGAGGCACGAACACCGGGTCGAGCGTTCCGCCAAGCAGCCGACGCCGGGCGACGGTCCGTGCCAGGTGGGTCTTGCCAGCCCCAGGCGGACCGACCAGGCTCACCAGCCGGGTGGCGGGATCGCGCAGGGTAATTGTCAGGAACTCGATCTCGTGCGCGCGGCCCACGGTCGAGGGGGGTGGCGCATGCAGCAAAAGCGCCTCGGTCGGATGTATGGGTGTGCCCATGCAATCTGGCCTCGATCGGTCACAGCATGCTGGTATGTGCCAACAGGTCCCAATACTCGACCAATCATACCGCCAATCGGCATCGCGAGCCCATGTTGCTGTGGGAATGGGAAAAGGCACGCACACAACCCGCAGCCCACCGATCGGCGGGCGCGTTGGCGCATGGCGTGTTTTGCACAGACGAATCTGGGACGACCCGGAAGGGGAAACCGGCCTGGCCGTGGGCGGGTACTAGCCGACGACGAGGACTCGCGGGGGAATCGACGAGGCATCCCGGCGGGTGCGGCGGAAGGCGACGAGATCGACAACCCAGTCGTCGCTCAACTCGGTAGGCACCGGATCTCCATTGAGGAAATCCAGGTCGAACAATCGACCATCGCTGGCGATCGCCAGCAAACGATGAGGATCCCGCGCGTGTTCGCCGATCACCTCGTACGCGAACGGAACATCTGCCAGGGCGGTAGCATCCATCGCGAACATCCTTTCCTGACCCAGGCACCAATCCCGGTGCTCGTCCGGAGCAGCGACGACATCGGCGTCGTCACGAGGCCCGTACGTACGTTCCATCGTGGGTCGCAGGTGACCTAAAGTCAAGTCTGAATGGGGGACCAGCACGGCATGGCCCGATCGCCGATACGCAGTGTGTCCAGCCCACCTGTCCGGGTAGCAGGCTTGACGCATCAAGCCCTTCCGCCAATCATGCTCGCCACGAGCAGGCACGGATGCCGGTCCGGGCGATCCGGCCACGAGGAGACAGTCCCATGGTTTCGACACTGCCGCAGACCGAGTCCTCCACCCAGGCCAGGGCCGGCATCGTCGATTGCGACGTGCACCCGATGCCCTCCCATCAGGACGAGATCCGCGCCTACCTGCCAATGCCGTGGCGGGACCGCTTCTCCGGCGGCGGACGGGGCTTCTACGGCAATCCGGTCCACGGGGCACGGCTCGACAGCACCCCGCCGGGAGGCGGACCGGCCGGCTCCGATCCGGATTTCACGCGCGAGCAGTTGCTCGATGAGTTCGGCGTTGCCTACGCGATCCTGCTCCCGCGCGCCTTCTGCAACGTCCACCCCGATCCCGACATGGGCACGGCCATTGCCGCCGCCTTCAACGACTGGGTTGCCGACAAATGGCTCGACCGGAACAATCCTGACGGCGTCTTCAAGGGCTCGATCACGATCAACCACCACGACCCGCCCGCCGCCGCGAAGGAGATCGAACGGTGGGCGGGGCATCCGCATTTCGTGCAGGTGATGACCGATTCCGGCGCCCGCGCCCCATTCGGCCAGCGCCAGTACTACCCCGTCTACGAGGCCTGCGAGCGCCACGGGCTGCGGTTCGCCATTCATCCCGGTACCGACGGCATGGGCATCAACGTACAGCCGTCTCCAGGCTACCCGACCCACTACATCGAGTGGCACACCACGCTCTCGCTCAGCTTCCAGGCGCACCTGGTCAGCATCATCACCGAGGGCGTCTTCGAGCGGTTCCCGGGGCTCGGCATCACCCTGACGGAAGGGGGAGTCTCGTGGCTGCCAGCCCTGATGTGGCGGCTCGATGCCGAGTGGAAGGCGCTGCGGTCAGAGGTCCCATGGCTGGCAAAAGCGCCGTCAGCCTACCTGCGCGACCATGTCCGCTTCTCCAGCCAGCCGATCGAGAATCCCGACAACCCGAAGCACCTGTTGCAGATCCTGGAGATGATGGACGCCGAACACATCCTGATGTTCGCCAGCGATTACCCGCACTGGGATTTCGATTCGCCGACCCACGCCTTCCCGAAGCTGCCGGAAGCCCTGCACGAGCGGATTTTCTCGACCAACGCGCGAGAGTGGTATGGCCTGCCGCTGCCAGCGGACGTCTAGGGAACGAATCTCGTGTGGTTTCCAGGGGACGGCCCTGGTAGTGCAGCAAAGCGACTCCGAGAGAGCCCCCGCCGTAGGGGCGGACCTGCCGCCGGCACAGCAGGTACCTGAACCCATTGTGCGCAGGCGGCTGTTGTCCGCCCGTTTCTGAGGCAGGGCGGGGTGCTCAGGTATCCATTCGCGCGGCCATCCATTCAGGGAGAACTCCATCGTGGGCAAACACATCGTCGGCAAGGTCAGCGAACTGCAACCCGGCGAGCGGAAGATCGTCGAGGCCGAAGGCAGGTCGATCGGCGTCTTCAATGTCCATGGGGAGTATTACGCGCTCCGAAACAGCTGTCCGCACCAGGCCGCCCCATTATGTCTCGGGGCGATCAAGGGCATGACCATGCCGAGTAAACCGGGCGAATACATCTGGGCGCGTGACGGCGAAATACTCCGCTGCCCGTGGCACGGCTGGGAGTTCGACATTCTCACCGGGCGCTCGATCTTCAATCCGCACCGGATGCGCGTGCGTGCCTACGACGTGACGATCGAACCGCAACCGGCCGACGAGGAGGACGAGTCCGTGGAAACCTTCCTGGTCTCGGTCGAAGAGGGCTGGATCGTCCTGCACATCTGATCGAGGCAGATGAACCAGCCCGATTCACGCCGCCCGGCCGAGCCCCAGGGCGCGGACCCGGTTTCGCACGAAGTCGAGCCCGGATGCATCATCCCGCTTGGCGAAAAAGCGCATGGCGTCGAGGGCGACGTATGCCTGGTAGCACGCCAGCCGGTCGGCGAATCCGGTGAGGTCCTCACGCCGCGCGGCGGACCGGCTGCGTCCGGTTTGTGCGTAATTCACTCCTGCTCCCCAGAAATCGAGCCAGGCAAGATCGTAGAGGGGATCGCCATACAACGCATTGGCCCAGTCGAGCACGGCGGTGATCCGGCCATCCGCGACGAGGACATTCGTGAACCCGAAATCGCCGTGGAGCAGCGTACGCTGCTCCGGGCAGACTGGCAGCAGGTCGGTCAGTGCCTGCGCGAGCGGCTTGATGTCTGCCAGTTCGAGCGCGGTTGCCCCGAACACCGATGCCCAGGTCCCGTAGTACGGGTGGTCGTGGGAGGGATCGACGATTGCTCCAATATGCGCACCCCAGCTGGATGACAGGCCATTCCCATCGCGGCCGATCCATCCCCAGCCGGTTGTATTGCTGGTGTCAGCTGCGTGGATGGCATCCAGAACATCGAAGAGCGAGGCGGAGAGTGCGGCGGTCTCGGCAGGGAGCAGGGCGTCGATATGTTCGCCGGGAGCCGCCTCGGATATCGCGTAGCTCCGGTCCCCGGTCTGGCCGATGGCGGCGATGCGCGGGATCGGCACCAGCGGCGAGGCGTAGCGGTCGGCGATGAATGCTTCCTGCTCAAACGCAGCGAACTCCGGCGCGGCAAACCGTACGACGTAGTCGCGGCCATTCACTGAGAATTGGTATATCTCCGCCACATTGCCGCCGGTGAGGGGGCGAAGTCCCTTCACCGGAGCGCCGAATTGCCGTTGGAGAAACATGGCCACATCAGCGGCGGTCATGCTGGGATTCATTTCCGGCATCGACGAATTTCCCCACTGGCATCCAGCATGGCGGTCAAGAAGCCCACCTGCGTTGGCGGACAGCAGCATCCTCGCTGGTTCGGAACGACCGCTCCGCGCAAGCTCAGGTTTTCGGACGCAGGGCTCGCGATCCCTGGGCGAGCAGGGCATCGACGTCGTCCATGTGCGGCACGGTTTGGGCCCCCACATCGGAGAGGCTAAGCGCGGCCACGGCGTTGGCGAAGATACCGGCCGTTTCCGCCGAGACCGTGCGGTCCGATGCCTTCAGGAAAAACGCGGCAGCGAACACATCACCCGCACCGGTCAAGTCCTTCACCGGCACCTTGAACCCCGGCAACTCGATCTTCTGGCCACCGGCGATGATCCGGGCCCCATCCGCTCCCTGGGTGATGACCCCGAGCCGGCGGGCGCCGATCCGTTCGACCACCTCGCGCGCCCAGGCGATCTCCTCAATGCTCACGATCGCACTGTCGATCCGCCCGGTCAGCTCTCCCGGCAACCGCAGGGTCACATGCTGCACGCGGCCACCCTTCTCGCGCGGCCAGTCGCGCATCCAGCCCTGCGGCGTGACGCCGAGGAAATCCGTGGTGAGTCCTGTCGCCTGGCGAGGGTCGATTTCGTCTGCAATCGGGCCGAGATGCACAACCTTGGCATTTCGCCAGTGCGGCGGCAACCCGCGCAGGTCGATGCGGCCTGCCCAGTTCGGCAACGTCTGTACCCGGCGGTCCGCCTGGTAGACGTTGATGAACGTGGTCGGGAGATCGGCGTCCTGCACGACGATCTGGATCCCCTCATCGGCAAGGATGTCCAGGTTGGGCACCTGCATCCCGGCAACTTCGCGGCCGTAGACGCCACGCGTCAGGATCGCGACCCTCGCCCCAAGCCGGGAGGCGGTGATCGCCGAATAGAGGGCGGTGCCACCGAGGACGACGCTGCCATCCGCCTGGAGGTCGGCGCAAATATGGCCGATCAGCAGGTAGTCAGGGGTTTTGGAGAGCTGGAGTCCACTGCGCCGCTGATCGTGGATCGGTTGCCGGACGGGGGCAGACTTCCGGCCCCGCGGCTTGCCACCGGATGCGGCGCTTCCCGAAGCGGGCGAGGTCGATTGTGGATCACGGTCGTCGGTGGTCATGGTCCCTGCCTTTGCCTGCGTCGATTGTCAATGCGTCGCCGGTCCGACCCGGAAGGTGGCCGGTCACTTGTTCAAAAACGTCGCGCTGTAGGGACCGATCCGCTCTCGGCCATGCATCAGGCGGATCGGCCCGTGGCGTGCGCGTGATTCGGGTGGACAGACCCCGGACCTTGCTGGCGCTTGTCTGGGGCCGTCCACCCCTACGGAGCGAGACAACCCATGGTCAGGCTCGCGGCTCCACGGTGATGCGCCGCTGGTTGCCTTCGCCCGAACTGTGGGTGGTGACATCCGGATTCTGGCGGAGCGCCAGGTGGATGATGCGCCGTTCGTTGGGCGGCATCGGCTCCAGCACCATCGGCCGTTTCGTGCGTATCACCTGCCGCGCGACGCGTTCCGCCAGCCCGACCAGCGATTCCTCCCGACGCGAGCGATACCCCTCGACATCAACAATGACGCGCGTGTATGTCTCCAACCGCCGGTTGACAAGCATGTTGACCAGGTACTGGATGTGCGACAGGTGGTCGCCGCGACGTCCGATCAGGTTTCCCAGATCGCGCCCAACGATATCGATGAAGATCGTTGCCGGCTCCTCCTCGTCGAGTGGCACCGTGGACGGGTTGTCCACCGCAATCACCTCGGCGGTGATGCCCATACGGGTGAGGAGGTCGCTGACGACCTCCCGGGCAGCCTCCTCGTCCTCGCTGGCGACGCGATCGGATACCACACGTTGAGGCGGGGTTCCTCGACGCGACGGCCGGTCATCGGGCCCGGAACGGCCGCCGCGCCACGCATCGCCGTTGTCCCGGTTCCCGCGGTTTCGCTGGCGATTGCCGCGATCCCCCCGATCGGAGCGTTCGTTTCCCCGGTCCCGTTGGGCCGGTGGGGGGGAAGCGAACACCGCCTGCTGGGATTTCGGGATCGGCTGGGAGGCCATGCCCTTGGCCGTGACGCGGACGAGCGCCTCGGCGTCCTCATCGGGACCGGCATCGGAGAGGATTTCGATATCGACCTCATCCGTGGAGAGTCCCAGTTCCTCGAGAGCGAGACGGGTGGCTTCCTCCACCGAATACGCCTGGATTTCCACGCTGGTTCGTCGCTGCATTCGCTCAACCGGCCTTCCGCCATGTGCGGCTCACGATGGGTTCGCAGAGAGGATCTCGGTTTGCCAGGAGGACGGCTACCGAAATACCCGGCGCGGCGAACCACAGGAAGCATGGGTCCCAGCACGCTCGAGGCGATGCTGGGACCCGGTCAATGGTGTGGGGTGATGATACAGCACGAGAGGCGATCAGGCGTCAGGCGTTTCCCCGGCTTCCGGCGTCTTCCGTTTGGCCTTGCGCGATGCCTTGGAGTTCGGGTTGGGATCGGCGCCGGAGGTGGCCCCGTTGGCGGAAGCGGACGGTGTCCCGTTGAACTTCGCCGCAGCATCGACGCGGTCCTGGTAGCTGGTGCCCTTCCGTTTTGGAACCGCCGGTTCATCGCTTGCGCCGTTCCCGTCCACGACGGCGACATCACTCCCCTTGCCGGTGGGAGGACTTTCCTGACGCGGCTTCTTTGCGTCCTGCTGCCGTGCCTCCGCCTTCTGCTGGGCATCCTGCATCTTGCGCTGCATCCAGCCGGAGAAACCTTTTTGCTCAACCGGCTCACCGCTCACCACCACGACATCCTCGATGTTGCGAGGAGCCTGGTAGCCGAGCCGGCGGTGCTCCGGCAGCTCCGGCAGCCATGGGAACCACTCGCCCAGCGAACCCCAGCCGGTGATGATCCACTGCTGGGCCACCGAGTAGACGCTCTGGGTTGCCCAGTAAATGACCGGACCAGACGCAAACCCCCAACCGAAGACGACGACCATCAGCGGCATGAAATTCATCATGGTGTTCATGATCTGCTGCTGCGGATCGGTCACCTTCTGGTTTGCCGGGCGCATCATGCGCGATTGCACGAACTGGAAGAGACCGGCCATGATCGGCAGGATATGCCACGGGTCGGGTTTGGAGAGATCGGTGAGCCACAGGAACCCATCGGTCCAGTGCCCGATCTCGGAATTGGAGAGGTTGACGATCGCCCGGTAGAGCCCGAAGAAGATCGGGATCTGGATGATCATCGGGAGACACCCGGAGAGCGGATTGACCCCGTGCGCCTGGTACAGCGCCATCGTTTCCTGGGATGCCCGCTGGCGGTCGGTGCCGTGCTTCTTCTGGATTTCCTTGATCTTGGGCGCCAGCTCCTGCATGTTCTTGCTGGAGCGGGTTGACTTCACGGTCAGCGGCAGCAACATCGTCTTGATGATGATGGTGAAGGCGATGATGCCGAGACCACCGTTGTGGAAAATGTTGGCCAGGCTGTTGAGCGCCCATTCCATGAAGTCGACATACTGGTCCCACAGGGGGATGGCCGCGGGCGCGACCCCGAGGAGTTGGCCCACATGCGAGACAAGCGGAGCGACAGATGCGGAAACGTCCAGGAGCACGAACAGGGCCTCCTCCCGCGGCAGCGCGGGGTGTCGGGAAACGTGGGTGTCAGGGGTTGGGCGTGAACCTCACCCCGAATGCGGCCGGGGCGCAATGTCGCACCTTCGGTGCCGATGATTCAGTGTGATCGGGATCATCCCGGGTCGTACCAGGCCGGACGTGGGAATGGGGAGGAACGATGTCATGGAACGGGATCCCAGCCGCCCTTGCAGAACGGATTGCAGCGCAAGACACGCCACACCGCCAACCGGCCACCCTTGATAATACCGTACTTCTCGACCGCCTCGTAGGCATATTCGGAACAGGTGGGATGAAACCGGCAGGCAGGCGGCAGCATCGGCGAAATGGCTCGCTTGTAGAACCGCAACACCGCCAGGACCGGGCGTTTCACGCCGTCGCCCCGGAGCGGGCAGCCGGCACCACCAGCGGTTCATTCCATCCGGTGGCGATGGCCTCGCCCGGTGCTGGTGGACGCCGGTCGGGATCCGGTCCTTCCACCAGCAGGCCGGACTTCGCGAAAATCCGGGTCAGGGCAATCTGGGCATCGATCAGTGCCGGCATTTCCAGCACATTTCCGCGAACCACGAAGACGATGTCGTGCCCCGGCCGAAGCCAGGGATGGAACCCACGCAGCGCCTCGCGGGTCAGCCGCTTGAGCCGGTTCCGATCGACCGCGCCGCCGCACTTCTTGCCGGCAACCACGGTGTAGCGATTCTGCGGAGGATCAAGATCGTTCGGCAGCACGCGCGCCACCAACGCTCCGTACGCGTGGGCGGTACCCCGGGCGCGTACGCGGCGCACGTCGGCATCCTCGCGCAGGCGAAAGGGCCGGGCGATCATCGGCCGAGGACCGATCGCTGGATTTGGGCAGGAATGCGAGAAGCAACCATGATCTGATCCGCTGCGGGTCCACCGTCAACACCAAAAGGCGAGGGCACGTTCAGCCCGGTGGCTCCGGGGAACACGCACCTCGCCCTGGCACAACCGGTTGGGGCGAGTCGCCGCCAGGCAGTCGCTACTTGTTCTGGGTGAACTTCTTCTCGTCGGACACCGTCAGCGCGTGTCGTCCCTTGAGACGCCGCGCGGCGAGCACCCGGCGCCCACCCTTGGTGGACATCCGGGCCATGAAGCCAAACCGGCGCTTCCGGGGAATGCGCTTCGGCTGGTAGGTTCGTTTCGTCGACACGTCAATACTCCTCGATCCCACACGGGACCAGCGCTGCCCGGCAGGGCAACATGCGCGACATGCGCCGTGGTGATCCGGGCGCGAGAATGTCCTGCTCGATGGTGGGCGGAATTGCCAGGCCGGAGTACCGGATGGATACCGCGCCAACCCCTCACCTGGTGGGCTGAACGCGGGGGCCGCGAGTCGCACACACAATGCACCGTACGTGGCAATGACCTCCACCGGTCACGGCGCACCGGTGCCATGAGACAGGGGAGTATACCGAGCCCGATGCCTGCGCGTCAATTTTCTGTGCGACGCGAGCCTCCTGCGAACTTGTCGGGTTCAGCGTTTGTTCGTCAGGCCGATGGCACAAGACCGTGCATAGCTGGTGCGCACAAACAGGACGTCGGCGATTTCCGTTGCAAGGTACTTACGCCCCCCAGGATCGGCCTGTCACTTCCCGAAGCACGCCGCCTTCGACAAGCCGGCGCACCATGGCGCCTGCCGCCGGCGGGGTCACGCCAAGGAGATCAGTCACGGATTCCACCGAAAGAGCAGGACGCTTAACCAGATGGTCGACGATGGCCAGAAGGTTTGAAGATCGACCCGACTGGCATCTCACACGATAGGTCTCACGAAGTCCATGTAGTGCGCGACCCCAAACCATACTGTCAGTAGCCTGGGCAGTTACCGCATCCAGAAAGAAAAGGGTCCAGCTTTCCCAATCTCCCTTCGTGCTGACGGCGAGCAAACGATCGATCTACTCGTCGCGGTTGTCCTCCAGGTATTCGCTGACCATAGAGAAAATGAATGGTTTCGAACTGATAGTGCAGGAGTGCCAGCCTGATGTGCGAGGCAACCCCTGTTGTCTCTGTCGCATACGCGCGCAGGTTCTCCAGCAATGGCCGCGCATGCTCGGCTGGTGGAGCGACATCAGGGAGTGAACCGAGAATGGTTGTTCGGGAGCCCGTGACCAGCCGCTGTACAGTGTGGAGACGTAGTTGCTTACCTCCCGTTGTCATTGACATCGCTTCACCGAGCACAAGCGCCTCGCATTCGGCGTGTGTCCCTTCCAATCGACTTGACGACAGTGCCTCACGCTGGATGAACGGGCGTATCAACAGAGTTGGATTGCGCAGAACCATGCCTGCCCCCATTGAGGTTACCCAATGCAATTGTCGCCTGAGATGCTGCCACGGCAAGTTCATGGCTGCTCGGAACACTTGGAGGGAGATGGTTTGGCAGGAACGCCCATGCCTCTCGGCCGGAGCGGGAGGTGATCGGGAGAAGGCGCCCTGGCAGGTCCAAATTGAACTGCTGGGGATTCAAGATGGGAAGGCTTCCTGGAAATCTGGCACCGTATCGCGCCTGAGAAATGTTAGTTTTCGCTCGAAAACCTACAAGTGCCGTCGGGTTGGAAAGCCAGGTTTCAATCCTCGCCTCTGCCCAATCTTCAATCGGCTTCCCGGGATCGACCAGGCTGTGGCGCACTACGACCCGGAAATGATCGATCTCCTGACTGGCGCGGCGCGGGAGCGCGAACACCGGCTCGATCGCATAGTCAAGGCATCGGAAACCGCGCTTTTCCCGGTCGGCGGGTTGTGGAGTGAGGGCGAGATCCACACGACCGGCTGGCACGGACCGCGCAGTGCCGCCGAGGCAGCCCAAGACCGTACATTGCTGTCATCGATCCTCGACTCCAGGGCAGACTGATTGACCGATCCCGGCAAGCAGTTCGCTGCAGTTGCGACCAAAACCGCCCGCTTGACCAGGCTCAACTCCCACGCAGGAGGTCGAGGACCGGCGCGAAGGCGTCGATACCCGCTGTGGTTGAGGGATTGAGCCAGACCTGGATACGGTCGAACCCGGCTGCCGCATGGGCGCGCAGAATGTCCGCCAGTTCCTCCGCACTCCCCCGGTGCGCGATGCTGTCGAAGAGCGGCTTGAGCACCTCATCTCCTGGCAAGGATGGTGACGAGAGGTCGATGGGGACGGAAATGGACCGGCGGAGTGTGGCTGGGTCACGGCCAACGTCGCGGCAGGCCGCGTCGATCCGGTCCCGGTGACCGGGGAGGGATTCGACCGTCTTCCCGATGTCGAGATTGATTTGGTCAGCGTATCGCGCCGCGATCCGGGTCATGCGTGGCCCTTCAGCGGCGATCATCACCGGGAGACCCTCCGGATGGGGACCGTTTGGCGTGAAGGTGGGCACATGCGCCGACATATACGTCCCGTCAAAGGTCACTGTGCGGTCGCGGAACAACCCGGTGATGATCTGGACGGCTTCCTCAAAGCGGCTGGCGCGATGATCGTAGGGAAATCCGTAGGCTTCCGCTTCGAACTGGACCCACCCGCAGCCAAGTCCGAGCGTCATGCGGCCGTTGCTGATCTCGTCGACGGATTCGGCCATCTTCGCAATCACTCCTGGGTTGCGGTGCGAGGTGCTCGTGACCAGGGTGCCGAGTCCGATCCTGGTGGTGACCGCCGCGAGGCCGGCCAGGAAGGTCCAGCACTCCCAGCCGCCAATGATCCTGCCACCGCCCACCGGCATGATGAAGTGATCCGGCAGCCAGATCGAATCGAAGCCAGCCTCTTCCGCTCGTCGTGCCAGTGCAACGGCGCCAAGCCAATCCATCAGCGGTGGCCCTTCGCCAAGCGGAATCGTCAGGCCGACGCGCGGCGAGGTGATTGGCATCTGGATCGGTGGTTGCAATGACGACATCCTGCACTCCTGATATCACTTTCGGATGACACGTCGAGGCGCTGGCAAAGCTGCGGAACTACGCCGTAATCCTGCCGGGAAACACAACCTTGCCTGACATTCGGGTCAGCACTCTGGATGCACATCGACGGCATTGCTCAGGATATCGGAAGCGCGGTCGTACGCCTGGACCCACAGCGCGGCGAGGCACCCATCGCCCATCACCGCCACCATTGGGCGAGACGCAACGGAAGCGGATCGTCGGTGTGTCATGCCGGTCTCCCATGGTTGGGCAATGAAGCCGGTGGCTCCGGAACCACGAGAGCATCATGAGGTTGGGTGAGGAACATGGCCTCGGTACAACGTGCTGAATCGGTGTACCGAACTTCCGACCTACCGGGTACGGAGGCTGGGGCAGTGAGTCAGCAATCCCTCCGCCCGTGCCTTGGTCATCGCTTCGCGGCGGTTGGTCACCTGCAATTTGCCGAGCAGGTGCCCGACGTGGGTGTTCACGGTCCTGCGGCTCAGGTAGAGGGCTGCGGCGATCTCCCGGTCGGTCTTGCCATCGGCGAGGAGGCAGAGCACGTCGAACTCGCGCCGGGTGATCCCCCATCGATCGAGCTTCGGCGAAACGCCGGAAGAGGGCGATAGAACCCGGACCTCACGCGCCAGCGCGACCGCCTCCTCCAGCGAGAGCCGCCGCCCCGCTTCCCATCGCTCGGCGAAGGCAGAATCGCCCAGGAGCAACCGGATCTCGCCGGTCACCCGCTCGATCGTGGCGATCCGGTCCTGGGGATAGCCGCCGAGCAGCGCCTGCAGGCGTGCGGTCGCGCCGAGCAGCATCGCCGCCCGGTCCAGGTTGCCCGCATCGCGGTCCACATCCGCGAAGCGGGTGAAGATGCTGCCGAGGTACTCCAGATGCCGGTACTTCCAAGCCAGTTCAAGTGCTTCCTGGAACAGCCTGTTCGCCTCATCGGCGTTTCCCCTGGCCGCCGCGATGGTGCCCAGCAGCAACACGGAAGCATCCTCGGCATCCTCGAATCCAAGGGCACGTTTGCGTTCGAGCGCGGTCCTCGCCAGCGACGCAGCGCGATCGATGTTGCCACGGTCGAACTCTGCCCAGCCCCAGGTGCTGGGAATGAGGCACCACTTTTCCTCGGTCGCCGGTGAGACTGTACGATCAGGCGCCTCACTGACAGCCAGCGCCCGCTCGTACCAGACGGCGCTTTCGTCGAAGTCCCGCTGGATTTGGGCTGCCAGTCCCAGGCCACTCAACGCCCACAGCGGAGGCTCTTGCCCCATACGTTCGGCGAGGGCCAGTGCCTCGTGGAGAAGACTGGCGCCGGCAGCCGCGTCGCCTCCGAAAATCAAGTACCAAGCCGCCTGAACCAGCACCATCAGCCGGTCATTCGTTTCCTCTCCCTCGCTCCAGGACAAAGCCCGGCGCAGCCATGCGGAACCCTCCTCCCATTGACCGTGTATCCACCAGAACAGCGCAACCCGCCCCACCAGGCGCACGATCCCGTCGCGATCGCCGGACTCGGCCAGCCAGGCGAGAGCGGCCCGTAGGTTGTCCTGCTCGAGCGTCAAATTCACCCGCCAGACTCGGCTACTCCCGAAACCCCACAGGGTAACGAGGCGCTGAACTGTTTCGAAGACCCACGCCGCGTGACGGTCGCGGATCAGGGGTGCTTCGTTCAAACGATCCAGTTGTGCCATCCCGTATT
>CAZSUN010000081.1:0-17258 GCA_964610045.1 uncultured Sphaerobacteraceae bacterium
GCCCGAGATTCATGCGGGACGGCACACCAATCGGGTTCAGGATGATATCGACCGAGGTTCCGTCCGGCAGGTAGGGCATGTCCTCGATAGGAAGAATCCGGCTGATGACGCCCTTGTTGCCGTGGCGACCCGCCATCTTGTCGCCCTCGGAGATCTTCCGCTTCTGGGCGATCATCACGCGGACGCTCTGGTTGACGCCGGTCGGCAATTCGTGATCCGAGCTGTCATCCCGCTGGAACTGCTTGACGTCGATGATCTTGCCGTGCACGCCGTGCGGCACCCTGAGGGACGTGTCCTTCACCTCGCGCGCCTTCTCGCCGAAGATCGCCCGGAGCAACCGCTCCTCGGCGCTCAGTTCGGTCTCGCCCCGCGGGGTGACCTTGCCGACGAGGATGTCGTTCGGCCGGACCTCGGCGCCGATCCGGATAATCCCGCTCTCGTCGAGATTGGCGAGGCTTTCCTCACCGACATTCGGGATATCGCGAGTGATTTCCTCGGGACCGAGCTTGGTGTCCCGCGCTTCGCACTCGTACTTCTCGATGTGGATCGAGGTATAGACATCGTCGCGCACCAGCCGCTCGCTGAGCAGGATGGCGTCCTCGAAATTGCCACCCTCCCACGGCATGAACGCCACCAACAGGTTTTGCCCGAGCGCCAGTTCGCCATTCTCGGTGGACGACGAATCGGCGATCACCTGGTTCGCCTCGACCCGGTCGCCGATGTGGACGATCGGGCGCTGGTTGATGCAGGTATCCTGGTTCGAACGGACGAACTTCTGCATGTGGTAGACGTGACGCTGGTCCTCATCATCCACGATCGTGATCTGCTTGCCGGAGGCGGAGACGACCGTTCCGGCCTGCTTCGACACGACGACCTGCCCCGAATCGCGGGCGGCCAGGTATTCCACCCCGGTGCCGACGACAGGCGACTGCGGGCGAACCAGCGGCACCGCCTGGCGCTGCATGTTGGCGCCCATCAACGCACGGTTGGCATCGTCGTGTTCGAGGAACGGAATGCAGGCCGTCGCGACCGAAACAACC
This sequence comes from uncultured Sphaerobacteraceae bacterium, assembly GCA_964610045.1. Lineage (GTDB taxonomy): Bacteria > Chloroflexota > Chloroflexia > Thermomicrobiales > UBA6265 > JACCYX01. Next base: position 1,041 of record CAZSUN010000081.1, read on the forward strand.
TGCTTCGGCGAGACATCCATGTACCGCACCTGCTCCGCAGGCACAACCGGGAAGCGGTGTCCGTCCGAGCCGAGGCGAACCACCACCTCGTCGACCATGATCCGGCCGTAGTCGTCCAGCGGCGTGTTCGCCTGCGCGATCAGCACGTTCACTTCACGGTCGGCCGGCAGGTAGTCGATCTGGTCGGTAGCCACCGGCTTGATCCGGACCAACGGCACCTTCGCGTCGATGATCGACTTCGCGTGGGCAGCCGTCAGTTCCTCACCGGCGCTCGCCAGGACCTTCTCGGTCTCTGGGTGCTTCACGTCCTCGCGGATGATCTGGCCAACCAGCGGCTGAACCGGGTTGGACGGGTCGATCTGCGAGACGACGCGGCGGTACGGTGTTTCGATGAACCCGTGCTTGTTGATCTTGCCGTAGGTTGCCAGGTACCCGATCAGGCCGATGTTTGGGCCTTCCGGGGTCTCGATCGGGCAAATCCGGCCGTAGTGCGACGGGTGAACGTCGCGCACATCGAGACCGGCCCGGTCCCGGCTGAGTCCACCCGGCCCAAGGGCGGAGAGACGTCGCTTGTGGGTCAACTCGGCCAGCGGATTGGTCTGGTCCATGAACTGGGACAGCTGCGAACCGCCGAAGAACTCGCGGACCGCGGCCATCACCGGCCGCGTGGTGCTGATCAGCGTCTGCGGCTTGACATCGGCAATGTCCTGGATCGCCATGCGCTCCTTGATGCCGCGTTCGAGCCGCTGGAATCCGGTCCGCACATGCATCTGGATCAATTCGCCAACGGCCCGGATGCGCCGGTTGCCGAGGTGATCGATGTCGTCGCGCTTGCCCTTGCCGTTATTGATCAGGATCATCTCCTTGATGATCGAGACCAGGTCGGCGTTTGAGAGGACGCGCCGCGCCTTCTCCTCGTCGGGATCGCGCGACTCGATGTGCCCACCGTGCAGGCGCTCGTCGAGCTTGTAGCGGCCAACCTTGGCAAGGTCGTACCTGCTCCCATTGAAGAAGAGGTTGTCGAGCATATTCGTCGCGTTGTCGCGCGTCGGCGGATCTCCCGGGCGCAGGCGGCGGTAGAGCTCCAGCAGCGCCTCGTCGCGAGTCTTGGTTGGTTCCTTGTCGAGCGTGGTGGCGATGAACCGGTGCTCAGGATTGGTGTCGACATCGGCGAACATATCGAGGAGTTGGTCATCCGACTCGATCCCGATCGCCCGGAGGAGGATCGTGACCGGCATTTTCCGCTTGCGATCGACCTTGACCGAGATGACATCGCGATTCGACGTTTCGAATTCGAGCCAGGCGCCCCGGTTCGGAATGAGCTTGGCCGTGGCCAGGCGCTTGCCGGTGCCGGGGTCGGTTACCCAGTCGAAGTAGACGCCGGGCGAGCGAACGAGCTGGGACACCACGACGCGTTCGGCGCCATTGATGATGAAGGTGCCGTCCGACGTCATCATCGGGAAGTCCCCGAGGAAAATGCCTTCCTCAGGTGTTTCCATGATTTCGCCGGTCTCGCGGATCAGCAGCTTGGCGGAAACGCGCAATGGCGCGGTGTAGGAAATGTCGCGCTCGCGGGCATAGACCTCGGCGATGCGGGGATCGCGTTTGGCGCGTTCCTGCTCGTCGCCCTTCGGCATCCGGGTCCAGGTCGGCTCGAACCGCGGATCCGAGATAAAGAGATCCATCTTCTTGTGGTGATCCGTGATCGGCGAAATCTCGTCGAGCAACTCACGGAGCCCTTCCTCCACAAACCACTTGAAGGACTCGATCTGCACCTGGACGAGATTCGGCATCTCGAGCACGGTCGGGATCTGGGCGAAGCTCTTGCGGTTCACTCCAAGATTGGAAAGAACCTGGCGGTCGCCGATCGCATATACCGCGGGGCTCGTCGTCACATCACGGTCAACAGCCATTCAACACTCCTCGTGTGCGGCCCGCGGCCCTGTTTCCGGCACATGGTCGCCGGATACCACCTTGAACCCAATCGTTGCGTCGTACCATCGAAATCTGGGGATGCTGCTGAAAATCCTGGTCGCGGATTCGTGCACTGCCTGGTCTCACCTGGGGAAGATGACCGGCGTTCGTCTCAACCGGCCGATGGCGGAAGGTGGAACACGTTGGACCTGCCGGCAGCCTGGATGTGGACGGGTGCTGGAACGCCCCCGCCGCAGACCATACCTTCCGGAAACGCCAAAAACCGGAGGGCATGGAATACCCCTCCCGGCTTGCCAGGTTCTTGCCAATTGCTTGGGATCAACTGCACGCGCTGTCCAGTCACATATCCTTCGCGCGGTGGGATACGGCAGGCGCCGACTCCTGCGCGAACGTACAGTGTACGATCCGAGGAAGTGTATCGTCAATGTCTTTCTGACTGGCCGAACGGGCAGGTCGTGTCATCGTCGGTGAGTTGGCGGTGGTTGCGAACATGCCCACCGCGAGGCATCACCTCAGGTTGGTGGGAGCCTGAGTCCTGAAGACGCCGCCCCGCACAAGTCTTGCACTGTGTGGCCGGCAGCGATCGAGAGCCGCTTCTCGCTGTCAGGACTTCAGGTCACCGCCACCCGATGCGCGACAAGGCGGATGACCTTGGGGGGTCCGGGGAGCTCGTCCATTCGCCGCGCGTCGTGGAAGACAGGGGTTCATCATTTGGAGTCCCCGGCGGGTTCGGGGTGTGGATCGCACCCACCAGGAACACCCGGGACGACATCGTTGTTGGTCGTGGCGGTCACTGGTTCGCCGGAGAGTTCCCGCCCATCTCCATGTCAGCCGGCATCAGGAACGGCTCCCCGGCAGTCAACAGCAGTGCGCCGAGCACGATTGCCGGCTCATCGCCGGCGCCACGAGCGGTGTGCACGACGTCATCCTCGTAGTATATGGCGTCTCCAGGATAGAGAATCACGTCATCGCCTGGCATGCTGAAGTCCTCAGGAGTCTCGGGCACACCAGACGCAGGACCTCGAACAACATGGGCCACCCCCTCGAACAGCGTCCAACCGAAGGTTCCTGACGAGACGCTGAGCAGGACCGACCCCGGATGGCCGTGGGGGAAGATTTCGGCCCCGGGATTGAACGTGAATCTCGCCTGGTACAGGGTATGCCCCTCCGCCCGGGCCGTGGGAACCGCGGCAAAGAGTTCGCGGGTGATTCCCGGCACGATTTCCATCGTAGCAATCCCGGTCCCGGCCGGCGGCGTGGCCTGATGAGCGGCAAACAAGCCCGAGCGGGCGGAGGACGCCAGGCAGATTCCGGCCAGTCCCAGGCCAGCGAGCGCGGAACGACGGGAAACCGGGGTGAGTCGACGAGCGTCCATACGTCCAGTCCTCCTGATGGATTTCCGATGTCTCGCACCGGCTCGGTACTGCCAACGTTCGACTCGTCGGCGGTTGTCACGATTGACACATCCCCACTCTGTCGGCCGGCAACTCCGACGACATCCACAGAATTCATCAATCGCGGCATTGGGCCGGGAACTACGTATGTGGAGGCAGATCGGGACGTGGAGACCCAGGTCTCTCGATCAGACCCAGGCGGTACGCGCTGTCGACCGCGGCGGTCCGGGATGAGGCGTCGAGCTTGGCGAGGATGTTGCCAACGTGCCGGGAAACCGTGGACCGGGCTATGAAAAGGTCATCGGCGATCCGGGCGTCGGTCAGGCCGGAAGCGACCAGGCGCAACACTTCCAGTTCGCGGGCCGTGAGTCGCGAAGGAGCGAGAGAGTGCCTTGCCGGCTCCCGTCCCACCGCGGGCCGATAGGCACGGACCTCCGCGGCCGCCGCGGCAAGCGGCAGCGTGCCGGCCGCTTGCTCCTCAATGCCAATCGCTTTCGCACCTATCGCCGCTGTAGCGGCATCCACAACCGCCGCCAGTTGCTCGACGTACGCACGGTCCGGGAAGAGTTCTGCTGATGCATCCGCCAGCTTCGCGGCAGTCACCCAGCGTACCGCCAGACGGTGATTGCCGCAGGCCTGGGCCACCAGTGCGGCATCGCGGATCGCGAGGGCTCGAAGCGAGTCCGAACCCACATCGTCGGAGATCCGGATCGCCTCCGCGACATGCCTGATCGCTTCCTGGAAATCGTGGACAAGGACATCCGCCTCGGCCTGGACGAGCCCGGCGTAGCCAACCTGCCACCAGTCCCCGGCTGCCACCGCATGGTCGTACGCCGCCTTCGCCAGATCGACAAACCGGCTAATCTCTCCACGGCATTGAGCGATGCGCGCAATCCCAAGGAGACCCGACGTAACTCGCGGCTGGCCTGGGAGTGATCTGAGGAGACCGAGTGCCGCTCCCATCTCTCGCTCTGCAGCGTCGATGTCGGACTCGATCAGGAGAAAACCAATGGCCAGCCGCGCCAGCCCCTCCCCGAACCGATCTCCAGACGCCTGCCCCCGTATCAAGGCAGTCCGGTGGTGCTCCAGGCTCTTGTCAACCTGATCAAGGCTGTTTGCGCTCCAGCCAGCCAGAATATGGCAGAAGGTACATGCATCGTCCGGAGCTGGGCCGGAAAGCGCGAACACCCGATCCAACCACGCCAGCGCCTCGCGGAACCTGCTGCGCCGTATCCAGTTCGGTCCATTCGCCGAGGCCAGCCGGTAGGCGATGTCCGCGTCGCCGCGCTCCAGCGCCCAGTCCAGCGCCGTCAGGATGTTGGGTTGCTCGGCACCGCCCCGCGCCAACCACAGCGCCTGCTCTGGTTCGAAAAGAAGGGGATTGGCATACTCGGCCCAGGTTGTAAGCGCCACGGCGTGAGCGTGGCGGACCTCAGCCAACTCACTACTGGCCTCCAGCTGTTCGAGGGCATACTCGCGAATCGTCTCCAGAATCGTGAACCTGGTGTCCCCAAGACCACGATCGTCGCGTTCGACCAGATGGTGATCGATCAACGTCTCAAGCGTGTCCAGGACAAGCATCGGCGTCCCCGGCGCGGTCATCCCATGAGCGTCCTGGTTCCGCTGAAGCGTGGCCAGTTCCCGGCTCATCGATTCGGCCAATTCCAGGGTAAATCCTCCGGCAAAGACAGCCAGCCGCCGGAAGAGCATCCGTTCGCACTCCCGCAGCAGGCCGTACGACCAGGCGATGGTGTCCCGCATCGTCCGTTGCCGGGCCGGCAGATCCCGTTGACTTCTGGTCAGCAACGGGAGCCGCTGCTCCAACCGGTCCAGCATCGCCGGCGGGTCGAGCACGCGACTGCGCCCGGCTGCAAGTTCGATGGCAAGAGGCAACCCATCAAGACGGCGACAGATCGCCACAATCGCATCCGCATTCCATGGGGCAAGGGCAAATCCAGGAACGATGCTCCGGGCCCGCTCAACGAACAGGCAAACGGCCGCAACGTCGGCCACGTCGTGCGCCCGAGGCGGTGTGCCCGGTCCCGGCAGGTCGAGCGGCGGGATGCTGACTTCCCGCTCCGACGACAACCGCAATGGCGCGCGGCTGGTTGCCAGAACCGTCAACCGCGGACAAGCCGCCAGGAGGTTGGCCACCATCGGCGCGGCGTCCAGAACATGCTCGAAGTTGTCCAGCACCAGGAGCAAGGCGCGTCCATGCAGGAGAGTTGGCAGCCGGTCCTCGATGGACGCGTCGGCGGTCTCCCGGACCCCCAACGCCTGCGCAATCGCGAGGGGCACCTGCCCGGCACCCGCGATGGAGGCAAGGCTGACGAATACGACGCCGTCCGGATGATTGGGCCGTTCCAGGGCAGCCAGCTCGAGGGCAAGGCGGGTTTTCCCGGTTCCGCCGGCCCCAGTGAGCGTCAGGAGACGCGTTCCCGGCCGACGCAGGAGTGTGACAAGCTCAGCCAGATCCCGTTCGCGGCCAATGAGCGGTCCGTGTACATCGGGCAGCCTCGCAACGCCCGATCTGCCGGGTGGATCCCGATCGATCTGCGCGTGCGGCGCCTCCGGCCTGGAGGTGGCGTCAGACATGGTCTACCCGAATAACGATATCAAAATGGACGGACAATGCGCCTCCATTTTGCCGCTGGTCTGCCATTACGTCCACCACGGGTCCGCCGGTTCGCCACAAGCACCGGTGGTCGGCGTCTCCTGCCTGCGACCAATGGCACGCCCACGGGGATCGCGACCAGGATGCTCTCGATCAGGGGCTGCGTCGTGGCTTCTGGTCGCGCACCAGGCGTCGCCAAACCGCGTCACCGCGCGGTGTATACTCCCAATCCAATCGGAGCGTGTCTGTTCGCACCTGTCATCTTCCCCACCAGGCACCTCCCGCACACATCGCGCGCCGCTGGTTTTCCGCATTCCCGCCTGCATCGACCCGGCGCAGCATTGCAGGATCGCACATGTCAAATCATTCCCTGCGGATGTGGCTTCGCCCCGGGATGAAGATCAAGCGCTGGCTCGGGCTCCTGATGCTGGCGATCGTGATCACCAGTCTCGCGCTGGCAATGGGCGCCGCCTGGATCTACGAGCACTATCACGTACCGTCTGCCCTCCAGGGCAGCGTCGAAATCATCACCCTGCAGTTCATTCCCCACCCCTGGCGCGGCCTGCTCATCCTCGGCGCGGGCCTCTCCTTGCTTGGGTTCGCGGTCTGGAAGCTGAGTCATTCCGTGTTCACGCCGCTCCTGAAGGAAATTACCAGCGGCCGCAGCGTGGCGGAAATCTTCGTTGGCGACCGTTTCGGCCCAGCGGGCCCGGAATACAACGTCGTGACCATCGGTGGCGGTACTGGCCTCGGCTTCCTCCTGCGAGGACTCAAGCAAGAACACATCAACCTGACGGCCATCGTCACCGTTGCCGACGATGGCGGCAGCACGGGCCGCATCCGCTCCGATTTTGACATCCCCGCCCCTGGTGACATCCGCAACTGCCTGGTCTCCCTCGCCGAAGACGAGTCGATCATGGGGCAGTTGTTCCATTACCGGTTCGACAAGGAAGGCTCCGAGCTCTCGGGTCACTCATTCGGCAACCTGTTCATCACCGCGATGTCGCAACTCACCGGCAGTTTCGAGCAGGCGGTCATGGAATCGGCGCGGGTCCTCAACGTGCGCGGACGCGTCCTGCCATCGACGCTCGAGTACGTCACGCTGTGTGCTCACCTGGCAGACGGAACGACGGTGCGCGGCGAGTCCGCGATTTCTCATGAACGGCCTGCGATCAGGGAGATTTTCTTCGACCGGTCCGGCATCCTCCCCTACGAACCCGCTCTCGCGGCAATTCTCAATGCCGACCTAATCGTGCTCGGCCCTGGCAGCCTGTATACCAGCGTGCTCCCCAACCTGCTGGTCGATGGCCTCAAGGAAGCCATCCGGTGGTCGTCCGGACGCACCGTGTACGTCTGCAATGTGGCAACCCAGGAAGGCGAGACGGATCACTACGGCTACGCCGATCACGTTCGCGAGGTGGTCCGCTACCTCGGCGAGGATGAACTCGATTTCGCGCTGGTCAACAGCAATCCAGCGGCGGTTTCCGCGATTGGCCCCGACCTGCATGTTGAAGCCATCACCTACGACGGCGCAGCGACCGCGCACGGCGTACGGATCATTGCCCGCGACGTCGTCAACGACCGCAATCCCCTTCGTCACGACCCGGCGAAACTCGCCGACGTCCTGCTCGACCTCGCGCGCACCGGCTCACCGGCAACCCAGATTCCGCTCGCGCTCCAACCGGAACCGGATGAGGTCGATGCGCCAGAACTCGCTGGCACCGGCGCCGGACACCCATAGCGCCGTTCCACACCGGTACGCGTGTCCGCCCGGCATGCCGGGGCAATTATTGGTAGGCTTCCCACCAGTTTGGGTCCGCCATCCCTGGCCGGTCGCATGCCGGCACAATCCACGCCATTGACGAGGAGTGATGCATGACGTTCAAGGTTGCCATCAACGGATTCGGCCGTATTGGCCGCCAGGTGTACAAGGCCGTCGATCAAGGCGGATTCTCCGACCTGTTTGAGATTGTTGCCGTGAACGACCTGACCGAGAACGAAACCCTCGCCCACCTCTTGAAATACGATTCGACGTATGGTCCGTACGGCGCGGACATCAGTGCCAGCGGCGACGGGATCACGGTCGACGGGAAGTTCGTCCGCGTGTTCGAGGAACGGGATCCGGCCGCGTTGCCGTGGGCGGATCTCGGGGTCGATATCGTCATCGAGTCGACCGGGCACTTCACCAGCGCGGACAAGGCGCGGGCCCACATCGATGCTGGCGCGAAGAAAGTCGTCATCAGCGCCCCGGCCAAGGGTGAAGACATCACCGTGGTGCTCGGCGTGAACGAGGACAAGTACGATCCGGCCAACCACCACATCATTTCCAATGCCTCCTGCACGACCAACTGTCTCGCGCCGGTCGTGAAGGTCGTGCTCGATTCCTTCGGCATAGAGCGAGGAATGATGACGACGGTGCACTCGTACACGCAGGACCAGAACCTGCAGGACGCGCCGCACCGCGATCTGCGCCGGGCCAGGGCTGCCGCCCAGAACATCGTGCCCACCACCACCGGCGCCGCCAAGGCGCTGTCACTGGTCATTCCGGAGGTCAAGGGCAAGCTCGACGGGTTCGCCCTGCGCGTCCCCACCCCGACCGTTTCCATCGTCGATCTCGTGCTCACCACCGAACAGCCGGTCACGATCGAATCGGTCAACGCCGCCTTCAAGGCAGCCTCCCAGACGGATGCCCTCGCGGGGATTCTTGGCTACACCGACGAACCGCTCGTGTCCACGGATTTCCGCCAGGATTCACGCTCGTCGATTTTCGATTCCCTGCTGACGAATGTATTGGGTGACCGAATGCTCAAGGTGGTCGCCTGGTACGACAACGAGTGGGGCTATTCCTGCCGGATCGCCGACCTGGTCGCCCTCGTCTGCGAGCAGGGTTTCGACGCGGCGTAATCTCCAACGTTCATCGCGAACCGGAGTGACGATGGCGAAACGATCGATCACCGATGTCGACGTCCGCGGCAAGCGTGTCCTTTGCCGGGTCGATTTCAACGTCCCCCTGCGAAACGGTGAGATTACCGACGACACGCGTATCCGGGCCGCCCTCCCCACGATCGACCTGCTTCACCAGCGTGGCGCCAGGGTCATCCTCTGCAGCCACCTGGGGCGACCGAAGGGCAAACAACGCGATGAGTTGCGGCTTGCGCCAGTCGCTGCCCGCCTCTCGGATCTGACCGGCGTCCCGGTGGCCACGGTCGACGAGGTGACCGGGGACGCCGCCGCCGAAGCAGTGGACCAACTCAAGGACGGAGACATCCTTCTCCTCGAAAACCTTCGGTTCGACCCGCGCGAGGAGAAGAACGACCCTGAACTGGCGCGGGAACTGGCCGACCTTGCCGAGGTGTACGTCAACGATGCGTTCGGGGCCGCCCACCGCGCCCACGCCTCGACCGAGGGCGTCGCCCATCTGCTTCCAGCCTGCCTCGGGCTCCTGATGCAGCGGGAGGTCGATGCCCTCTCACGCCTGCTCGACGCCCCCGAGCATCCGTTCGTCGCGATCATCGGTGGCGCCAAGGTGTCGGACAAAATCAAGGTGCTGCAGAACCTGTTGACGCGGGTCGATACGATCCTGATTGGCGGCGGCATGGCGAACACCTTCCTCGCCGCCCAGGGCCACGAGGTTGGGGCATCGCTGCTCGAACCCGACCTCGTGCCGGTCGCCCGGGACGTGCTTCAGCACGCCGCTGCCGCCGATGTGACGGTCGGACTTCCCACCGATGTCTTGGTGGCCGGATCGATCGATGCCGGCGAAGGTTCGGTCCGCGCCGCGGACGCGGTTGCCCCTGGCGACGCGATCTTCGATATCGGTCCAGCGACGGTCGACGCCTGGACGGAGGTCATTGGCGGCGCGAGGACAGTGTTTTGGAACGGCCCGCTCGGTGTCGCGGAAAACCCCGCGTTTGCCGCCGGCACGCGGGGCATCGCCGAGGCCGTTGCGAACGCAGACGGCTACACCGTCATCGGCGGCGGCGATTCGGTTGCCGCAATCGAGCACCTCGGTCTCGCTGATCGAATCGACCATATCTCAACCGGCGGCGGTGCGTCCCTGGAATTGCTCGAAGGCGTCGATCTGCCCGGCATCGCCGCGATTCCGGATCGACCCTGATGGCCTTCCTACCCACACCGCTGGTTGTCGGCAATTGGAAGCTGAATCCCACGCCTGACCGTGCGATCGACCTCGCCCTGGCGTGTGCCGCCCAGGCGGAAGTTGCCGGCGACCTGGTTCGCGTCGGCATCGCCGTGCCGTTTCCGTACCTGCCAGGCATCGCGGACGCCGTTTCCGGCTCCCGGCTCTGGCTCGGCGCGCAGGATGTCTCCAAGCACGCGTCGGGGGCATACACGGGCGAAGTTGCAGCCGGCATGCTCGCTCCCTGGGCCGACTTCACGATCGTCGGACACAGTGAGCGACGTCAACACCACGGCGAGAGCGACGACCAGGTTGCCGCCAAGGTCCAGGCAGCACTCCAGGCAGGGCTGACCGCCCTCGTTTGCGTTGGCGAGACCCTTGCCCAGCGTGAGGGCGGCGAAGCTCAGTCGATCGTCAGCCGCCAACTCGCGACCGCGATCGCGGGCCTGGGCAGCAACGCTGCGCCGGCGCTGGTGGTGGCCTACGAGCCCGTCTGGGCGATCGGCACTGGCATCAGTGCCCGGCCGGCGGATGCCGCCGACATGGCGGCCACGATCCGGACCGTCCTGGCCAGATTCGGGTCACCCGCTCAATCGATCCCGGTGCTGTATGGCGGGAGTGTCACCCAGGACAACGCTGGTGAGTATCTCGCGCAGCCGGAAGTCGACGGCGCATTGGTCGGTGGGGCATCGTTGAAGCCTGACGCGTTCGCGGCAATCGTCCAGGCGGCGGTCGACAACGCACGCTGACCGCTTTGCCGAACCTGCTGCCTGATGGTACGCTGCCTAGGACGCACGCACGCTCCAGCGTCATCATGTGGTCCGAAGAAGGAAGCATCGTCTCGTGGATACAGCAATCTATCTCGTGACCATCCTGGTCTCCGTCGTCCTGATCGGCGTCATCCTGCTGCAGACCAAGGGGTCGTCCTTCAGTGGCGCCTTCGGCAGCGGTTCGGATTCGATCCAACGCACCCGGCGGGGATTCGAGAAGACCCTGTTTGAGTTCACGATCGGTATCTCGATCCTCTTCGTTATCCTGTGCGTGCTGAGCAGCATCGTCCTGAGCAATTGACCGCCGCGGCCACTCGCCGCCACCCATCATCGGACTCCCGGCACTCCTGCCGGGAGCGCATTCCGGGAAGGAGCAGTGACACACGCCTGGAGAACGCATGACCGTGCCGGCCTGGCGAACGTCGCCTGCCGAAAGGTCACCAATCTCTTTGCACGCGTCTGGTGTGTCACCAATCTACCATTCGCGCGTTGATTTCCGGTTCGCGGCAGTCATACAATAAGGACCGCCGCCTGCGATTCGCCGCAACCGTTGGTTCCCACCGGGCGGCCCGCACGCGGGTGCGAGCATCAGGAGGATAATGCGACCATGCCTAATCTCGGAGTGCCAGAACTGGCAATCATTCTGGTGATCATCGTGATCATCTTCGGCGTCGGCAAGCTTCCGGAAATCGGCGGCGCGCTCGGCAAGGGCATCAAGGAATTCAAGACCGAGTCGTCTGACGACGACGTCAAGGATGGCGAGGCCAAGATCGACGCCGGCACCTCGACCACGGCTTCGACGCTGACGAGCAGCGCCAACAAGGTGGACGAGAAGGTTCCGACCAGCGTCGGCAGCCGCGCTGACGAAATCTAGGCGCGTTACGTCCGTCTCCGCCTGAACGTTGCATCCGCAAGGGACGCATGGGGTTGCCCCTGCGTCCCTTCGCTGTTCGGCCGGAACTCGAACCGTGCTTCCTACCCCAAGAGGTGACTACCCGGCATGACCGACCAGAACCCGCCGGCGCCCGGCTCCGTGCACGACCCTGCTGGTCGACTCCCATCGATCGAAACCCAACCGGCGCCCACGGTTACCACGACCAGCACCCAAAAGCCGAGATCGCTCGTTCGCGAGATCGTCGAAACGCTGCTTCTCGCGCTGCTCATCTTCGTGCTGGTCCGCGCCGTCGTCCTCAACTTCCGGGTCGAGGGGCACAGCATGGATACCAGCCTGCAGAACAACGAGATGTTGCTGGTCAACCGCAATGCCTATTTGTCGATCGACCAGGACAAGTGGTTCGGCTGGATTCCGTTCGTCGACACGGATGAAGGCGACACCTGGTACCCGTTCGGCACCCCCGAGCGCGGGGATATCATCGTCCTCAATCCGCCAGGTGAAGCGTCCAACTCGGACAAGCCGTACATCAAACGGGTGATCGGCCTGCCAGGCGATACGATCGAAATCCACGATGACGGCGTCTACATCAACGGGGTGAGGCTCGACGAGTCCTACATCGACGAAGGCAACCTCTCTCGCTGCTCGCCCGCAGCCCAGTATTGTGGCCCGATCGAGATCCCGGAAGGCTATGTCTACGTCATGGGCGACAACCGGATGAATAGCGAGGATTCCCGCTACTTCGGTCTCGTGCCGATCGACAATATCATCGGAAAAGCTTGGATCACGTATTGGCCTGTGGGCGAAATCGGTGTCGTGCCGCACAACGACTATCCGGAGCTCGAAGACTCCGCCTCCTGATCCGGTTCACCTACCCGCGTGAGGGATGGCGCCATCCCCGCTTCCCGGGTGTACTATAGGCCGCAGGGGTCGAAACCTGGGGGCTTCGGTTCCCACTCCGCACCGCGATGGTCATTGGGCGGACCGAACCTCATTTGCCAGAGGACCTGACCATGATCGAAACGACCGTAGAGAGTATTCGCGTCAGTCTGGTCACCCAGAATCGGGTGGTCATCCTGAAGGAAACCGATGGCGACCGGCACCTCCCGATCTGGATCGGGGCCTATGAGGCCGAGGCGATCGCGATGGAGCTTCAGGGGGTGCCCGCGACTCGCCCGCTTCCCTACGACCTGATGCGGTCCATGATCAGTGATCTCGGCGCGCGCCTCGACCGGATCGTCATCACCGATATCAACGATCAGGTCTTCTTCGCACGGATTTTCCTGGAGCACGATAACCACACCATCGAACTGGATTCCCGCCCCAGCGACGCGATCGCCCTCGCGGTCCGCACTGGCAGCCGGATCCTGGTCGCCGATGCGGTCATGGATCAGGTTGGCGTGAGCATGGACGGAGACGACGATGATGCCGATGTCACCTCCGCCATCGAGGAGTCACGGCCCGATTCACCATTCGACACGACTGAACGCGACGTCTCTGGCGCCCGTGGCCAGGAAGACCGGCTCGGCGTGTTCCGCGACTTCATCAACTCCCTCGATCTCGACGATTTCGACCGCAAGCGCTAGCCAGTCCGGCATCGGCTGGACGTATCGACAGAAGGGCCCATGGACTCAGAAGTTCGCATCAAACGGATCGTGCTGAAACGCATGGAACGGTGCATCGTCTGTCACCATCATTTCCAACCGGACGACATCACGATCATCTCGCGAGAGAGCGATATGTGGACAATGCTGGTTGAATGCACCGATTGTCACGCCCGGAATTTCGTTGCTGCCGTGCTCAACGATGGCGATCCCGAAGAAGCCCAGATGGCCCTGCGGCGCCTCACCGAACGCGCCATGCGTGAAGTGAAGGAACCGGCGCGATCCATGGCGCCCGACATCGAACCTGAGTATGTCCCGGCCGGCGAGCCGGTTTCCGCCTCCGATGTGCTCGACATGTACGAGTACCTGCAGGATTTCGACGGCGACTTCCAGGCACTTTTCAGGAGCTAAGCCCTCACGCGGGCATCGCAAATCCCTTCCGGATCCGGTGCCCGCCAATGCTACCCGCACTGCCCGATGCCGGGGCGGTTTGCGCCTCCGCTGCTGCTATACTGCCCGATGAATTGAGACGCTTCTCGCACTGCCGTGCGGGCCGGTCAGCTTCGGACCAGGCCACGGCAGGGAGGTTCATCGCGTGGCCCATGCCGAATCCGCGCACACGGTCCTGCCAGTGCCCGCACCGTTTACCGGGCGCCAGGATATCGATCTCGATGTCGTGCGCGACATCCTTTCGCATTTCACGTTCTCCGATTACGAGGAGGCGCAGGAACTCATCCTGTTCGCCCTCCAGGAGATCAACGAGCACTTCGGGTGGGTGTCCCCCGAAGCAGCCCAAATGGTTGCCGATCACCTGAACACGTCGATCAACCGGGTCTACGCATTGCTCACCTTTTACGCCGACTTCCGGACCGCCCCGCGCGGACATCACCACATGCTGATTTGCCACGGCATGGCGTGCTACGTCATGGGTTCGCAGGCACTCGTGCAGCAGATGCAGGACGAATTCGGCGTGGCCGACGGCGACACCACCAGCGACCTGGAAATGAGCGTGCAGGTCGTCAACGGTTGCCTCGGTGTATGCGATCTGGCGCCTGTGGTGAAGATCGACGACGCCTACCACGGTCATGTCGACCCTGAGACCCTGACTGCCCTGGTGAACCGGGCGCGCGAAGGTCATCGCCAGTTGCACGAGAATGGAGTGAGCCATGGCCAGCCTGCGGGAGAGTGAGCCGTTCAACCGGCTCGCGTCAAAGGACGAGTACATCGCCTTCCGCGATCGTGCCCGATCCCGCTGGCAGGATATGTGGGAAGGCGGCGAAACCGTCGTTAGTGTCGGCGTCGGCAGCAGTTCGATCGCCAAGGGCGCGCTCGATGTCCTTGCCGCCTGTCACTCCAACCTCGACCGTACCACCATCGTGCGCGAAGTCAGCGGCAACGGCGCGTTCTGGATGGAACCGTGGATCGAGGTCAAGCGCCCGAACGCGGCGCCGGTCCTTTACGGCCCAATCGACGCGGCAGACGTGGCAGCGGTCGTTCGCGGCGAGCGGAACGATCTCGCAGTGGGTGTCCGCGGGGACACTGAGCAGGACGGTATCCGTCCACTCAGCGAGCACCACTACTTCAACAAGCAAACGCAACTGATCTCCCGCAACGCCGGGGTCATCGAGCCCGATTCGATCGAGGATGCGATCGCCCGCGGCGCGTATGACGCCTATTTCAAGGTGCTCTTCGAGATGAGCGCCGAGGATGCCATCGCTGAAGTCACCGCCTCGAATGTGCGGGGGCGCGGCGGTGGAGGCTTCCCGGCCGGCATCAAGTGGGAGAGTGGCCGCAAGGCCCGCGTCACCCCCAAGTTCGTGGTCTGCAACAGTCACGAGGGTGAGCCGAACGTCTACAAGGATCGCCACCTGCACGAGTGCGACCCGCACCGTATCCTCGAAGGCATCCTGATCGCCTGCGTCGTCTGCGGCGCGGAGCGGGGCTACAACTACATCGGTGGCGAGTATCCGCTGGCGATCCGGCGGTTCCGCAAGGCCGTCGCCGATGCCGAGCGCCTCGGCCTGATCGGCAAGGATGTCCTTGGCACTGGCAAGAATGTGGCGTTCCGGGTCCGCACCGGCGGGGGCGCCTACATCTGTGGCGAGGCCTCCGCGCTGATGTACTCGGTGATGGGTGTCCGCGGCCAGCCACGAACCAAGCCGCCCCGCTCGGTCGAAGAAGGGCTCTGGAAGCGACCGACGGTTGCCAACAACACCGAGACCCTGGCGAACATTCCGGACATCATCGTCAACGGCGGTGCCTGGTACGCGGGACTCGGCACTGAAGGAAGCAAGGGCACCAAGTTGATGACGGTGCAGGGTCCGCTCAAGCTGCACGGCGTCGTCGAGGTTGAACTTGGCATGACCCTGCGCACCCTCTTCGACGACATTTACGGTGGCATGGCAGATGGCTACGTCTTCAAGGGCGTGCAGACCGGCGGTGTCTCGGCTGGTCCGCTCAAGGACGAGCACCTCGACATCCCGGTCGATTTCGACTCCCTTGGCGATGTCGGCGGCATGCTCGGCTCCGGCGGCTGGGTGATCTTCGACGAATCGGTCAACGTCGTCGATTTCGCCCGCTACCTCACCGCCTTCAACCGATACGAATCGTGCTCGAAGTGCGTCCCCTGTCGCCTCGGCAACCCGGCGCTGGTGGAAATCCTCGATCGCATCCGGTTCGGGCGAGGTTCGATGGATGACCTGCCGCTGCTTGAACGGACGAGCAAACACATCATCGAGTTGTCGCTCTGTGGCCTCGGCCAGGTGGCCCCGGTCCCGCTGCTCGGCATGATGCAGCACTACCCGGCGGAGTTCGAGCACGCGGTCAAACATGGCACGGTCGCCATGCCCGCCATCCCGCTCGCCGCCGACT
>CAZSUN010000082.1:0-7033 GCA_964610045.1 uncultured Sphaerobacteraceae bacterium
GGGGATTTGAGCGCACACAAACAACGAAACGCTTCGTAGGGGAGGACCAAGGCACGGTTCCATCTTCCAGAATGGAAGGGGGTCAGGGGGATGGAACAGCGCCGCGTGTCCTCTCGTTCCGGCGTTTTGGCGAAACGTGGGAGGACACGCGGCGGCACAGTGGATCTGCCACCAGCGTCGTCGATTGTGCTGCCTTGGTCCTCCCCTACCAGAGGTGATCGGGTCGCCCCCGTGGCGACCCTGATCGACGATGGTCGAGCGTGTCAGTTCTCGGCGACGATCTCGACCTCGATGTTGCCGCGGGTCGCCCGCGAGTAGGGACAGCGCGCGTGGGCCGCCTGGGCGATCTCGTCGATCGTCGTGAGGTCAGCGCCTGGTACGATGACGGTCAGCCTGACCGCCAATCCCCACGCCTCATCACCGGACTTGCCGAGTGAGACTTCCGAGCGGACGGTGATGTCGTCCGGGTCGAGGCCAGCCTGTTTTGCCGCCCCGAACATGGCGCTCTGAAAGCAGGCGGCGTAGCCCGCCGCGAACAATTGCTCGGGATTCGTGCCCGGTTCCTGCGTCTTTGCGCCTGGCGGGCAGAGGTTGATGTCGAGCGTGCCGTCGCTGCTCGTCGCGTGGCCGCCGCGACCACCGGTCACGGTGACGTCGGCGGTGTAGACGGGGTCGATGGTGGCTACAGGCATGAGTTTGGGTCCCTTTTCGTCCAGCGAGGTTGTGTTGCTGTCTGGATTGAAGTTCGGAGTGACAGTCAGGGAAACGTCAGGTCAGGCCGAAGCGCGACGCAGCGAATGTGTCGATGGTGACCGTGGCCGGGTCGAGCGCGAGCGACGCGAGATGCTCCCCGACCACTGGCGCGAATTTGAAGCCGTGACCGCTGAAGCCTGCGGCGAACGCCACGTTCCCGTGTTCCGGGTGCCGGTCGATGATGAAGTCCTCGTCGGGCGACATCACATACATGCACACGGTTGACTTCAGCACCCTGCCGGTCACGCCCCGGAAGCTCCGCTGCGCGAACGGCAGGATGTCGGTGTGCGTGTCAGCCTCCGAGACAGTCCGGTCAATCGTGTCGGGGTTGACTGCCACCCCATCGGAATGCATCCCGATCTTGATCCCGGCGTCCTCGTAATGCGGGAAGCCGTAGAACTCGCCGTGCGCATCGTCGTGGATGTAGACCGGCATCCTGCCGGGCTCGGCGAGCGGCGCCGACGCGGCTTCGATTTCGAACCAGGCGACAGGCTTGCGCCGGACTTCGAGCGGGATGCCGAGGTCGGCCAGGACCTTGCCAGCCCACGCCCCTGCGGTGACGATCAAGCGGTCGCCTGACCAGGTATCGCCGTTCGCCGTGGTTACCTCGATGCCGGTTGGCGACGCTGACCAGCCGGTCACGGCGGTCCCGGTGTGGATGGCGCCACCCGCCGCGACGAGTTCCCGCCCGAGTGCCTTCAGGCCGATCTCGACATCCAGGAACCCCGCATCAGGCCCGTAGCAGACTTCCCGATCGTCCGGGATTTGCCAGATCGGCCAACGCTCGCGAACCTCCGCGCCGGTCAGCCACTCGTGCGTGAGACCGTATGCCTCGGCGCTGGCTCGCGCCTCCCTGGCCCGGTGGTAACCCGGTCCCGAGACATCGATGCAGCCGACCCGGTGCATGAACGTGGAATCGCTGCGCTCCTGGACGCCCGACCAGAGCCGGTCGGCCTCCAGAGCCCAGGGCACATAGGTCGCACCCTCGGCATAGGCATGCCGGAAGATCCGGGTCTTGCCGCCGTGACTGCCGAATCCGTGGACGTGGTCGAATTGTTCGAGGACGGCAACGCTGCCGCCACGGCGGGCGATGGCCCACCCGGCAGCCGTGCCCATCGTGCCGCCACCAACGATGATCACGTCCGCGTGATGTGTCGCCATCCCTGCTCCGACCCTCCGTAGGGTTGCCGAGCTTGTCTCGGCCCGTTCTTGTTGGCCGAATGGTCCGGTAATCGGGCCGACACGGGGTCGGCCCCTACAAACGAACGAATGCGACCCTCGCGAATGCGCTAGACCAGGGTGGCGTCGCCGAATTGCTCGGTCACCGCGTGCTTGCGGTCGTACCACGGCAGATCCTCGATCGGGTCCTGGTTGCCGGTGGGTCCCTGGGTGCGAACGACCGGCCGCGCCCAGCGCGCCGCGTTGGCGATGACGAGCCGGATCTGCTCGTTGTAGTAGGTCGGGTAGGTCTCGTGTCCCGGCCGGAAGTAGAAGATCTTGCCTGCTCCCCGCTGGTAGGCAGCGCCGCTGCGGAACACCTCGCCACCCTGGAACCACGAAACGAAGATCAGTTCATCCGGCTGCGGGATGCCGAACGGTTCGCCGTACATCTCTTCCTGGGCGAGTTCGATGTAGTCACCGATGCCCTCGACGATGGGATGCCCCTGGGAAATGACCCAGAGCCGCTCCTTCTCATCGGCCTCGCGCCACTTCAGGTCGCAGGAGGAACCCATGAGCCGCTTGAAGATCTTCGAGAAGTGGCCGGAGTGGAGCACGATCAGGCCGGCCCCGTCGAGGACGCGCTTGTGGACGCGTGCCACGATATCGTCGGAGACCTCGCCATGGGCCATGTGTCCCCACCAGACGAAGACATCGGTGTTGTCGACCACGTCCTGGGTCAGGCCGTGCTCAGGTTCGTCGAGGGTTGCGGTGGTGACCTCGAAGCCGCCGGCCTGCTCGAGACCCTCGGCGATGGCGCCGTGGATGCCGACCGGGTAGATCTCGCCGATGTGCTGATCCTTCTTCTCGTGCCGGAATTCGTTCCAGACGGTGACGCGAATCGGGTTCCCCATGATGTTGTGTCCCTTCCGTATACGAGGCTGTGCCCCGCCAGTCGTTGTCACCGCTATCGTCACCGATCCTGTCGTCTCTGTCACGGGTTGCAGGGACGAACCTGCCACGACCGTGAATGACATCTGGCCATGCGCTCATCCGGTCGCGGCTGTTCGCCCGGTTCACCCGGACAACCAAGAGCGGACACCCGCCCACATGGCCCGTCATGTCGAGCGGAGCCCGCCCCGGAGCGTAGCGGAGGGACGGGCGACGTCGAGACATCTCTGTGCGAAGCACATCAAATCCGTACTACCCAATTTCGTCGATCGAGATTTCCCGCCCCAGTTCGGCCGATTTGTAGATCGCGTCGATGAGGCGGACCCGGTCGAGCCCTTCCTCGCCGTCCGGTGAGACCGGTGTCCCGAGCAGGATGCCGTCGACAAAGCCACGGACGATCTCTTCGTGACCGGGGCGAGCAACCAGGCGCGGGTGGGTGTCGGCCGTTGTGTTGCCGATACCGGAGAACAGGTCGAGCGTGTCGACATCGGCGTAGCGCTTCGAGAAGATCCGTGCGCCGCCCTCGCTGCCGTAGAACTGGACGCCGAAATCGTCGTCCATCTCGGTGTACGACGCCCACGAAGCTTCGACGATCATCGTGCCGCCGTCCTCGAACCGCAGGAACGCGGTCGCAAGGTCTTCGACCTCGTACTTGATTGGGTCGTCGCTTGATTGGCTGGTGCGGCGGCCGACCCAGTTTCCCTTGCCCTGCGTGCCGATTTCGGCATAGGTCGCGGCGCTGACGTGGGTCACCTTCGGGTTGCCCATGCAGTAGAGCGCCATGTCGATGACGTGCACGCCAAGGTCGATCAGGGGACCGCCGCCGGCTGCCTCCTTCGAGGTGAACCAACTGCCGAGGCCAGGAATGCCGGATCGCCGCATCCACCACGCCTTCGAGTAGTAGACGCGTCCGAGCGCGCCGGACTGGATTTGGTCGCGGACGATTTCGATGTCGTGCCGGGTGCGGCGCTGGAAGGAGACGGCGAGGATCTTGCCGGCTTTCTCCGCCGCTTCGACCATCGCGATGCCCTCGGCCGTGTTGCGGGCGAGCGGCTTCTCGATCAACACGTGCTTGCCGGCTTCCAGGGCCGCAATTGCGACCGGCTTGTGCAGGAAGTTCGGGACCGCGATGCTGACCGCGTCGATGTCATCCTGCGCCAGCAATTCCTGATACTCGCGGTAGACCCTGGGAATGCCGAACCGTGCCGCCAGCGAATTGCAGCGATCGGTGTCGAGCCCGGCGAGGGCCACGATTTCTGCCCGCGGTTCGGCGTTGTACCCCTCCAGGTGGAACAGGCCCGCCCCGCATCCGATGACGCCAACTCGAATCGTGTCCTGTGTCACCCTCGTTCCTCCATCCAACCGTCAATCAGTTGCCGAGTTCACCATGCAAGAGCATCGCATCCGCGACGGGCGCGGGCAACCTCGTGCGTTGCCCGCCAATTCACCGGTGATCGGGACATCCGCGCATTTGGTAGGGAAGACCTTCCGGCGCACACGCAATTACCCGGGTCAAATCTTCCCTGCGCCGGTAATGGTCTTCCTCGTTGCACGACCGCCGGGAATCCGGAAGACCATTACCGCGCCGCCAGGCGATTCGGATTCCACCGGCTGGTTGAGGCGGCGCGGAAGGTCTTCCCTACCGATTGCAGATTGGCGTCATCCCACCAGCCGCACGATCGTCAGTTCCGGCGGGCAGTTGAGGCGAACGGGTGGCCGGTATATGCCGATACCGCCGGAGACGTACAGTTCCGTGTCGCCGACCTGAAAACGTCCGAGCACGAAAGCCTGGCCGAGACTGGGTGTCGCCAGAGGCCCGACCACCGGCAAGCGCATCTGCCCGCCGTGGGTGTGGCCGGAGAGCTGCAGGAACGAGCCGTACGGGGCGGACTCCTCGATCCGGTCGGGTTCGTGCCAGAGGCAGATCGAGGCGGCGTCCGCCGGGACATCGGTGTAGGCGGCGTCGAGGTCGGGCTTGCCGAGCAGCCCGTCGTCGATCCCCACGAGCCAGAGGTCGCCTGTGCCGGTCTCAACCCTGACAGCCCGGTTGACCAGCACCTGGATGCCGGAGTCTTCCAATGCTGGCATCACCCGTGTCCGCGAATTCGCCATGTCGTGGTTGCCGAGCACCGCCCAGCAGCCAAGCCGTCCCGTCTTTCCGATCCGGCCCAGCATCGGCGCGGCGTCCTTGAGGAAACGGGGAGATTCCGAGATGTAGTCGCCGCCGAAGAGCACGATGTCTGGCTGGGCGGTCTCAAGCGCGCGCAGCACGGGCTCCAGCGCAGCGGCGGGGTAGTGTGGGCCGACGTGGGTATCGGTGACGAAGGCGATGGTCAACCCGTCGAGGTTGGCGTGACGTCGTGGCAGCTGCACGACAACCTGCTTCACCGACAACCGGAACGGCGCGACGAACCGGGCCCAGATGGCCATTGCCACCCCGGCCAGGATTCCAAAGACTGCGATGATCGCAGTGATGCGCGCGATGGTGCGCCCCATCACGAAACGCCGATCAGCGCGGCAGCGGTGAACCCGGCCGTCGCGAGCAGCCCGTAGACCATGTGCAGGCCAGCCGAACGGCGGACGAGGAGGTTCAGAGCGGCCGGCTTTTCCTCGACGGCGATCTCGCGGGTCAGTGTCAACGCGATCGGGAAACTGGCGAACACCACCAGCACCGGCCAGTAGGCCCGGTCGATGAGGACCATCGCCACGGCACAGGCGAACGGCACGAACACGAGGATCGCGTATTCGATGGTGGACGCATGCCGCCCGAGCAGGTTCGCCAGGGTTCGCTTGTGTTGCCGCCGGTCGCTGTCGATGTCGCGGACGTTGTTGGCGTGCAGGAATCCGGCCGAGAGCAAGCCCATCGCCGTTGCCAGCAGCACCGCCTGCGGGGTCACCTCGCCCGTGTGCACGTAGTAGGTCCCGATCACCATGCCGATCCCCATGGCCAGGAAGACGGTGACTTCGCCGAGGGCGTAGTAGGCGAGCGGAAACGGTCCACCGGTGTAGAAGAAGGCAGCGGCGGCGCTGGCGATCGCGATCCAGAAAATGACTGGTCCAACGGCGGCGATGACCGGAAGGGCCGCAAGGAAGGCGCCCGTGAAGCAGACCGTGATCGCCAGGCGGAGATCGGCGTAGGTGAGTGCGCCAGCCTGGAGTGCCCCGCCCTGACCCATCGTCTCGTGGGAATCGACGCCGCGCACCGCGTCGAAATAATCATTGGTGAAGTTGCAGGCGGCATGGGTGAGGATCGAGGCGATCAGCATGAACGCGAACAGGCTCCACTGGACCTCGTCGTCAGCGTAGGCCAGTGCGGTCGCCGCGACCACCGGCACGATCGAGGTGGTGAACGAACGCGGGCGAGCCGCGTGGAACCAGGTCGCAAGCGGCACTCGCCGCCGGTCCGACCGTTTCCACGGCAGGAACCAGCCCTCGACCAGCGAAATCGCGGCCGTGAACGCCCAGCCGAGGATGCCGGTGAAAACGAGCCCGACGAACATGTCCCGGATGCTCAGCTTCTGGTAGCTGTTCCAGATCACGTAGCCAAGTCCGTTCTTCGCATTGACGAATTCGGTGCCGACGACGACGACCAGTGCAAAACCCATCGCCAGTTTCATGCCGGTGAAGATGGCCGGCAGGGATCCCGGCAGTGCAACTGTGCGAAAGAGCTGGAGGCGTGTGGCGCCGAGGTTGCGGGCGACATCGGTGTAGGTTCTGTCCAGGTCCAGCACCCCGGCCATGGTGTTCAACGCCACGACGAAGAAGATCGAGAGAGCCACCGTGACGAGTTTCGACGTTTCGCCGACCCCGAAGGCGATGATCATCAACGGCAGGATCGCGATTTTCGGAATGACGTAGATCGTGGTCGAAATCGGCATGAAGAAGGTGCGGACGGGCCACGAGAGCCCCATCGCCAGGCCGAGGATGATGCCGGGAATCGTCCCCAGCATGAACCCGAGGAGGATTCGCCTGATCGTGATCAGGATGTCGCCGGTGAGGTCATCCTCGCGGAACATCTCGCCGGCGGTGTCCCACAGCGTGCTGGGAGCGGGCCAGAACCGGGCGTCGATCAGGCCGGTGCGGGAGAGGAATTCCCAGACCGCAATGATCAGGATCGGACCGGCGACGGTGAGGCCAAGTTCCAGCATCCGCCGTTTGCGGAACGGATCGG
>CAZSUN010000082.1:7133-17257 GCA_964610045.1 uncultured Sphaerobacteraceae bacterium
GCCAGCGCCCCTTCCTGGGTGAGCCGTGCGCGCGTGACCTCGTCCTTCAGCAGTTCCCACGTCTGTGTGAACAGCCGACCGAACTCCGGACTGGACCGCACGTCCATCAACGAGCGGGGGCGCGGCAGGGGGACATCGATGATTGCGCGGATCGTGCCGGGTTGGGCGCTCATCACCACGATCCGGTCGGCGAGCACGATGGCCTCGTCGATCGAGTGGGTAATGAAGACGACCGTCTTGCCGCTCCGGTCCCAGATACGCAGGAGTTCCTCCTGCAGGATGTAGCGGGTTTGCTCATCGAGGGCGCCGAACGGTTCATCCATCAGCAGCAGGTCGGGATCGACAGCCAGGGCGCGTCCGATCGCGACGCGCTGGCGCATGCCCTCCGAGATTTGGTGGGGGTAGACATCCCCGAACCGGGACAGGCCGAGGATTGACAGGAGTTGGTCCGTCGTCTCCCGCTGCGACGAGCGCGATGCCCCCTTGAGGTTCAGGCCGTAGGCGAGGTTGTCGCGCACGGTGAGCCAGGGAAAAAGGCTGCGGCCCTGGAAGACGACCGCGTTGGTGGGGGTTCGCCCGTCGGGCCGGCTGATCTCCAGCACACCGCTGGTGGGTTTGTCCAAACCGGCGGCCATGCGCAGGAAGGTCGATTTCCCGCAGCCGGATGGCCCGACCACCACGCAGAACTCACCCTGCTCGACGGTGAGGGTGACGTCTCGCACGGCATCGATGTGACCGGCCGGGGTGGTGAACCGGCGTCCGACCCCGGTGGCAACGATGCGCGCGCCACCGGCATCGGCGTCCTGGAAGGCAACGTCGTGCATGACCCGCCTAGTCGCCGATCAGGGTCAGCGCTTCGTCCACGTAGGTGGTGTTCACCATCGTCGCCGGATCGAGGTCGGTGTCGTAATCGAGGAGGCCGCGGCCACGGAAGAACGCCTGCAGCTCGTTCAGGCTGTCGAGGCTGATCGAGCCATCGGTGCTGAACACCGGGTGAACCGAGGCGGCGATCAACTGGGCGGGAACGCCGGTGTACTTCTCGATGATCGCGAGGTTGATCGGGTCGTTGAAGTTCTCCATCAGGTCGCGCGAGGCGCGGAGATAGGCCGCGACCACACCGGCGGTGGCGTCAGGGTTGGCGTCCATCCACTCCTGGTTGCCGAAGACCACGGTTGGCTGGTACTGCTGGACCGGGAAGTCGGCGAGGAGGCGAACGGCGATGCCGTCCTGCTCGGCCTTGGTGGCAAGTGGCTCACCGATGATGGCGGCGTCGAGCGCGCCCGATTCGAGCGCGACGACGGCATCCGGGAAGCTGAGGTACTGGAGGTCGACATCCTCAATGGTGAGGCCGCCCTGACGGAGCGCGGTGTCGAGCCACAACTCGGTGGCGCCCGGGGAGTTGACTGCCACCTTCTTGCCGGCCAGGTCCGCGACGCTGGTGATCGAACCGTCTTCGCAGGCAGCCTTCGAGATCATCAGCGGGGATGCGACCGGCGAACCTTCGGCATGCCCGGGCGCAATGATTTCGATGCCAAGATCCTGGCTCGCGGCATTCCAGTAGGCGGGTCCGACGCCGCCGACGCCGAAGTCCATGTCGCCCGTAGCGGTCAGGAGCACCATATCCGAACCGCCGGGGAGCGGTTCGAGAGTGACATCGAGACCGTACTCCGCGAAGTAGCCCTTCTCATAGGCCACGAATACGGGGGCGAAGACGGAAACCGGGGTGTAGCCGAAGGTGATCTCGGTCGCGCCATCCGGTACCTCGAAGGCTGGAATTTCCGGCACTTCGGAGATTTCGGGAACGGGCGTGCCCGAGTCAAAGGGTTCGCAACTGAGTCCCTGGGCCGAGGCGGATGACGCCGAGAACGGCAGCACCGTGGCCAGCAGCACGAGCAACATCATGAAGGACGCGCCACGAGGAGCGAAACGCGGTCGATGGTTCATGTATGGCATTCCTGAAGAAGCGCCGGGTACGCACCGGTCCTCTGGTTGCCGGGCCAGCCCTGGCCCGGTGGCGAGTCTACGTCGGGCCCTATCCGCTCCATCGCGGATCGCCCGTCAAGTCGCCGCTAGTATACGCTGCGGCCTCATGGCGATGAGACGGGCTGAGAATGAACGGCGCCGTGAGTCGGAAATGTGGTCAGTCGCCGTAGGGGCCGATCGGCCCGAGCGTAGCGAGGGTCTGTCGGCCCGCTGTTCGTACTGGGATGGTGCGGGTGGACAGACCCCGGTCTCGCTGACGCTCGGCCAGGGCCGTCCACCCCTACGGAGGACGATGGGGTGATGAGGAACCGGGTCAATCGGAGGCCTCGGGGCTCGTCTCCGTAAGCTGGCGCACGCCAAGCAGGGTCAGCGTCTCCGAATAGTGACAGGCGGCAAAATGCCCGGGCCGCACTTCGCGCAACAGCGGCTCTTCCGTCGTGCATCGCTCCAGCGCGTACTGGCATCTCGGGTGAAAATAGCAGCCGGAGGGCGGGTTCACCGGATCGGCAACTTCGCCTTTCGGCTGAATGCGCGTCCGTCGATGTCGCATCCGTGGATCCGGCACCGGAACCGCCGACATCAGCACCTCGGTATACGGGTGCTGTGGATTGGCGAACAGCATGTCGGTGGGCGCCAGTTCGATCAGCTTGCCGACGTACATCACGGCGACGCGATCGCAGATATGCTCGACCACGCTGAGGTCGTGCGAGATGAACAGGTAGGTCAGGTCGAGATCCTTCTGGAGGTCGATCAGCAGGTTCAGGATCTGGGCACGCACCGACACATCGAGCGCGGATACCGCCTCGTCGAGCACCACCAGGCGCGGGTTCAGGACGAGTGCCCGCGCGATGCCGATCCGCTGGCGCTCGCCACCGGAGAACGCGTGCGGGTAGCGCCGCATGTATTCGGCGCGTAACCCGACCTTCGACAGGATGTCGGCGATCGTGTGCTCCCGGTCCTTGCCGGACGAGACATTGAATGACTTCAACGGTTCCGCCACTGTCTGCATGACGGTCATCCGTGGGTTGAGGGAGGAGAACGGATCCTGGAACACCATCCGGATGTCTTTCCGGTACGGTTTCAGCTTCCCTTTCGGCAGCGCCGCGATATCGACCGGCTGTCCCTTGTCGCCGAGATACTGGATGCCGCCGCCGGTGGGATCGATCGCGCGGACGATGCTGCGACCGGTCGTCGTCTTGCCGCAGCCGCTTTCGCCGACGAGCCCGAGGGTCTCCCCCCGGGCAATCGCGAAGGTGACACCGTCAACCGCCTTCAATGTGGCCTGTTGCCGCTTGAAGGTGCCACTCTTGAGCGGGAAATGCACCTCCAGGTTGGTGATGTTCAGCAGCGGCGCGGCGACCTTCTCCACGGTGCGGTCAGTGCGTGCATGTTCGACCGGGTCGCTGCCTTCGAGCGCCGGCCGGGCATCGCGGTAGCGTTGCGCCTGCTCGGTGCCGGCATAGTCCGGTTCGTGCAGCAGGCAGCGGACATCGCGCCGGTAGCCGAGATCGGTGACCGGTGGCAGGATGCGGTCGCAGACGCCCGGGATGGCGAAATCGCAGCGGGTATTGAACGGGCAGCCGGTGGGGCGGCTGTACGGGCTGGGCACCATCCCCTTGATCGAGTTCAGCCGGATTCGCGTCGTCTCGCCCAATCGCGGTACCGACTGGAGCAACGCCCTCGTGTACGGGTGCTTTGGGGCATGGAAAATCTCGTCGACGGTGCCGCGTTCGACGACGATGCCGAGGTACATGACGGCCACTTCATCGGCGATCTCGGCGACCACTCCGAGGTCGTGGGTGATGAAGATCATCCCCATGCCCAGTTCATCCTGGAGCTGCTGCATGAGTTCGAGGATTTGGGCCTGGGTCGTGACATCCAGCGCGGTCGTCGGTTCGTCGGCGATCAACAGCTCCGGATTGTTCGAGAGCGCCATCGCGATCATCGCCCGCTGGCGCAGGCCGCCGCTTAATTGGTAGGGGTAAGCGTCGAACCGGTCCGCAGCCCGCGGCACCGAGACTTTCCGGAGCATCTCGATCGATCGCTCCTTCGCCTCGGCGTCCGAAATACTTGAGTGGATCTGGATGTTCTCCGCAATCTGATTGCCGATGGTGTGAACCGGGCTGAACGAGGTCATCGGCTCCTGGAAGATCATCGAGATCTCCTTGCCGCGGATGCCCCGGATGATCTGCCCCTTCGGATCGATAGCCGCAAGGTCGATCGTTTTCCTCGCGCCGGTCGTTGGATCGAGCTTGTGGAACAGCATCTGCCCCCCGACGACCTTGCCGGGCGGCTGCACGATCTGCAGGATCGAGCGCGCGGTCATGCTCTTGCCGCAGCCGCTTTCGCCCACGATGCAGAGCGTTTTGCCACGCTTGACGTCGAACGTTGCGCCGTCGAGCGCCTTGACCGTCCCCTCGTCGAGTTCGAACCAGGTCTTGAGGTCCCGCACGTCGAGCACGAGGTCTTCGGATGTTGCGTCCGCGCTGGAGGCGGTCCTGTCGGTGGCGAGTGCCATGCGGAAGCCCTCCGTCAGGCTGTGTACGGGTCTGCCGCATCGCGGAGACCGTCACCGAGGAAGTTCAGGGAAATGACGGCAATGATGACCATCACGCCTGGCAGCAGCAGCCAGGGCGCGGTCGATACCGAGCGGATGTTTTGCGCCTCCTGGAGCAGCACCCCCCAGCTGTTGATGGGAGAGCGAAGGCCAAGGCCGAGAAAGCTCAGCGCGGTTTCTGCGAGGATGATTCCCGGAATCGCAAGGGTCACCGAGGCGATGATGTGACTGGTGAACGACGGCAACATGTGGCGGAGGATGATCCGCATCTCACCAGCGCCGTCGAGCCGGGCCGCCGTCACGAACTCCTCTTCCCGGAGCGAGAGGAACCGGCCGCGCACGACCCGGGCCAGCCCGGTCCAGCCGATGATCGAGAGGATGACCGTGATCGCGAAGTACGTCTGCAAAGGCGACCAAGTGTCCGGCACCGCCGCCGCGAACCCGAGCCAGAGCGGAATCGTGGGAATGCCCTGGATGAACTCGATCACGCGTTGGATGAATGTGTCGGTTCCGCCACTGTAGTAGCCGGAAACACCGCCGATCACGATGCCGAGGATCAGGCTGACGAAGACCGAGACGAGGCCGATCGACATCGAGATCCGGGTGCCGATGATCATCCGGCTGTACAGGTCCTGTCCGAGCCGGTCGGCCCCGAGCGGGAAGAACGGTTGCCCTGGTTCGGTCGGCCCGAACAGGTGGCGATCGAACGGGATGAATCCGAGGATTTCGTATTCATACCCCTTGACCCAGAACCCGATCGGGATTCGCTGCTCCGGATCGGGGGTGAAGCTGCGCGCCATGGTCTCCGTGTCGATCGTGGAGGTGTAGCCGAAGACGTGGGGCCCGAAGCCGTGCTCTTCGTCGAAAAAGTGAATACGCTGGGGCGGGGCATAGGTATAAGCGGCATTCACCTTGTTCGGATCGCTCGAGGCCAGGAATTCGCCGAAGAGGGCGATGAGGTAGAGCATGATCACCAGCACGAGGCCGATCATGGCCAGCTTGTGCCGCCTGAACTTCCACCACATCAGCCGCCACTGGGAGGCGACGGCCACGGACTTCCCGGAATGGCCGGTTTCCTCCCGGATTTCGACTTCCTGGGAAATCATTTCGCCCGGTGGGGGAGGATCTGGCCGGAGCCGATCGACGATCAGATCCTGGTCTTCCATGCGGCACTCCTTCTCGTGCGTCGGGGCGTGCGAGTCCCGGGGAACGGCGTGTCGCCTCAGTACCTGATCCGTGGATCGAGCACGGCCAGGAGGATGTCGGATAGCAGGGTGCCGATCACGGTTAACGTGCTGATCATCAGGATGATGCCGCCTGCAAGGTACATGTCCTGCGATTCGAGGGCGCTGAGCAGCAGGGGACCCATCGTCGGCAGGCTGAGCACCACGCCGATGATGGTCTCACCGGAGACCAGACCGGGCAGGATTTGCCCGGAGGTGCTGACGAACGGGTTGAGGGCGACCCGCACCGGATACTTCATCAGCAGGCGGCGTTCGGTCAGGCCCTTGGCGCGTCCGGTCACGACGTATGGCTTGTTGAGTTCGTCCAGCAGGTTGGCGCGCATGATCCGGATCAGGGCTGCGGTCGACCCGACGCCAACAATGACGATCGGGATCCAGAGATGCGCCATCAGGTCGACGAACTTGTCCCAACTCCAGGGGGCATCCACGAACTGCGAGGAGAAGAGACCGCCGACGCTTTGGTCGAAATATGCGAAGGAGACGTACAGCAGGATCAACGCGATCATGAACTCTGGTATCGCCAGACCGAGAAAGGCGATGAACGTGAGGATGTAGTCGCCGATGGAGTACTTCCGCACAGCCGAATAGATACCCACAGGAAAGGCGATCGCCCAGGTCAGCAACAGGGCGCCGATGGAAATCACGATGGTAAACAGCAGGCGCTGACCGATCAGGTCGGTCACCGGACGGTTGTACTGGAACGACATGCCGAAGTCGAAGTGAAGCAGGATGTTCTTGATCCAGTAGAAGTACTGCACATACCAGGGTTGGTTGAGCCCGTACTGATCTTCGAGGGCCCGGAGCGCGTCCTGGTTCACCGTTTCGCCCTGGCTGCTCATGGCGGCGACGAGTGTGGTGAGATAGTCGCCAGGCGGCAACTGGATAATGATGAAGACCACGACAGAAATGGCGAACAGCGTGGGAATCATGTAGAGAATGCGGCGAGCGATGTAGCCGAGCATCGATCAGCCTCCTGCGTGGAGCGACAGGGATTCCAATCTGCGTACCATGCCGCTCCGCGCGGACCCGTTGTTTGGGCGGACCGGGCCTGACGACCGGTACGAGTCGTCAGGCCCGCAGGACAGGGCAATCGCCGCCCCGCCCGGTCCCAAATCGTGGCGAGTAGCCTACAGTTGCTGGCCGCCCTCGAAGAAGTACGTCTCCGGCTTGGACGGCGCTGGGTTCGGGTACAACCAGGCGCCTGGCATCGAGGCCGGCACGTTCTTCAGGTTGACCTTCTTGATGCCGTAGCCCATTGCCGGGAGGCTGATCCCGATCGCGTTGAAGTTCTGTTGTGAGATCGCCAGCAGCTGGTTGAAGATCTCGTCCTGCGCGGCTGCGTCCGGCGTCTGTTCGATCTGCCGGTAGAGTTCGTCCTGCTCCAGGATGCTGGCAGGCGGCTCCACCGCTTCCGCCTGCGGGCTGCCGCCCGCGCGGCCGAGGGCCACGACCCAGCCGATGCCGTACAACGACTCGTCGCTGAACGGGAAGTACCAGCGAGCTTCGAGCATCGCGTCGTTGAGACCGCCGTCACCACCCCAGACCGAGCAGTCGTGCTCGTTGGCTGCCTTGCGGGTGTACATCAGCGAGCGGTCCATCGAGTTCAGCGAGGCGTTGATGCCGACCGCGTTCCAGTACCCGACGACCAGGTTGGTCACGTCGATCCACTGGGCGCCGACTTCGGCTGCCACGTCGATCACGAACGAGAACGCTTCGCCACCAGGGAGGGTTCGCATGCCGCTGCCGTCCTTGTCTGGCAGCACCTTGTCGAGCGAGGCGTTGGCGAGGTCGACATCGTATTCGGTGTACTGCTTGGCAAGGGTTTCGTTGAACCAGACAGTCTCGCTGCGCGGTGCCAACTGCCACGGCTCGCCCTGGCTGACGTAGACCGCGTCGATGATTTCCTGCCGGTTGATTGCCTGGGAAAGACCGGCGCGGAAGTCGAGATTCTGGAAGATCCCCCGCAACGTCTCGTTCTTGTGCGTCTGGTTCAGCGCGAAGATCGTCGTGTTCATCGACGATGGCACGATCTCGAAAAATTCGATATTGGCCTTTTCGCGGTTCTCCGCCAGTACCGGCTTGTTCACATCGTTCGTGATGTGGCGGGCGTGCATGTCGATCTCGCCGTTGGAGGCGCGGAGCAGCAGCACCTGCGGGTCTTCGAGAACGTCGAAGACGACCTCGTCGATGTACGGCAGCTGCTGGCCGCTCGCATCGACTTTGAAGTAGTAGGGATTGCGCTCGAAGCGGACACGCGTGCCCTCACCGTAGGGCTCGGCGAGCTTCCAGGCGTGCAGCCGTGGCAGGTCGACGTTTGCCCAGCGGGCATCGTACGGCGTGCCGGGGATGCCGCCGCCCATGGTCCGGAACAGTTCGACCCAGTCGGCCACACCCGCTTCCGCGACCAGGGCATCGATGTCCGGGTTGAAGTCCTTGTGGTACTGCTCGAGATAGTGCCGTGGGTAGCGCGTCCAGTCGACACCGGCGGCTTCGCAGAGACGCTTCAGGAAGAAGCCGTTTGGCCGCTCGAACGTCACCGTGAAGGTCTGCTCGTCGGCAACCTCGATCGTGAACGGGTTGTCCGGCGCGGCCGGGTTCAGTTCCGTGTTGTTGCGGACGTTGTTGACGTAGAACTCGACATCGGCCGAGGTGAACGGCTGGCCATCCGACCAGAGCTGTCCCTTGCGCAACGAAAAGGTGAACGCGGTGCCGTCGTCGGACACTTCGTACGACTTCGCCACCGTCGGCACCGACATCTGCCAGTCAACCGACCAGGTCAGCAGGTTGTCGTAATTCACCGTCCGCTCGAGCCAGGCGGTGTCCTGGCCACCGATCAGGGCGGTCCGCCAGGTGCCGCCGTAGGTGCCGATCGCGTCGATCGGCTCCACCACCAGTGGCTCGGCACTGATCCGCTCCGCGACCGGTGGCAGGTCCTGGCCTTCGAACAATGGCGATTGCGTCAGTTCGGCGGGGACTGCCGGGGTCTGCGCCACCGCAAATCCACCCTTGGCAAAGGTGGTGACGGTGAACCCCATCGCCCCACTGATTTGCAGGAACCGTCGACGTGTGACCTGTTTCTCGAACGACATGGTGTAGCCTCCTTGAAACGACACGTTTCCCTTACCCGGGACCCACTGCAGCCGCCAAATGCGTGGATGGGTACGCCAACGCATACGGACATTCCCGAACCCTGAACGGCATCGTCCAACGGCCTGGGTGCAAATGAGTTCTGCAGTGGCGACATGGTAGCGCAATCTGCTTTGCGGGCGCAATTGTTTCCGCCACCGATTTCGAGCGGGTATGAGTGATTTTCGGAATGACTGGCTCGGGACGGGTCGACGGGCGAATCGTGGGGCTGCCTGCTACATTTCGGGAGTGAGGCTGTCGTCCTCTCGCACCCGGCATGACGGTGGGCGCCGGACGGCTGTGACCAGTGACACGCGAAGGACACAGGTATGGCCGCTGGCGTTGCAACCCTGGGTGAACACTGGACGATTCTGAACGACCTGCCGCTCTTCTACCGGTCCAACCTGGACGCGGCCCCGCCGGATGCCGTGCCCATCGTCCATGTCCACGGCTTCGGCATCTCCGGCCGCTATCTTGTGCCGACCGCCGTGCGCCTGGTCCCTGAACATCCCACCCTCATCCCCGACCTGCCAGGGTATGGGCGCTCGCATTCGCCCGCGAAGACCCTGACCATCCCGCAGCTCGCGGAGACGCTTGCCGCCTTCCTTGCCGGATTCCCGTACCAGCGGTACATCCTGCTCGGCAACTCGATGGGATGCCTCATCTCCCTGGAGATGGCGCATGGGTTCCCGGATCTCGTCGATCGGGTGATCCTGGTGTCGCCAGCCGGTGGACCGAACAACCAACCGCTGTATCGAGGCCTCGCGCAGATGGCGATGGACGCGACGCGTGAGAAGCCGGGCCTGATCCCGGTGGCGGTCCCCGACTACGTCCGGTTTGGGCCGGTCAATTCGTTCCGCCTGTTCCGCGCGATGACGAACTACCCGACCATCGAGCGAGCGCAGGAACTGACCGTGCCGGTCCTGGCGGTTGTTGGCCAGCGCGACCCCCTCGTTTCGCACGAGCGGCTCAACCAGTTCGTGGAGGGGCATCCCAACATCACACTCGTCGTGCAGGACCGGGCTGCACACGCCATCAACTTCACGCATCCGGAGCAATTAAGCTCGCTGGTCAGCGACTGGCTGCGTCACGGCGCAGTCACCACGCCTCCAGCCGATCCGGAGCACACCTACGTCGCGCAAGCCGGCTCCCCGGAATCCTGACCTTTGGGTGTTTCCTTGTGTAAATCAGGCCGTAGGGGAGGACCAAGCCGC
>CAZSUN010000083.1:0-17218 GCA_964610045.1 uncultured Sphaerobacteraceae bacterium
TGCAGGGTGGCAATGACGCCTGCGCAGTCGACTCCACGCACTGCCTCGATCCCGGATCGGGTGATTGGTTGCTGCCAGGCGACGATCGCCAGGGTCTCGAGCGCTGCCGACGAGAGCCTCCCTTCCCGCTCCAGCCCGAGGTAACGCGAGATCTGCGACGCGAATCGAGGAGCGGTTGCCAGGTGGAGCCGGTTGCCGTGCCGCTGGAGGATCCATCCCCGGCCAGCATCGTGGGCCATCGTTTCCACCATCGCGTCGATACGCGCGGTGGTCACCCCGGCCGCGGCCGCGAGGTCCTCGACGGATGGCGGCTCGATCGACACCAGCAGGAGCGCTTCCAGCAGTGCCGAAAGCTCCGAGTCCGGCATGGCGGGTTCCGCCATCGAACCATCCAGCAGTAACTGCGCAGTCATTGGCCGGTCAGTGATCGTTTCCAAGGGATGATCTTCTCCTGGGTCAGGCGCGGCTACCATCGGTGTCGTCGATGTGCCGCATCAATGGTTGCCCGCAGATCGCATTCAGTTGGTGAATTCGTCGACGGCCGTGTCCAGCGCCGCGATATCTCCAGGTCCAGGCTCGATCCGGAAATCGCCGAACAATTCGTCCTGGCGGGTCAAAACCGATCCCCGTCGGACCATGACCAGCACCGCGAGGAACGCGGTCGCGACATCGGTGCGCAATCGCATCGAGGACGTGATGTCGCTGAACCGCACCTGCGGCCGGGTCCCGAGCAATCCGGTGATCCGGCCGATCGCCTCCCTGATGCTGATCACCCGCCGTTGCCGGATGAACGTCGCGGGACGCGGGACGACCGAGAGTCGACGTCGCAGCGATCGTACCAGCACCTGCACATCGTAGCCGGTCGGTGGTGGAGGTGGTCCGGGTGCGGGCTGCTTCACCGCGCCGCCGATGATCGCGTGGGCCACCCCGCCGCGCCGATGCACCTCATCCAGGTGGGCGGCGAGGTCTTTCACCTGCTGGTACTCGCGGAGGCGGAGGGTGAGGTCACTCGGTTCCGGCTCCGCGTCGTCCGGTGTTGCCCGGGGAAGGAGCGACCGGCTCTTGAGCACAGTCAGGCGAGCCCCGATCGCCGCGAACTCCGCCACCGTCGCGGGTCTGGTCTGGTCCATGCCGCGGGCGTACGCCAGGAACTGGTCGGACACCGCCACCAGCGACACGTCCTCGATCGGCAGCCGATTGCGTTCGATCAACCGCAGCAATACATCGAGGGGACCTTCGAAGGCCGGCAGTCGAAGCTGATAGTCGGCCAGCAGCGAGTCAGGAGTGGCTGACGCCTGGGGTGTCTTCATCCTGGTGCCGGTCCTGGCGGGCGATTGCCTCTGTCGGCGGCGATCAGCGCCTGCAGCGACGGGTCATCGATGCCGTTTCGTTCGTGATGCTCCACCAGCCAGCAGACCTGGTTGCCGTACCCTGCGTCGGCCAGCATGGCCGCGCCAGTTTCGGCGTGCCGTGCCAGCACCCATATCCCGGCTCCGGCGGTGGGACGAGTCGTGCGCGCCGCCAGGCTGGTGCTTCCGCCTGGCCAGACCCGTTGGAGTATGACCCATAGTCCACGGTCCACAACCGTGAGACGCACCGCGGAGTCAGCCTTGCCGACATCGTGCAGGAGACCGGCGGCAACCACGTCGTCGTCCCACCCAGCGGCCGCGAGTGATTGTGCCACCGAAACGAGGTGGGCCCGGTCCGCAGGAGAGAGGTGACTGAATGCCGGGGTGATGTCCTCGGCGATGAGGGGTGCCAGCTCGGGCGGCACGATGACCTTACGATCCGTCGTGGCGATTTGGGACCACGCCTGTGCCAGCCGATAGCGCACGGATCCGGCAACCCCTACCCCGTCATACTGAGCGAAGCGAAGCATCGTCCGGCGAAGCCGGTCCGCCGCAGGTGGACGCCCCGCTCGGTCGTTTGCAGGGGCTGACCCCGTGTCGGCCCGTTCCTCGGCGACCGCCCACCCCGCCCTGACCATCACGTCAATCCGACCTGCACGATGTCCAGCAGCAGCTGGCGCACCGGCAGCATGATGCCGTCGATGATCGAGGCGCCGCCGAATTGCGATCCGAAGAAGACGACCAGCATCAGGATCATGAATCCGTATTGTTCCAGCGGGGCCAGCACCGGCCGCCAGAAGTCCGGCAGGAGCCCGGTGAGGATCTTGTAGCCGTCGAGTGGCGGCACTGGGATCATGTTGAAGGAGGCCAGCAGGATATTGACCCAGATGAACGTATTGATGAACATCCAGACCTGGTCGCCAACATTGATGTGACCGCGGATTACCAGCTGGAATGGAATGGCCATCAGCAGCGCCTGCGCCACGTTCGAGAGCGGGCCAGCCGCGGCCACCAGCGCCATCCCTCCGTTCCGGTGTTGTGCGAAGTGGCCCGTGAACCTGCCCGGGCTTACCGGGACCGGCTTGCCCCAGCCGATGAACGGGATGCCGATCGAGATCAGCACCATGCCGAAGAACCCGATCGGATCGAAATGTTCGATCGGGTTCAGGGTGATGCGGCCGAGGTTCCGGGCGGTGGGATCACCGAACCGGTTCGCGGTCCAGGCATGCATGCATTCGTGGATGGAAATGGCGATCACGAACGAGAGGAGGTAGGCGATGATCTCGTTCGGTTCCCGCATATTGGCCGAGAAGTTCACGTATCGCGAATCCTTTGGTCACGCGAAAGGCGGCAGCGCGGATCCCCACGCTGCCGCCTCGGTCCTGGCCTCAGTCGATCGAACCGTCAGGCAGTCGCCACGGCAGGAGTCTGGGCCTGGTCGGCTCCCGAACCCGGATAGAGGTGGCAAGCGACGAAATGACCGCCTCCCTGGTCCGCGAAGATCGGGTCGATCTGCTTGCAGACATCCATCACGTACGGGCAACGCGTGTGGAAATGGCACCCGGATGGTGGATTGATCGGGCTCGGTACATCGCCGGTGAGGATGATCCGCTCGCGTTTCCGCTCGATCACGGGATCCGGGATCGGCACGGCTGAAAGCAATGCCCGCGTGTATGGGTGGAGCGGATTGTCGTACAGGTCGTTGCGGTCGGCCATCTCCACGATCTTGCCGAGGTACATCACGGCGACGCGGTCGGAGATATGCCGGACCACCGAAAGGTCGTGGGCGATGAACAGGTAGGTCAGCCCGAACTGGTCCTGCAGGTCTTCCAGCAGGTTCACGATTTGCGCCTGGATCGACACGTCGAGCGCCGAGACGGGCTCGTCGCACACGATGAAGTCCGGGTTCGCCGCCAGCGCCCGGGCGATACCGATGCGCTGCCGCTGGCCGCCGGAGAACTCGTGTGGGTAGCGGTTGGCGAAGTAGGGGTTGAGGCCGACCGTCTGCAGCAGCTCCTGGACTCGTTGGGTCCGCTCCCCCTTCGAGACCAGCTTGTGGATCTGCATGGGTTCGGACACGATGTTGCCGACCGTCATCCGGGGATTGAGGGACGCGTACGGATCCTGGAAGATCATTTGCAGGTGCCGGCGCATCCGCCGCATCTGCGTCCCGTCCAGGGTCGTCAGGTCCTTGCCGTCGAACACCACGTTGCCGGCGGTCGGCTTGTACAGTTGCAGGATTGCCCGCCCGGTGGTGGACTTGCCGCACCCGGACTCACCGACGAGCCCGAGGGTCTCACCACGTTTGACGGAGAACGACACCCCGTCCACCGCCTGCACCGCACCGACCTTGCGCTGGAAGATGATGCCCTGCGTGAGCGGGAAATGCATCTTCAGGTCGCGGACATCGAGCAGGGGCTGCCCATCTGCCGAGGAAGTGGATTGCTGCGCTGGTTGAGCGGCGACAGCAGACATGGCGAAAACCTCCAGGGCTACTCAGGGCTGATCTGGTTGGGTGAGACACCCAACTCTGGCGCTTCAGGATTGACATCGGCCGTGGAGTCCGACGGTTCGGGGTGACCGAACTGCCGGGCGACTTCATCCTGGTCGTCGTCGCGATGGACTTCTTCCCAGAACCAGCACGCGGAGAAGTGACCCGATCCAACCTCCATCAGCGGCGGGTTCTTCTGCTCGCACTTCTCGCGGGCGTAGTTGCAGCGAGGCACGAACGGGCACATGTCGGGGAGTTCGATCAGGTCGGGCGGGAGACCGCGGATCGGCTGGAGCTTTTCTTTCGTACGCGCGTCGAGCCGCGGGATCGACTTCATCAGGCCGACAGTGTATGGGTGGCGCGGGTTCGCGAAGATTTCCGCGGTCGAGGCCGTCTCTACGATGTGTCCCGCGTACATCACCTGCACGCGGTCCGCCATTCCGGCGACCACCCCCATCGAGTGGGTGATCATGATCACGCCGGTTCCGGTTTCCGTTTGCAGGTTGCGCATCAGGTCAAGGATCTGCGCCTGGATCGTCACATCGAGCGCGGTCGTCGGCTCGTCGGCGATCAGCAGTTTCGGGTTGCACGAAAGCGCCATCGCGATCATCACGCGCTGGCGCATACCGCCTGAGAACTGGTGCGGATACTGATTGACCCGGCTTTCCGGGTTCGGGATGCCAACCATCCCGAGCAGTTCGATTGCCCGCTTCTTCGCCTGGTCCTTGTTCATCCCCATGTGCAGGATGAGCGATTCGCTGATCTGGCGATTGATCGTCAACACCGGATTGAGCGAAGTCATCGGATCCTGGAAGATCATGGCGATTTCGTTGCCGCGAATCGACCGGACCTGCTCGTCAGACATCTTCAGGATGTCGCGGCCGTTGAAGATCACCTCGCCGGAGACGATCTTGCCTGGCGGATTCGGGATCAGCCGCATGATCGAGAGTCCGGTCATGCTCTTGCCGGAGCCAGACTCCCCTACCACGCCGAGCGTCTCGCCGGGCATCACGTAGAAGGAGACATCGTCGACAGCCTTGACGACGCCATCCTGCGTGAAGAACTGGGTCTTCAGGCCGGTGACTTCCAGGAGCGGTTGCTGGCCATCCCGAGATGTCGCACCCGATCCAGGGGACGTGGTCGTTTGCGCTTCTGCAACCATCCTCGCTCCTCGTTCCGTTCAGCCTCGTGTGCTGCGTTGCCGCGGTGCTGGTACGCACCAGCGTCGGAATGTCAGTACGGTACCTCCGATTCGCCCTGGCCATCGATCGACCCAGGCGTCCGCGAGGCATGGCCCACGTTTTCCGGCTGCCATTGCGTGCGCACCTTAGCACACAGCCATGCGTGCGACAACGCAGCCATCCCACCACGGCATCCGGCGACCATGACACGCCTGCTGCTGCCATGACTTCCTTATTGTTATCCACAACTGGCTGGACGCGCCAACCGCACGTTCACATTCCAGGGGGTGGTGACGATTGCATGGTCCGGCGTCTGGGCGATGCGCCCAAACCGACGGCTACGATCGCACACCGGTGATGTAGTCTCGCGTGGCAGCCGCCAGGAAACCAGGGGAGTTGGCGACGATCATCCGGAAGCCGCGCTCCACGGCATCCCTCGCCGAGGCGACCGTTGGTCCCACTGTCCCGGCCGCGATCCCTCGCTCGTTCACGCGCCGGCAGACCTCGTCCGCAACCTTCCGTACCTCCGGGTGCGTCGGCTGTCCCGGATAGCCCATCGATTGCGCGAGATCATTCGGCCCGACGAAGAGCACATCGAGATCCGGCAGGTCGAGGATCGCGTCCAGGTGCGGCAAGGTGTCGATATGCTCGAACTGGATGATGGTCGTGATCCGGGCGTTCAGACCCGGCACCATGTCGTCGGCAGTGGCCTTGAGCCCGTAGTCGAATGTCCTGCCCCCGGCGAGACCGCGAACGCCATCCGGCCAGTATTTCGTGGCGGTGATCGCGCGTGACGCCGAATCGGCGTCGCTGACCTGCGGCACCATCACCCCGGTCACGCCCAGGTCGAGGAACTTGAGGATGACCTGCCGGTCGTTCTGGCCGATCCGGGCGAACGGCTGGATCCCTCGCGACTCCGCGGCAAGGATCATCGGATAGGCGGTTTCTGGCGAGATCGGGCCGTGCTCGGCATCGATCAACACGAAGTCAAACCCTGCCAGCGCGAGGATTTCCACGTCCGGCGCCGACGGTGGCGCCACGAAACAGCCGTAGACAACCCCACCAGCCGCCAGCGTATCCTTTACCGCATTGCCGGACCCCATGATCCATCTCCCCGATCCATACCGGGCGTGCCCGGCTACCAACGTCCGCATCGCACTCTGGAAGGGCATTGTTGATGAATCGTGCCTCCGGCGCAATCGGCGCCCCTGGCTACCTCGCCAATCGGGACGACTCCGATTACCCGGCCGGCCATCCCGGGGACCAACCGTGGTGGCTGGCGTTCCGGCTGGCGGACCTGACGTCAACCGCCAGGTACGAGGCGTTGCTCGCGCACTTCGGCTCCCTCGAACAGGCGTGGCGTGCCAGCACCGCCGACCTGCGGCGGGTGCTCGGCAATCGTGACCGCCTGCTGGAGGCGATCGGTACGGCGCGTCAGGCGATCGACCCGGAACAGGAGTTCGAGCGCCTCGAACGCGATGGCGTCTCGATCCTTACCGTTGCCGACGTTGGGTATCCTCGCCTGCTGCGCGAGGTTCCCGCCCCGCCCCCGGTCCTGTTCGTTCGGGGAGCCATCACTGCGGCGGATACCGTGGCGATGGCGGTGGTCGGGACGCGCAAGGCAACAGCCTATGGCCGCGAGATGGCGTCCACCATCGCCGGTGACCTGGCGCGGGCGGGCGTCACCATCGTCTCGGGGCTCGCCATTGGCATCGATGGCGCCGCCCATCGCGCTGCCCTCGACGCCGGTGGCCGTACCATTGCCGTGCTGGGCAGCGGGATCCACGACATCTACCCGCGCGATCACGCCAGCCTCGCCAGCAGGATCGCGGAGAGTGGGGCGGTCATCTCCGACAACCTGCCAAACGCCAAACCGGACCGCTGGAACTTCCCGGCCCGCAACCGGATCATCTCCGGCCTTTCGCTCGGCGTCCTCGTGGTCGAAGCGCCGGACCGGAGTGGCGCCTTGATCACCGTCGATTTTGCCGCCGACCAGGGACGGGACATCTTCGCCGTGCCAGGGCCGGCCAACGCTCACGCCAGCGCGGGATGCAACCGGCTCCTGCGCGATGGCGCCCGCCTGGTGCGGGACGCCGCCGACATCCTGGAGGACCTGCGCCTGCAGGCTGTCCCGCAGGAGATCACCGTCCAGCAGCCGCTCCTGATGGACGAGGACGAACGCCGGGTCCTGGCGGTCCTTACCTCCGAGCCAATGCACATCGACGATGTCGGCGAGCGGTGCGGCGTTGCGTTGCCCCGGATCTCGGCAATCCTGCTCACGCTGGAATTGCAGCAACTCGTTCGCAATGCCGGCGCCCAGCACTACATCCGCCGGTAGGGATGGGAGATTGGCCTGGCAGCACGTGGATCGTCATCTCAGTAGGGGCGGACCTGTCGCGACCATGAATGGCACCTGGCCAGACCCGAATCTGGTCGCGGCTGTTGTCCGCCCGTGATCCCACAAGGACGCTTTGAGAGGCGGACGAGAGGATCGGCCTGGGCGATAGTGACAGCGCCTTTCCCGGGCCGATCCGAGCCCGTCCTTACCCGACAACGAACTCGTCGGGGGCGAGACGCCTGGCCCGGCATGAGACAACCGGCGTCGTGCCGTGGAACCTGTCAGGTTCCACGGCGATTCCCCGTCAAGGCTTGACAGGAGCCACCTCACCTTCCTACTTTAGAAAAAGGGTTAACACTCGATTCCCCAGCCAGGTGGCATACTGCCCATCCGCATCGCCCCTGATCGCACCAATCACACCACAGGACATAACCAACCATGCCAACTTCCGCGTCGACCGCAACGAAGCGGCGATCGACTACCGCAACGAAATCGAAATCCGGTGCCACGAAGCGCACGGCTGCCCCGCGCGGCAAGCTCGTCATCGTCGAATCCCCGGCGAAAGCGCGCACCATCGGCCGCTACCTGGGGTCCGGTTACACTGTGAAGGCGTCGATGGGTCATATCCGCGACCTGCCCAAGAGCACCCTCGGGGTGGATGTCGACGCCGATTTCACTCCCAAGTACCTGATTCCCCGTGACAAGTCCAAGGTCGTCAAGGACCTCAAGGACAGCGTGCAAGGCGCCAGGGAGATCTATCTCGCCACCGACCCCGACCGTGAAGGCGAGGCCATCGCCTGGCACCTGATCCACGCGACCGAAGCGGAAGACAAGCCACTTCATCGCGTCGTCTTCCATGAGATCACGCCGGAGGCCGTCCAGGCGGCGATGGAACATCCACGCGCGATCGACATGGATCTTGTCGACGCGCAGCAGGCGCGGCGGATTCTCGATCGCCTGGTCGGCTACGGTGTCAGCCCGTTGCTGTGGAAGAAGGTCAAGCGTGGGCTTTCCGCCGGCCGGGTCCAGTCCGCGGCGCTCCGGATCGTGGCCGAGCGCGAGCGCGAGATCATCCAGTTCGTCCCGGTCGAGTACTGGTCGCTCGATGCCGACCTCGCGAAGATCACCGGGCGCGAGCCAGCGGAGCGCGACATGTTCCGCGCCAGTCTCCACCAGATCGCCGGCAAGAAGGCCGATCTCAAGACCGGCGAGGAAACCGACCGGGTCGTGGCCGCGCTTGATGGTGCTGCCTGGCGCGTTGCCGACGTTGTCCGCCGCCAGACTCAGCGACGCCCACAAGCGCCGTTCACCACCAGCACCATGCAGCAGGAGGCGTCACGCAAGCTCTCGTTCGCCGTTGGCCGCACCATGTCCATCGCGCAGGAACTCTATGAGGGAATCGACCTCGGACCGGACGGTACCCAGGGTCTCATCACCTACATGCGGACCGACTCCACCAACGTGTCGACGAGCGCCCAACAGGCCGCCCGCGATGCCATTGCGAGCCGGTATGGCGATCGATACCTGCCGGACCGCCCACCTGTCTATACCAAGCGGTCAAAGGGCGCGCAGGAAGCTCACGAGGCGATCCGTCCAACATCGCCGCAGCGGGACCCCGCCAGCGTGAAGAAGTTCCTCTCCGCACCGCAGTTCCGGCTCTACCAGCTTGTCTGGCAGCGTTTCATGGCCAGCCAGATGGCGCCGGCCCTGCTGGACAACACGCGGGTCGATGTTGCCGCCGGCCAGCGCGCCGAAATCGAACGTGGTGACCAGCCGTTCACCTTCCGTGCGACCGGATCGATCGTGACTTTCGACGGTTGGATGGCGGTCTATCAGCGCGGCCGCGACGAGGGCGAAACCGACGAGCTCGATCGTGGCGCGCTCCCGGAAGTTGCGCCGGGCGAGGACCTCAATCTGCTCAAGCTCCTGCCCGAGCAGCACTTCACCCAGCCTCCTCCGCGGTTCACCGAGGCGACACTCGTCAAGGCGCTCGAGGAGCAGGGAATCGGACGGCCGAGCACCTACGCCCCGACCATCGCAACCCTGCGGGCGCGCAACTACGTGGCGATCGAGGAACGCAAGCTGATTCCGACCGAACTCGGGTTCGTCGTGAATGACCTGTTGGTCGAGCACTTCCCGAACGTGTTCGACATCGGCTTCACCTCCCAGCTGGAGGAAGAACTCGACGAGATCGCCTCCGGCGAGCGCGCCTGGGTGCCAACGTTGCACGAGTTCTATACGCCGTTTACGGCGACATTGAAGAACGCCGAGCAGACGATGGAGCGGGTCAGGATCAAGGACGAACCGACCGACGAGATCTGCGAACTCTGCGGTCGGCCGATGGTGATCAAGCTTGGCCGGTTCGGCAAGTTCCTCGCCTGCAGCGGGTTTCCGGATTGTCGTAATGCCCGCCCGCTGCTCACGAAGATCGACGTTCCCTGCCCCACCTGCAAGGAAGGGGACGTGGTGGAGCGGCGATCGAAGAAGGGCCGCACCTTCTACGGCTGCAGCCGGTATCCGGAGTGCGATTTCGTCTCGTGGAACAAGCCGGCTGGCGAAAACTGTCCGGAATGCGGTTCGTACCTCACCTACACCGGGCGCGGCGCGGCCGTCAAATGTTCATCCTGCAACTACACTGGCCAACTCCTCGCCAAAGCTGGCGACTGATCAGCAATCCGACGTGTCACGGGTGGCAAATACGACTCGAACACGTAGGTGTGGACGGTCCCGGCCGAGTGTCAGCGAGGCCGGTGTCTGTACACCCGAACGATCCGGTGCGACGCCACGGGCCGAACGTTCGGGAGGACACGCGGCGGCAGGTTCGATTTGGACACCGTTTCCGATTGTGCCGCCTTGGTCCTCCCCCAAGACGATGGCAAATCCCAGCCTGCGGGCTATCCGGGCTTGATCGTGGCAGTCGCGAACCGACACCCATCCCGGCCCTTGTGACCAACCGGTTTCCCGGTCATGCTGTGCCCATGCATCATCTCGCGCGTGCGCAACACCGGACCCTGCCCGGATGCAGGGTCCAAAACGACAGGACACGATGGACTCCAACCACACCAGACAACGACCACACGCCACCACCATCCTGGCCGTGCGGGGCGAGAACGCCGTTGCCATGGCCGGAGACGGCCAGGTTACCGTCGGCGATGTCGTTCTCAAGCATGGCGCGCGCAAGCTGCGCGTGCTCTACGACGGGCAAGTGATCGCCGGTTTTGCCGGGGCGGTTTCCGACGCACTGACCCTTTTCTCCAAGTTCGAATCCCAGCTCGATACCTGGGATGGAAATCTCCGCAAGGCGGCGGTCGAACTGGCTCGCGAATGGCGGACCGACCGCTACCTGCGCCGGCTCGAGGCCGAACTCATCGTGGCCGACCGCGAATCGCTCCTGTTGCTCTCGGGTGAGGGTGATGTCATCGAGCCCGATGATGGCGTGCTCGCCATCGGGTCCGGTGCCGCCTTCGCGACCGCTGCCGCCAAGGCGCTCATCGCCCACACCGATCTCGACGCCGAGGGCGTGGTGAAGGCGGCGATGGCGGTGACCGCCGATATCTGCATCTACACCAACGATCACATCACGATCGAAGTAATTCGCGACCAGCCGGAAGCCGAAGGGGAAGAGTCCTGA
Organism: uncultured Sphaerobacteraceae bacterium; assembly: GCA_964610045.1. Classification (GTDB taxonomy): domain Bacteria; phylum Chloroflexota; class Chloroflexia; order Thermomicrobiales; family UBA6265; genus JACCYX01. Next base: position 10,991 of record CAZSUN010000083.1, read on the forward strand.
TGGTCGAACTCGCCCGCCAGTCATCCGGCAAGGACCAGGGGGTGCGCTCTCCGGGAGAACTGCCACCCGATGTACGGCCGTCCGAGAACCTGACACCCCGCGAGATCGTTGCCGAACTCGATCGCTTTATCGTCGGCCAGCACGATGCGAAGCGAGCGGTCGCGGTCGCCCTCCGGAATCGGTACCGCCGGCAACGCCTGCCCGAGGATTTGCGCCAGGAAGTTCACCCGCGCAACATCCTGATGATCGGATCGACCGGCGTCGGCAAGACGGAAATCGCTCGCCGCGTTGCCCGGATCATGGATGCGCCCTTCCTCAAGGTAGAGGCGACCAAGTTTACCGAGGTCGGCTATGTTGGTCGCGATGTCGAGTCGATCGTCCGCGATCTTGTGGAAATCGCCATCACCAAGCTCCATACCGAGCGGATCGAGCAGGTCAAGGAGGTCGCCGCCGCCGCCGCTGTCGAGCGGCTCACCGACATCCTCTCGGAGCAGGCCTTGAACAGCCGTCCGTTGCGTCTTTCGAAGAAGGACATTGACGGGCTGGACGAGGAAGGCCGCGCCGAGCGGGAAGCCCAGGCGATCGAGCGCCGGCGTCGCCGCGAACAGAAGCGCCTGCGCAGCCTCCTCGACCAGGAGGCGATGGAAGACGAAACGGTCGAAATCGAACTGGATGGCGACATCGAATACGACGACGAACCCGCCTTTGAGTTTATCGGAGGCACGGCGGAGGACTTGCAGGACACGTTCTACGAATTCCTTGACGGCCTGATGCCTCGCCGTCGCACCCGTCGCCGCGTTTCGGTGCGCGAGGCACGGCGCATTCTCCAGCAACAGGAGGCAAATCGCCTCGTGGACTTCGATTCCGTGGTCGAGGCCGCCATGCGCCGAGTCGAGGAGTCCGCCGTCGTCTTCATCGACGAGATCGACAAGACGATTTCCCCCGACGACGGCTCGGGTCCGGATGTCTCCGGCTCCGGGGTCCAGCGGGATCTCCTGCCCATCGTCGAAGGTTCGACCGTCATGACGCGGTACGGTCCGGTCCAGACCGACCACATCCTGTTCATCGCCGCCGGCTCGTTCCATGGCGTCCGCCCGTCCGACCTGATCCCGGAATTGCAGGGCCGGTTTCCGATCCGGGTTGAGTTGCAGTCGCTCAGTGAGGACGACCTGTTCACCATCCTCACCGAGCCGCAGAATGCACTGACCAAGCAGTACGAGGCCCTGCTCGCCACGGAGGGGCTTCAGGTCATCTTCGGTGAAACCGGGCTCCGGGAAGTCGCCCGGTTGGCCACCCAGGTGAACCAGAGCACCGAGGACATCGGCGCTCGCCGCCTGCAGACCATTCTCGAACGCGTGCTGGAAGAGGTGTCGTTCAACGCCTCGGACATGGACGGCCAGGAAGTGACCGTGGACGACGCCTTCGTCCGCGAACGTGTCGGCGATATCGCCGACGACGAGGACCTGAGCGCCTTCATCCTGTAGGGTGCTTTCAGCCTTGTCATTCCGAGCTTGCGAGGAATCTCTTCGAGGGCTGAAAGAATCGGGTATTACTGTCAGTATCAGCGTGAGCAGCGCAAGGTTTTGAACGGTACATCACGGAGGCAATCGTGGCAGCGCGTGAAGTGATCGCGGTCGATCTTGGGGGCACCAACATCCGGGTTGGCGTGGTGAGCGACGAAGGCGGCATGCGCCAGCATTCGCGCATCGCCACCCATGCGGAAGAAGGTCCGTACGCGGTCATCGATCGCATGGCTGACCTCATCGCCTCTACCGCGCAGGAGGCCGGGATCGCTGCCGATGCCGCCGTCGGTGTTGCCTCGCCTGGTCCTCTCAATCCACGCACCGGTACCGTGCTCTTTACCCCGAACCTGCCCGATTGGCGCAACGTGCCACTGGTTTCTATCCTCGAAGACCGGCTCCAGCGCAGGGTCTACCTCCAGAACGACGGAAACTGCGCCGCCCTCGGCGAAATCCGGTTCGGCAGCGCGAAAGGCGTGACCGACCTCGTCCTCTTCGCGCTGGGGACCGGTGTCGGCGGTGGCGTCGTCAGTGGTGGACACCTGGTCGATGGCGTTCGCGGTCTCGGCGCCGAGGTCGGTCACGTCACGGTGGCGATCGACGGTCCCCGCTGCTCGTGCGGCAGCATCGGCTGCCTCGAGTCGTTCGTCGCCGGCTGGGCGATCAAGCGCGATGCGGAAGCCGTGGCAACCACCGCTGACGGCGATTTCCTGCGCCAGCTTGCCGGTGACGGCGAAGTCCACGCCGGCATCGTCGCGGAAGCAGCGGCCCAGGGTGATGCCGCCGCTCGCGCCATCCTCGACCGGGCCGGTCGCGCCCTCGGCGCCGCGATGGGCGCCATGATCAATATCTTCAATCCGCAGGTCATCGTTATCGGCGGTGGTGTCGCGGCGATCGGCGAGCACCTGCTGGGTCCGGCCAGGCAGGTGATGCCCTCGTACTCGTTCGTCGACATGCGGGCCGATGTCTCGGTGGTGTACTCGTCGCTTGGGCACGACACCGGCATCTATGGCGCCGCCGCCCTCGCCCTCGCCGGGGAGTAACAATCCGGCTCCACCACATGATGGTGGGTCGGTCTGTCGCATCACCGCCGCGCCAGTTCCCGCCGCCGGGCTACAATTCGCCGCAATGGAATCGTCACCCCCGGAGGGAGCACAGCGTGGCCGCGGACACCCCGAAATTCATCTACTGGAACGATCGCCTCGTGGCGTGGGACGATGCCACGATCCACGTTACCGCCATCGCCTGGTCTGCCATTGGCGCGGTCTTCGAGGGTATCCGCGGCTACTGGAATCCCGAGCAGGAGCAACTCCACATCTTCCGGCTCGACGAGCACCTCGAACGGCTCCAGAATTCGTCCAAGGTTGTCCATCTGCCGTTGCCCCAGTCCCGCGAGCAACTCACGGACATCATCGTGGACCTGGTGCGCGCCAACGAGTGCCGCGAGGACACCTATATCTTCCCGCTCGTGTTCGCGGGGGACGCCGAGTCCAATCGGTTCGACCCCACGAAGCTCCAGTCCGACCTCACGATCCGGACCCGGCCGATGCCCAGTCACCTGCGGACCGGCTACATGCAACACGCACGGATCAGCACCTGGACCCGCATTTCGGACACCGTGATGCCGCCAAGGATCAAGAACATCTCGAATTACCGCAACGGCCAGCTCGCAACCCACGAAGTCAGGCAGGATGGCTACGATGTCGCGTTCATGCTGAATCCCCAGGGCAAGGTTGCCGAAGCGCCCGGCGCCTGTGTCGCCATGATGGCGAAGGGCAAGCTCATCACGCCCGATGTCACCAGCGGCATCCTTGAAAGCATCACCCGCGATGCCGTGATCGCGCTGGCAAAGGACGAACTGGGTATCGAGGTCGTCGAACGGCCGGTCGAGCGCACCGAACTGTACCTGGCGGATGAAGTCTTCACCTGCGGTACCGCCGCCGAAATCACGCCGGTTGTCTCGGTCGATCGGTACCCGGTTGGCGACGGCGCGGCCGGCAAGACCACCCTCGCGTTGCAAGCCATGCTCGACGACATCATGCGCGGCCGCGACGCGCGCTACGCCCACTGGCGGACCTCGGTCAACCTCGCCCTGGCCCCGGCCTGATCTCCGACCCGGGCTGATGTCCTCGTTTCCCTCCGTACGGGCGGACCTGCCGCGACCATGAGCGGCACCTTGCCAACCCGAATCTGGTCGCGGCTGTCGTCCGCCCTCGTGACATGGGCGGACGACGGCCGCCTGCGCTTCGATTGTCCAGGTGCCGCACGCGCCGGCGGCAGGTCCGCCCGTACGAGCATGCGAGGTCACCCCTTGTCCGGGAACTGGATTCCATACGGCCGACTGCAGTAATCGTAGAGGTACGACGAATAGCCTGCCCGCTCCGGATCTGTAAAGCCGCGGCTGCCTGCCTTGATCTCGGAGAACTGGATCATGAAGTTGACGTCGCCGTTCCGGTAGTGGAAATACAGGCTCCAGCGCTCGTCCCGCTCCAGCAGCGCGAAATCGCTTTGCAGCCGGTTCCGATGTTGCTGCAGGTGCGCGTAGGCCGCCTCCAGGTGATCGACGACGAATCCGATGTGGTGCCACGCCGATGGGCGGTCCGGCGCCAGCGGCTCGGTTGAGCCGGCATCGAACAGGAACAGCGCGGTTGGCCCCGTTGCCAGGACCGTGATGTGTGGATCGTGCCGCATTTCCTGCATGCCAACGACGGTGGTGAAGAAATCGCGGGCATCGGTCCGGTCCGCGACCGCGATTGCCAGGTGATCGAACCCGATCGTCTTCCAGGGACCAGGCGAACCGGAAATCGGTTCCGACCGGGTCACGATGTCGGTGGTTCCGTAATGGTCCGCCAATTGCCCGATGAAGTTGTCGGCAAAGATCTCGTCGCCCGCAGGAGATGCAAACGTCAGCCGGCAGCCGGCGGTAACCTTCTCCGGCAGTGCCCGGTGAAAGGCCTGGTGCACGATATCACCCCGGCGCGAGGTGACCTCCCAGGCCGCATCGTCCATCAGAAAGCGCACGAGGGTCAGTTCATCCGGTCTGGCGACAGCCATGCAAGGTCATTCCTTGTGCGGCGCCTGTATGCGCCAATTGCGCCGGGAACCAATGCCGGCTATTGATCGTTTTCTGGATGGTTACCACCACGGCCAGATCCGCCGGATGTGCATCCGGCGACCGTTCCATCCCGGTTCCAGGAGAACGAAACCATGACCCAGCCCACCACGGGTGAGATCGTCACGCTCAAGCATACCCGCTCCGCCACGCCCGCCATTCCTCGCTGGAAAACGGCAACCATCGGCGCCACCCTCGCCCTCGCCGTGACGACCGGCGTCGGGCTGGAGCGGTTCGTCCTGGTGGGCACCGCGGTCGGCGGCCAGCAACACGAGGAACTGGAGGATACCGAGGCGTTCGAGGTGCTTGCCGCTGCGTACGATGTTGTCCGCGAGCACTACATCCTCAACGACGACATGTCCGATGAGGAACTCGTTTATGGTGCTGCCCAGGGCATGCTGGACGCCCTCAACGATGCTGATCACTCGTACTTCATGGATCCCGACGCCACCGAACGCAACGAATCCAGCCTCGCCAGCCAACTGGTCGGGATCGGGGTTGTCGTCGACTGGGAGAGCACGCCTCCCCGCATTATCTTCCCGATTAATGAGACACCGGCGTTCGATGCCGGTATCCTGCCTGGGGACATCATCATCAGTGTCGATGGCGTCGACCTCGCCACCATCAACGACGAGGAGGAAATCACGACGATCCTCCGCGGTGAGGCCGGAACCGAGGTCACCCTGGTCCTCCTGCATCCCGGTGAGACCGAGCCCTATGAAGTCACCATCACCCGCGAGGCGATGGTGGTCAATCCGGTTTCCTGGACGCTGCTCCCGGGCGATATCTTGTGGGTACGCCTCAACGGATTCCCGGAAGACGCGGCCATGAGGATGACCGAGGCACTCCAGGCGGGCAAGGATGCGGGCGCCCGGGGTGTCCTCCTCGATCTTCGCGGCAACTCCGGTGGCTGGATCCAGGAAGCGATCGATATCGCCTCCCAGTTCGAGCCGGATGGATCGGTGGTGTTCAACGAGGAACATGCCGACGGAACCTCCACGGTCTACGTGACCACCGGAGACGATGGCGCCTGGCAGGATCAGCCGCTCCTGGTTCTGGTCGACGGTGATACCGCGTCCTCCGGCGAACTGCTTGCGGCTACCCTCAAGGACAACGAACGGGCGTTGCTCGTTGGCGCGACCACGCTTGGCCTCGGCACCTCGGTTCGCTTCTTCGATCTGCCGGACGGCACCTCGATGGCCCTGAGCACCGATCTCTGGACCACGCCGGATGGCGATGTCATGCTGAACGCTGGCATCACCCCCGACATCGAGGTCCAGAATCCGCCGGGAGCCGGCTTTGCCCTGCCGTATATCCTGGGCGCGGGCGAACCGACTGAGGACGATATCGACACCAGCAACGACCGCCAGCTCCAGGTGGGCTATGACCTTCTACTCAAACTTGTCGAGGACGAGGGTGCATAGCGGACGCAGCAATGGCCCCTGCGAACCGGTCGTTTGCAGGGGCTGACCCCGTGTCGGCCCGGAGACCATCTTTTGCCGATCACCCTGCCAGCCCCTCCCCGCGCCGCTCACAGGGGTAGGTAGCGCCTGTGCGGCGCTCCGCATGCCCGTCGCGCCTTGCCGTAGGGGCCGA
>CAZSUN010000084.1:0-5460 GCA_964610045.1 uncultured Sphaerobacteraceae bacterium
GAACGCATGGATTGGCGGGATGTGTGCCAATGGGAGTGCGAGCAAGAGCAATGTCGCCTCCATGGCGACCCTGGTTGGGGATCGGGCCTGTCGTTCGTAGGGACCGACCCCGTGTCGGTCCGTTTCTCTGCCAAGTCGGCCCGTGTATGAATGGCGGTGAGGTTCGGTGGCCATCGGTATGGTGAAGTAACGCCATGGAGGCGTCCGCTGCCAACGAACCGTGAGTTGGCGCCCGCGCACAAACGGCATTGCCTGCGTTCCGGCGCTTGACACGTTGTGACGGCTTCAATAACATGAAACGATAGTTCACGATATCGAAGGACGGGCTGGCATCGGGCCGGGCCATGAGCATTCGCGGCGATCGGCGAGGGATGGTGCGCCCGGTCGTGCGCGATACATCGAGGGGGTGCGACGGAGCGACGAGCGGACTCGAATCTGCGGTTCATCGAACGCCGTCATCCCGATCTCCGGGGTGCCGGACACCACAGGGAGCTTTCCATGACACCCAAGACGCCGTCCCGCCTGAATCGCCGTCAACTCGCCCTCGGCGCCGCAGCAGCGCCGCTGGTAGCCTCCGGTATCCTCGGCGGTGTGTCGCATGTTGCAGCACAGGACAAGAAGGACGTCAAGATCATCAGCTACACCGTTGGCGAAGCCTGGGACGCCAAGGTGACGAGCATGATCGAGGAGTTCAACACCACCAGCACCCTCGCCAACGCCAGCATCGAGTTCCGCCCCGGCGATCAGTACTGGGAAAAGCTCCAGACCGAGTTCGCCGGAGGCCAGGCCCCGGACATCACCCTCGTCAATGCCGAGTGGATCGGGGCCGGGGCCTCGCGCGGCATGTTCGTCGACCTCAACCCGTTCTACGAGCGGGACCAGGTCGATCTCAGCGACCTCTGGTACGACATGGAGCCGGAGTGGGGCTGGGAAGGCGGCATGTACGGCGCCCTCCTCTACGCCGGTGGCCAGGCGTTCTACGTCAACAAGGGGCTGCTCGAAGCGGCGGGCGAGCCGCTGCCGGCAGCTGACTGGACGTGGGATGACCTGCTCGCCTCCGCCACAAAGCTCACCGATGAAGCCGCCGGCCAGTTCGGCCTTTACGTCGGTCCGCTGAACCCGCCTCACTGGAGCTGCTCGTTCATTCACGGCGCGGGCGGCACGGTGCTGAACGACGCCCGCGACGAGTGCACGCTGAATACGGCCGAAGCCCGCACCGGTCTCCAGTGGTTGGTCGATGCGATGCAGACCACCAAGGTGATGCCGACCCCGGCCACCTTCGAGGGGCAGGACAATCCGTTCCTCGCCGGCAAGATCGCCTACTTCATCGGCGGCACCTGGGAAGAAGCGGGCATCCGCACCACCGACCTCGATTGGGATTTCATCCCGATGCCGAAGAACGCCACCACCGGCATCACCTCGGTCCAACTGGGCTCCAATGCCTGGTCGATGCTCAGCACCACCAGCGACGAGGAAGCCAGCTGGGAGGTCATGAAGTTCCTCGGCGGTCCGGTTGCGGGGGCGGCCCTGCTCACCCTCGGCGTGCCGGGCTTCACCTCGGTGATCGAGAGCCAGGAGTACCTTGACCTGCACGCCCCGCAGGATATCTCGATCGTGGTCAACGACTTCAAGAACTTCGGGCATGACTACTACACCACCCCGGACGCCGCCGAATGGCTCAACGCGGTGGCCAACGAATTCGGCCCGATGTGGACCGGCGAGGACACGGTCGAGAATTCGACGCAGCGGGCGACCGACGCCGTCAACGAGATCTTCTCGCGGCGCGGGAGTTTCTGATCGAAAGGTGTGGGGACAGGCGAGTGGCCTTGCCTGAAACCCACCAACCGTCATGCTGAGGCGAAGCCGAAGCATCCCCGTGCGTAGCACAATCGACCGCAGGTCGATGCAGTCAAGCGGTACAGGCATCCGACGAAGTCGGATAGCGCTTCGCGCGGGGATCCTTCGCTTCGCTCAGGATGACGACATGGGATCTGGTCGTGAACGGGGCGATGCGGATGCGAGATGAAGGGGCAGGGCCGCGATGGCTACGATGACCGGACCCGTGCGGACGGGATGGCTGAGTTACCGGAAGCGGGAGGCGATCGCCGGGTATCTCTTCATCCTGCCGTGGATCATCGGGTTCCTCGTCTTCACGTTCGGCCCGATTGTCGCCTCGCTCTACTACAGCTTCACCGCCTACCAGGTGGTGAAGCCCCCGGTCTGGATCGGGCTCGACAACTACCGGCGCCTGATCCACGATGACCTCTTCTGGAAGTCGATGCGGGTGACGACGACCTATGTGGTAGTCAGTGTGCCGCTGGGGCTGGTGCTCTCGTTTGCCGTGGCCCTGCTGATGAACCAGCGGGTGAAGGGCCTCGGGTTCTGGCGAACCGTGTTCTACCTGCCGAACCTGGTGCCGCTGGTGGCCTCGACCATGCTCTGGCTCTGGATTTTCAATCCGGAGTTCGGGCTCCTCAATGGCTTCCTCTCGCGGTTCGGGATCGACGGTCCGCTCTGGCTCGGCAGCCAGAAGTGGGCCCTGCCGTCGCTGATCCTGATGAACCTCTGGACGGTTGGCGGCGCTACCCTAATCTACCTCGCCGGGTTGCAGGGCATCCCCAGCGATCTCTACGGCGCGGTCGAGGTCGATGGCGGGGGGGCGTGGGCCAAGCTGAAGACCGTCACCATTCCGCAGATGACGCCGGTGATCTTCTACAACCTCGTGCTCGGCATGATCGCCGGGTTCCAGGTCTTCGCCCAACCGCTGATCATGACCGGTGGCGGTCCGAGGTACGCGACCCTGTTCGTGGTGCTCTATCTCTACCAGAACGCCTTCGCCAACTTCAGGATGGGCTATGCCTCGGCCATCGCCTGGGCATTGTTCCTGGTGATCCTCGTGTTGACCGTGCTGGTATTCCGGTTCTCGTCCTGGGTCTATTACGAAGGGGAGACGAGGAAACGATGAGCGAACTTGCCTCCCGGCCGGAGACGGCTCCGGCATCGACCATCCAGGGCGGAACCTCGTGGACCAGCCGCAGCTCGACCGGACGCCATGTCCGCAAGTTCTGGTGGACTTACGTATTGCTCGCGTTTTTTGGCTTGATCCTGATGGCGCCGCTGATCTGGCTCCTTTCGTCCAGCCTGAAGAACGAGGGCCAAATCTTCGTTGTCCCGCCGCAGTGGATCCCGAACCCTGTGAAGTGGTCGAACTATCCCGAAGTCTTCAACCGGGTGCCATTCGCGCGGGGCTGGTGGAATTCGACGGTGGTGACCTTCTGGGCGACGCTGGGGCAGGTGGTGTCGGCCAGCCTCGTGGCGTTCGGGTTCGCGCGGCTGCGATTCCCCGGCCGGGACGTGCTGTTCATCGTCCTGATCTCCACCGTGATGATTCCGTACCACGTCACCCTGATCCCGACCTACGTGCTGTTCCGCGAACTGCACTGGCTCGATACGTTCCTGCCGCTGATCGTGCCGTCGTGGCTGGGGGGCTCGGCCTTCTACATCTTCCTGATGCGGCAGTTCTACATGCGGTTGTCGTTCGAGCTGGATGACGCCGCCCGGGTCGATGGGGCGGGCATTTGGCGCATCTTCACGGATGTGGTGCTGCCGCAGTCGAAGCCGGCCGTGGGCGTGATCGCGATTTTCGCCTTCCTTGCTCACTGGAACGACTTCTTCGGACCGTTCATCTACCTCAATTCGACCGAGAAGTACACGCTGCCGCTGATGCTGCGGCTCTTCCAGAGTGTTGAATCGACCGAGTGGGCGATGCTGATGGCGGCCAGCGTGATGACCGCGATTCCCTGCATCGTCATCTACTTCGTCGCCCAGCGGTACTTCATCCAGGGTGTGGTGTTCACCGGGATCAAGGGATAGGAGATGAGAAAAGAGAAAACAGAAAGTAGAAAATAGTGATGAGTCACGAGGCAACCCAGACGCCGGCCCAACCTATTTCCTGTTTTCTACCGTCTATTTCCTCGCCTTTCCGGTTTGGCGTGATCGGGGTGCTGTGTTCTCCCGGTAGTGGCAAAGCTTGTCTTTGCCCCGGTGCGAGCACGGGCGGAGACAAGCTCCGCCCCTACCAGGGTGGCAAGGCATGATCCGGTTCGGTGTGATCGGGTTGCGGCGGGGCGAGAGTTTCCTGCGGGCCTGCGAGGCGGTAGGCGGGGCGACGGTGGTGGCCCTGCACGATCTCGATGAAACGCGGCTGAACGAAGCCGCCGGCGCGATCGGGGCGGAACCGTATACCGATCTCGATGCCTTCCTCGCGGCCGATGTCGATGTGGTGGTGGTGGCCTCGCCGCTGCCGTACCACGCCGAGCAGGCCATCGCGGCGCTGCAGGCGGGCAAGCATGTGCTCTCCGAGGTGCTGCCCTGCCAATCGGTCGATGAGGCGCGGGCGCTGGTGGCGGCGGTTGCGGCGAGTGGGCGCGCCTACATGCTGGCCGAGAACTGCGTGTACTACGACGAGATCGAGATCGTGCGCCGCCTGGTCGCCCAGGGCCGATTCGGGCGCGTTTACTACGCCGAGGGCGACTACATCCACGATTGCAACGGGTTGTGGTTCGACGCGAACGGCGAATTGACCTGGCGGGGACGCGGCCTGCTCGGCGTGTACGGCACGCATGGGATCGGCCCGCTGCTGGCGATCACGGGAGACCGGGTGGCGCGGGTACGGGCGATCGCCATGCCGGCCGGGATCGTGCTTCCGGATGTGCCGGTGCAAACCATGCACCTGCTGGAGATGGAGACGGTCTCGGGGGCCATGTTCCGGACGCGGGTCGATACGATCTCGCCGCGGCCGCATGTTTCGACCACGGCATTCGTGATCCAGGGTACGAAGGGCAGCTACGAGTCGGCCCAATCGGCCTCCGATGTGGCCAGGATCTGGTTGCAGGACACGCACGAGCCCTCCGGGGTGAGCGGTCCGGCCACCTGGCACCCGCTGACGGACCTGGCGGCGGAGGTCATCCCGGACAGGCTGGCGGTCGACGCTCCGGAGGTCGGTCACGGCACCTCGGAGTATTGGTTGCTGCGCGATTTCTGCGCGGCGCTGCGCGACGGCGGCAGGATGCCGATCGACATCCACGCCGCGCTGGACATGACCCTGCCGTGCATTCTGGCGATGGAATCCGCGGCGCAGGATGGCGCCTGGGTGGATGTCCCGGATTCGCGGGAGTGGTAAGGGAACGCCAGGTGGCATGGTTGGGGAACGGACCGGTTGATTCGGGAGCGGACCGACACGCGGTCGGTCCCTACGAACGAACGGGTGGCGTCCAGTCCCGGAACAGGGTCGACCCCTACAAACGAACGGGGCGACCTGGATGTTGATCCTCGGGGACGGCCAGGGGCCTGAAAACGGACCGGCATGGAGTCGGTCCCTACAAACGAACGATGCGAACCCGGCGGAGGGTGATGGAAACGGACCGACACGCGGTCGGTCCCTACGAACGATGCGAGGCG
>CAZSUN010000084.1:5560-12280 GCA_964610045.1 uncultured Sphaerobacteraceae bacterium
GAGGGTGATGGAAACGGACCGACACGCGGTCGGTCCCTACGAACGATGCGAGGCGGAGGAAGGTCGTGATTCTCGTTCATGCCCCTGGGGACCCAACGGCGCGGTTCAGCCGGTATCTGCGAGAAATCCTCGCGGTGGAGGGATTCGCCGGTATCGAGGAGGTCGACCTCGAACAGCTTGGCGAGCGTCTGGTGGCTGATCCGCCGGGGCTTGTGTTGCCGCGCGTTCAGTTGCCGCTCGATCTTGCCGAAGAGATCGTTGCCTGGGTGAGCCGGGGCGGCCGCCTGGTGGTGCTGCATCCGGACAGCAACCTCGGCAAGCGGTTGGGGCTGGTGCCGGGTTACCAGCAGGTGACGGACGGGGTGCTCTCGTTCCCGGATTCCGCCCTGCTGGCCGGGCTGCCGCTCGATCCGGTCCAGATCATCATTCCGGCGGTCCGTTGGAGCGCAGGACCAGAGTCCGACGCGACCGTGCTCGGGACGGTGGCCAATCCCGCCGATCCATTCGGCCACCATGCCGCAATCTGGCATTTGCGGGTGGGGCAGGGGGAGGTGGTCGCCTTCTCCTTCGATCTTGCGAAGTCGGTCGCGCGGCTCCGCCACGGCGATCCCGACCTGGCCGACATGCCGAACGAGATTTTCGACCGCATCACCCGCCCCAGCGATCTGTTCCGGGGGCAACTCGATCCCCGCCAGGCGACGATCCCCCAGGCCGACATCCTGACGGCTGTCCTTGGGCGGGCCGTCGAATCGATGATCCCGCAGCCGCGCCTCTGGTACTACCCGGATGCCGCCCAGCGGAGCGTGCTGGTGCAGACCAGTGACGACGACTGGTCGACACTCGACCAGTTCGAGGTGATGACCGGGGTGCTGCGCGAGTACGACGCGCACTGCACCTTCTACGTGGTGGACGAAACGAAGCTGACCACCGCCCACATGGACCGGTGGGAAGCCGAGGGGCATGTCTTTTCGGTCCACCCTTCGACACGGATCGATGTCGAGGGTCGTCCCGGCACCGACGAATCGCAGCGGTTCTGGGTGCCGCCGATGGTGCGCGAGAATGTCGCGCGCCACAAGGAGCAGTTCGGGCGACCGGTGAACACCATCCGCAACCATGCGATTCGTTGGGTGGGGTACATGGACCTCGCCTACCTGCACGCCGAACTCGGCATTCGTGGCGAAGCCAACTACTTCGCGATGGGGGTGATCCTTTCCGGGTACCTGACCGGTTCCGGGCGGCTCAACCGCTTCGTCGATGTCGATGGCACGATCATCGACCACCTCCAAATCGCCTCGCACTGGACCGAGGAGATCCTCGTCAGCGATGCCCACGGGTTCAGCGAGCGGTGGCTGTATTCCCGGGCGCGCGATTTCACGAACGGCATCATCAACCGGTCGATCTCGCACTACCACACGCCCACCGTCATCAACTCGCACCCGGTCAGCTTCGCGACCTACTCGCGGCCCCTGATCGAGAGCAACTGGAAGACGGCGCGGGAGGGCGGCATCCCGATCGTGTCGGCGGATGAATGGGTCGAGTTCACCGATGCCCGCCGTGACGTTTCGATCGTGGCAACCGCAGGCGGCTTCGAGGTCGCTGCCGGCCGCGCGGCGCCATCGGTGGTGCTGCTGGCGCCGGGCGAGGCGTCGGTGTCCGGCGATGGGGTAACGGCATCGACCCAAACCATCTGGGGCCGGTCCTATACGGCGGTGACGGTGCGCGATCTCGTGCCGGGCGAACGCCGGGCGATTGGGGTGCAGGCGTGACGGATCGCTGCCGCAACGTCGTAGGGGCGGACCTGCCGCCGGTCGCACACGGCATGGTTCCCCATCGAAGCGCAGGCGGCTGTTGTCCGCCCAAAGCACGGTGTTGTGAGGGCGGACATCAGCCGCGACAAGGTGCGTGTTGGTCAGGTGCCATTGTGGGTCGCGGCAGGTCCGCCCGTACGGATGGACGGCGGATGGATCTCACCGTGGATCTGGAGGGCCGGTTGTGAAGATCACGCGGATCGTGACCACGCCGATCACCGTGCCGATCCAGCCGGACAAGGTCACGGTCGGCGGGCGCGGGCGGCATGCCGAGTCGCCGTTCCTGATCGTGGAGGTGCACACCGACGAGGGGATCATCGGGCTCGGCGAGGTCTCCTGCACGCCGCTGTGGAGTGGCGAGGACCAGGTCTCGGCGGCACATTTCATCGATCGCCTGCTGTCGCCCCTCCTGGTCGGTGAGGATCCGCTCGACCGCCTGCGGCTGGTGGCGGCGATGAACCGGGCGCTGGCCAACAACCCGTTCACCAAAGCCGGGATCGAAATCGCCCTCTGGGACATCGCCGGGAAGGCGACGGGGTTGCCGGTGCATGCCTTGCTCGGCGGCGCGGTGCGGGACACCATCCGCACCAAGTATTCGGTCTCCGGGCTGGAACCGCCGAAGGCCGCCGCCCTCGCCGCCTGGGCGGTGGAGCAGGGGTTCACCGCGATGAAGGTGAAGGTCGGGATCGACCCGGCGACCGACATCGAGCGGGTGCGGCAGGTGCGGGCGGCGGTCGGGCCGGAGATCCTGCTCGGGGTCGACGCCAATGGCGGCTGGAGTCCGGCCCAGGCGGTGCAGGTGCTGCCCGCGCTGGAAGCGGAGGGGATCGCCTTCGTCGAACAGCCGGTGCCGGAGGGTGATGTGCGCTGGCTGGCGAGGGTGCGGTCCCGGACGACGATGCCGGTGGTGGCCGACGAGAGCGTCTCGACGGCGCAGGACGCGCTCGGCCTGATCGCGCACGAAGCGGCGGACGTGTTCTCCATTTACGTCGGGATGGGCGGCGGGATTGCCGAGGGCGCGGCGGTGGCGACGGTTGCCCAGGCGGCGAAACTGGCGTGTACGATCGGGAGCAATCTGGAGTTGGGGATCGCGCAGGCGGCGATGATCCATCTGGCCACCGCCCACCCGGGAATCAGGCCGGACGTGGTACCGTGCGACATCATCAGCCGGTTCTTTTACGTTGGCGACATCGTGCAGGAGCCGCTGCCGGTTGAGGCCGGAATCACGCGACGGATCGATAAACCGGGGCTTGGGGTGGACCTGGACCGGGAGGCGATCGCACGGTACCGGGTGTCGTAGGGGCCGATCCGCCCGAGCGTAGCGAGGGTGTGTCGGCCCGGTAGACTGCGGGTGAAGAACAAATTCCTCGCTTCGCTCGGAATGACAAACAGGCGCTCGGAACGACGATGTGGTGCCGGAGGATGGCGGATGGCGACGACAGGGCGGGAACCGAGCGGCGATCGTGCCACCTACCAGATTCGCGCCCTCGATCGTGGGCTCGATATCCTCGAAGCGTTCACGGTCGCTGAACCCGAACTCACCATCGGGCAGATCGGTGAGCGCACCAACCTGCCGAAGCCGACCGTGGTTCGCCTCCTCTCCGTGCTCGGCGAGCGCGGGTACGTGGAGCGGATCGAGGGGGCCGAGCGGTACCGGCTTGGCGTGCGTACGCTCGAAGTCGGCAGCGTCTTCCTGCTCAGCACCTCGCTGGAGGCGGAAGCCCGCCCGATCATGCGTACCCTTGCCGACGCCACCGGCCAAACGGCCAATCTCGGCATCCTGCACGACTGGCAGGTGGTCCACATCGAGGTGGTCGCGCCCGATCGCCCGGTCCGCTTCTGGGCGATGATCGGCAAGCGCGAGGATGCCCACGTCTCCGGTTTGGGCAAGGTGCTGCTGGCGGCGCTTTCGAACGACGAGCGGGAAACCTACCTTGGCCGGCCGCATCCGGCTGTCACGCCGACCACGATCACCGATTCGGATGACCTGCGGGAAGAACTGCTCGTCACTGCCGAGCGCGGCTACGCGATCGACAACGAAGAATCGAACGTGGGCGTCCTCTGTATCGCCGCCCCGATCCGGAATGGCAAGGGCGAGGTCGAGGCGGCGGTCAGCATCTCCGGTCCCCGCGCCGAATTCGACGCCGATGGCCAGCTGGAACACCTCACCAGTCTCGTCCGGACGGCGGCGAACGATATCTCGGCCCGCCTCGGCTGGACCGGCGAACGCTAGCAGCACTGGACGAAACCGAACGATACGGCGGGCACCACGGTTGGGATCACCATGCCAATGGGCAGGTGATTTCCTGGGGCCACGGTGGCATCGTTCCGGGGGTCATTCGCGGACGGCGCCATCGCGGCGCAGGTTACCGACAAACCGACCGAATGTCCGATGATGTCCTTATCCCGAGGGGAGTTTCGGTCATGACCTCACTCGTCACCATCACCGGGGCCGGTGGCAACGGCGGCCAGGCAGTCGCCCGTGTTGCGGCGGCGGCCGGATTCCGCCTGCGGCTGGCGGATATGGCTCCACCTCCGGCAGACGTGCTCGCGCTCGGGGAGTTCGTCCGCTGCGATACGCGCACCGTGACCGACGTGCAGCAGGCGGTTGCGGGCGCGGACGCGGTGATCCACCTGGCGGCGTGGCACAGCGCGCACCGGCCGCCCGTCAGCGACGCGACGATTTTCGCGGTCAACATCGACGGCACGTTCAACGTCTTCGAAGCCTGTCGCGCCGCCGGAATCCAGGCGGTGGTCTACGCCTCGTCGATGGCCTACGGCTGGGGCAGCGTCTACGGCCTGACCAAGGTGCTCGGCGAGGAGATGTGCCGGACGTATCACGAGATCACCGGCGCGTCGATCGCGATGCTGAGGTACCACGAGTTCGTGCCATCGCCCTACCTCGTCTACGGGCCGCGCCTGCTGCGTAACGGAGTGGACAGGATCGATGTGGCCACGGCCACGGTGGCGGCGCTCCAGGGGGCGATCGACCAGCGGTTCGGGCTGTTCCGGACGATCGTCCACACCGCGCACGGCATCCCGGACGACGTGCTGGCCGATTTTCCGGCTCGGGGACCGGCCTGGCTGGAAGCGCAGGTCCCTGGCGCGATCGATCTCATCGCGAAATACGACCTGCCACTCCCGGTGAGGGTGGAGCAGCACGACCTTTCGGAAGCTGCGTCTGTGCTGGGGTGGCGTCCTGCTGTCGGGTTCCTGGATTTCCTGCGCGATCTCCAGCGACGCGACGCGGCCGGTGAGGATGTGGCCTCGCTGTGGGTGCCCGGCGCTCTCGCCGATGCCTTCCCGTCCCCATAGCGCTCGATGCCCCTCGTGATCGAGGGTTCATCCACACGAAACGGTGTGAGATCGACAAGGACGCTGAATGAAGACCGGTACCGAACGATACGCGAATGGCCAGGCCGTCTCCGAGCGGGACGGCGGCACCCTGACCTACTTTTTCGAGGACGGCACGATCAAGGCACAGGGCCAGTCGATCGACGGGGTGATGCAAGGCCGCTGGATTTTCAACAAAAAGGAAGGCTTCCTGTGGCAGGTTGGCCACTTCGACGACGATGCGCGGAAGCATGGATCGTGGACCCGGTACAACGCCGATGGCAGCGTCCAGAGCGAGCAGCATTTCGCGCACGGCAAGCGTGTGAAGGACGTAACCTGATCCTAACCCATTGTCATTCCGAGCGCAGCGAGGAATCTGGTCCAGAGGCAACGGTCCGGGCATCAGATTCCTCGGCTTCGCCTCGGAGTGACAGATGTGGTGCGTGCGAGACAGGGGCACTGGACGTCCCGTGGACTCGGCGAGAATCCACGGGACGCTTTGCGGTCAGGCAGACCAGGGGTCGACGGCGATCTTGACGGCGTCGCGGCCGTCGAGGTGGTAGCGGCCGAGCAGGGCCGCGAAAGCGTCGTCCAGCCGCGAGAGCGGGATGCGGTGCGAGACCACGGCGTCGAGGCGATGCCCGTCGGTTTCCAGGATCGCCCGGCTGCGGGTGAAGTGCTCGTTGTTGCTGCCGTACGGCGCGACGAGGTTGATGTCCTTCAGCACCAGGTGGCGGTTCGGGTTGATCGTGATCTCGCCGGTATCAATGAAGTGCCCGACTTCGCAGAAGGTGCCGCTCTTGCGGGTGTAGTCCAGCCCCTCGGCGACGGCGGGTTTCGCCCCGGCGCACTCGATCGTGACATCGGCGCCGCGCCCGCCCGGCGTGTGCGAATGCACCAGGGCGATGCGTTCGGCACCGTCCGGATGCTCGGCGATGTCGATCAGGACATCCGCCCCGAGGTCGGCGGCGACTTCCAGCCGACCGGCCGGACCGCCGACGGCGATCACCTTGATCGCGCCCGCCCGCTTCGCCAGGAAGATGGCGAACAAGCCGATCGCGCCGGTGCCCTGCACCACCACGGTATCTCCCAGCCGCACGTGCGCGCGGTCGACCGCGTGCAGCGCGACCGAGAGCGGTTCGAGCAACACCGCGATGTGCGGGTCGGCCTCGACCTTGAACAGGGAGGAGTTCGGGTAGCAGAGCGAGAGGTATTGCCCGAAGCCGCCCGTGAAGTGGGGCGGTCCGTTCAGCGCATCGGAACGGAAGCCGTAGGCGCCGCTGGCCGTGCCCGGATGCGGCACGATCAGGTCTCCCTCGGCGATCGGGCGGCCGGTGACGTCCTGGCTGACGCCATCGCCCATCGCCACGATGCGGCCGCTGATCTCGTGGCCGAGGGCCATGGGCGAAGCGGCGCCGACATCGACGATGTGAGCGTCTGTGCCGCAGATGCCGGTCAGTTCCACCTTCAGGAGCGTTTGGCCCGGTCCGGGATCGGGGACATCGTTCTCGATGACATCGAAGCCTCGCTCGGTGCCGCGAAAAATCGCGGCCGAGGCTGTTCCGAATGAAGACATGCG
>CAZSUN010000084.1:12380-17216 GCA_964610045.1 uncultured Sphaerobacteraceae bacterium
CTACCCCTTGACGGCGCCTGCCGTCAGGCCGCGAATCAGGAACCGTTGCAGGAACGCGAACAGGACAATGATGGGGATGGTGACGACGACCGCCGCCGCCATCAGGTAGCCGTAGGCCACGCCGTAGGTCGATTGCATCAGGGCGATGCCGACTGGCAGGGTCCGCAGGTCGTCCGACTGCACGTAGGCAATGGCGAACATGAATTCCTGCCACCCGAGCAGGAAGGCGAAGAGCACCGCTGTCGCCAGGCCGGGCGCGGCCAGCGGCAGCAGGATCGTCCGCATCGCGGTGAGCCGGGTTGCGCCATCGACCATCGCCGATTCCTCGAGGTCGATCGGGATGCCGTCGAAATACCCCTTCAGCATCCAGGTGCAGAACGGGATGACGAAGGTGCTGTAGGACAGGATCAGGGCCCAGGGCGTGTTGATCAGGTGATAGTTGCGGAGCACGATGTAGAGCGGAGCCAGGAACAGCGCGGCCGGGAACATCTGGGTCACCAGCAGCATGGTCATGAAACTGACCTTGCCCCGGAACTTGAAGCGCGAAAGGGCATAGGCCGCCAGGCAGGTCAGGATCGTGCCGATGACCGCCGTGGAACTGGCGATGATCAGGCTGTTCAGGAAATACCGGGGGATTGGGGTCTCCTGGAAGATGTACCGGTAGTTCTCCAGCGTGGGATCGTCCGGGATGAAGCGCGGGACCCTGGTGAAGATCTCGTCGACGTTCTTGATCGAAGTGGCGAACAGCCACAGGAACGGCGTGACGATCAGCAGGGTCGAGATGCTGAGCACCAGGTGCAGGATGGTCGACTTGAGGATGCGTCGCCGCTGGCGGCGGGTGCCGAGTGAAAGATGCAGGCTGCTCATGCTTCATCCTTCAGGGTGCGCCGCACGAAGATCGCGACCGGGATCGCCAGCACGAACAGCATGGTCACCGCCATGGCCGCGCCGTACCCGAGTTGCTGGTACTGGAATGAGGACAGGTAGACGTAAATCGACAGCAGTTGGGTTGCCCAGCCGGGACCGCCGCCGGTCAGGACGTAGACCAGGTCGAACGAGTTGAACGTCCAGACGGTGCGCAATACCAGCACGACGACGGCAATCGGCAGCAGGGCGGGGACGGTGACATCGCGAAACCGCTGCCAGGCGTTCGCGCCGTCGACCGTGGACGCCTCCATCACGTCGTGGGGGACCGCCTGCAATCCGGCCAGCAGGACCACGGTCGAGAAGGGGATGCCTTTCCAGACGCCGACCGCAATGACCGATGGCAGGGCGCGTCCGGGGTCGCTCAGGAAGTTCATGTAGCTGTCGATGATGCCGAGTTCCTTCAGGCCGTAGTTGAGCAACCCGAAATCGGGTGAGTAGATCCACTTCCAGATGACGGCTGCGACCACATTTGGCATCACCCACGGGATGAGCAGCAGCGAGCGATAGATGGCGCGGCCCCGGAGTGGTTCGTTCAGCATCAGGGCGAGGATCAGCGCCAGCGGGAACTCGATCGCCACGATCGCGATCGTGAAGGTGATGGTGCGGCGCAGGCTTCCCAGGTAGACATCGTCTTCGAGCAGGAACCGGTAGTTTTCGAGTCCGATGTAGTTGCTTTTCAGGGTGAGGGGATTCGCATCGGTCAGGCTGAGATAGAGCCCGTAGACCAGCGGATAGGCGATGATCGCGACCAGCGCGATGCTGGCCGGCAACAGGCAGGCCAGCACGAACAGGCGATTGCGAACTGCCATCGATGTCGCGCGGGGCGGGCTGGTGACGATCGTGCCGGACTGGGTCGCGGTCATGTCAGGGGTTCCTGGTATGCGCGCTTCATCTTTACCGACCTCATTCCCATACCGTCATGTTGAGCGACGGTTCTCTCCTCCGACCCGCTCAGAGGGGAGGTACGACGGTTCATCAAAGAGATCACGCCATCCGTAGGGGCGGACCTGCCGCCGTCGCAGGAGATACCTTGCCAACCAGGCGTGCAGGCGGCTGTTGTCCGCCCGACGTTCCGATGCAATCCAGGGCGGACGACAGCCGCGACCAGATTCGTGTTGGTCAGGTGCCGACCATGGTCGCGGCAGGTCCGCCCCTACGCGTGTCGACTTCTCTCCTGTGAGCCCCGGGGGAGAGCACCGCCGCCTCAGGTTGCCGGTCCGGGGAACCCGGAGGCTGGGTTCCCCGGACCGGTCGCGATAGTGAGCTACTCGCTGTTGCGAAGCGTCATCTCGGCCTCGGACTGGATGTCGGCCCAGATGCTGTCGAAATCGCCCTGCCCGCTGACGAGCTGGGCGAGCCGCGGCGAGAGCACCTTCTCGCGGACGGTTTCCCATTGGGTCGCGAACGGGAAGACATCCTGGACGGCCTGGTACTCCGCCATGCGGGCGGCGATCTCGTCCGGCATGCCGGGTGACGCCACGCTCGGGTTCGGCGAGAGCACCTGACCCTTCGGCAGCCAGTAGTTGGTCAACTGGTCGGCGGCGGTGGCCCATTCCACGAACTTGACGGCGGCTTCCTGGTGCTCGGTGTACTTGAAGACCGACATCGAGAAGGCGCCGCCAATGGTCGATGTGGCCGTGTTCGTCTGCGGCGGGGCGATCTTGATGACCTCGGCGAGGTCGGGATAGGTCTGGACGAGGGCGAAGTAGTTCTGGGTCACCCCGTGGAACATCGCCGTCGTCCCGAGCCCGAGATCGTTGACGAGTTCGGTGTAGCCCTTTTCGAGGTTGTTCGCATTGACCACGCCGTTCGTCGTCCAGAGATCGACGAAGTACTGGCCGGCCGCGCGGGATTCTTCGGAGTCGAAGGTGGGGACCCAGGCGTCGCCGTCCTGGACCACCATCCGGCTCCCGTTTTGATACTGGATCGGCGCGAAGGGCTCGACGATGCCGCGACCCCGTGCCGAGACGCCGAGTCCCGATCGGCCTTCGGCCTGCATGGCGGTGGCTGCGTCGACCAGGCCTTCCCAGGTCAGGGTATCGCCGTCGAAGGTGACGCCGGCTTCCTGGGCGAAGTCGTCCCGGTAGTAGAGTACCTGGTTCATCTGCTCGAAGACCGGCAGACCATAGATCGCGTCACCGTACTTACAGGAGCGGAACGACGCCTCGTTGAAGCTGGCGATCGTCTCGGCGGAGACGAGCGGCGCGAGGTCGAGCAGGTGCTGGCGGCCGATCAGGACGACCTCGCCCCAGCCGATGTTCATCACGTCGGGGGATTCACCCGCCCCGATCGCGGCGGTCATCGTGGCGAAGTAGGTGTCCCAGGTCCACTTCACGACCTCGACCTGGATGTCGGCGTTGGCGGCATTCCAGTCGGCCACCATCGTGTCGAGATCGGCGGTCCACTCCGCGTTCCACGAGTTCATGTGGGCGAACTGGAGCGTGACCGGATCGCCCTGGGCGCGCCGCAACGAGCGGGCGACCTGGGGCATCGCGTAGGTCGAAGAAGGGCGGCCAAGGGTCAGGGCGGAGACAGCGATTCCGCTGCCGGCCAGGAGATTGCGGCGGTTGAGTGTTCGGTGCGTCATGTGGGAAGACATCTCCTCGATCAGGTGGTTTGGAACGCGGATGTCCCGTGTGGCTGGTGCTGGCCTCCTCTCTGGTTGGTCAGTGGCTGGTGGATTCGAGCGTGCCGGCGGTGGCCAGGACGCGTTTTGCGAAGTCCTGGACGATGTCGAGGTGGGTGGTGATCGCCGCGCGGAGGGCAATCCGGTCGCGCTCCCGGAGGGCGGCGACGATGGCGATGTGTTCGTCGTGCACGTGTGCGTAGGGCGTCAGCGGCCGCTGCGCCGAGAAGCCCAGGCCGTGTTCGATGAAGTGCGCGCGCCGGACCACCGAGTAGACGTGGAGCGAGGAATAGAGCCGGGAGATGTGATGGTTGCCGGCGATGCCGATGAGGGTCGCGTGGAATGCCATGTCGTCGTCGGCGAATTGGTCGTAGTCGACGCTCCCGTCGTCGTGAATGTGGTTCAGCAACGAGTGTGAGAGGTGTTCGAGCCGGTCGATGTCCTCGTCAGTGGCGAGGTCGATGGCGCGGTCGGCGGCGTAGTGTTCGATCATGGCGCGCACTTCGGCGAGTTCATCGATGTCGGTTTCGGTGAGGCTGGTGACGAACGCGCCGCCGCGGCTGCCCTGGGCGATGAGGCCCTCGCTGGTGAGCCGGGCGATGGCGGTTTTGACGGGGGTGGGGGAGACGCCGAAGCGCTCGGCGAGCCGCCCGACGTGCAGGCGCTCGTCGTTGGTGAATCGTCCCCGCAGGATGTCGTCGCGCAATCGCTGATAGACCTGATCGGCGAGATCGGCGCGTTCGATGGCGTCCATGGCATGCGACCCCGATGTAGATTCGGAATCTGAAATCTCGGATTTGCGATTGTGCCCATACTATTGGGCGGGATGCCCAATGTCAAGACGACCGGACGGAGAGAGAAAGGACAGCCACACGGCGCAGGGTGAAAGGACCGACACGCGGTCGGTCCCTACGAACGACCGGGGTCGCATGTCGTCACACACCGCCGCCCACGCAGGGCCCGACCTGCCGCCCATTGGGTCCGACGGAGTCCGAACTCAACCCCCACCCGCGTCATTCCGAGCGCAGCGAGGAATCCCCCGGCGAAGCCGGTATTCCGGTCAGACCAATACCGCCTGCGGTGGGAGATTTCTCGGTTTTGCCTCGAAATGACAGGAGGAGGTTGCTGATCCGAAGGCAATGTGTCGGAGCACACGACTTGCCGCCATGCACCCTTCACCCGCATGTCAAGAGGGGGCGGACTCCGCCCATCGGCCGTTCGTAGGGACCGACCGCGTGTCGGTCCTTGCCCTACCACGGCCTGGCCCCGCGATCCGGGAGGGC
>CAZSUN010000085.1:0-16942 GCA_964610045.1 uncultured Sphaerobacteraceae bacterium
CGGTACCTCGTCACGCTGGAGAACCAGACGTCCGACCAGGACATTCAGGTCCTCTTTCTTGCCACACCGGCCGGCATGAGCGACCAGGACGCGCTCGACGGCATCCTCGGGGCGGATGTCCCCACATGGCTGTACGACGCGACCTTCGCAGGGGGACCAAATGCCGTCGGCGACCAGACGGACGCGGTCGTGATCGAACTGGCGGCCGGCGACTGGTGGATCGATGTCGACCGCACCGCCGACGCTGCCGTCCAGCCCACCGACACCGCGACGAAGCTGAAGGTGACGGGGGAGATGCCCGCGACTGAGGAGATTGCGGGTGCAATCCCGGTTCAGATGTCGGAATACAGCTTCACCATGCCGGACACCCTGGCCGCGGGTCCGCAGATTTGGCAACTGACCAACATCGGAGCCCAGCCGCATTTCCTGGGTCTCGCGGGACTCCCGGACGGGACGACCTTCGACCAGGTGATGGAGTTCATCGACACGACCTTTACCGGGACACCGGCGGTGAGCGCCCTCGGTCCTGATGATGTTCACGATGTTTACACCTCGGTGATCTTCTCATCCGGACAGACCACCTGGATCGAGGTCGATCTACCCCCTGGCACCTACGGCGTCGCGTGCTTCGTCTCCGACCAGGCGACCGGAGCACCCCACGCCCTGATGGGCATGGTCCAGGTCTTCACCGTCTCCTGACGGCGACTGTGGGAGGGACGCAGTCCAATCAGTTCTCAGCCACGGAGAGGAAACACCATGTCCGCACACAATGCCCGAACCATCCTGCAGTCCAACCCGGTAGTGCAGGAGTTGCTCCAGTCCACGATTCCGGCCCGCCTCGCCTACACCTGGCACGATGGCACGCCCCGCGTGGTGCCAATGTGGTTCCACTGGACCGGCGAGGGCATCCTCATGGGCGCCCCGCCGAACTCGCCCAAGATGCGGGTGCTGGCCGACCGCCCGGCGGTGGCGCTCGCCATCGATCGCGACGAGTGGCCCTACCAGGTCCTCACAATCCGCGGCGCCGCTGATGTCACTGAGGTGGAGGGGTTCTTCCCCGAATATGCGGCAATGGCACGGCGGTATCTGGGCGAAGCCGGGAGCGAGCAGTTCCTGGCCCTCGGCAGGCAGCGATTCGCGCGGTGGATCCGGATCGCCATCCACCCCGAAGAGGTTACCCTCCTCGACTTCCGGACGGATATGCCCAGTGCCTGGACACCGCCGGGTGAAAGCGCCGGGCCCGGATAACGTCTTCCGGTGGCCCCGGACATCGGTACGAATCCCAGGCAGCCAAGGCAATCGACACACACGGGCCGGATCGTCATGATCCGGCCCGTGTGCGAGGTTCGGGGTTATCGTCGCTACAGGCTGGGGGTGCCGCGGGCGGGTCCGCGACGGACGTTTTCGGGTGGAACATTCCAGCCGAAGTGCTCGGTTTCGTCGCCCTTGATGGCGAGGAAGGCGGAATGGGTCTCAGGGTAGACGGACATGACCGCCTCGAACGGAATCCAGAGTTCGGGGCTGGCGCCGAACAACCCCTTGCTGTAGAGGTAGCCGGAGAAGTACTTGCCCACATCCTGGCCGCCGGGCAGGGTCCCGATCACTTCCGCGAGGGCGCCGCTCTGCGCGTACAGCGTGTAGCCGGGTCCAATGTCGGACACCGTACCGGGCGCACCGGTGCGAGCGCGCTCGTGGACCGGCGCCAGCGCCTCCTCGAAGAATGGCTGGTCGCCGATCACGACCTCCTTCTCGAGCGGACCGGTGGTGCCCTTCGGTCGAGTGGCGATGAATCCGCAAAGGCCGATGATGGCCACCGCCAACCCGAGCGCCCACCAGAGTTCCGGCCGGTCGAGCCGGTCCTTGGTATCGCCTGGCTGGAACAGCGCCAGCAGCGACTCGCCCATGAGCGCGATGATGCCAAGCGTCACCACCACCACGCCCAATGGAATGATCAGCGGATCGATCCATTTTTGCTTCAAACTGCCACCCATGGTTGCCTCGCGCACTCCCCCGTTCCGGATTCCCGATAGCATCCAGTTTCGCCGCCTGTGGCGAGATTGTCCACCCGATTCAGCGATCGTGCCGGAGTTCGGCGTCGGGCAGGATCGTTTCGCCGATCATCACGGTGCCGACATTCCATTCCGACGCCCGGAGTTGCTCGCGTTTGCGCCGCAACCTGATCATTCGCCACCGTACCAGCAACGGACCTGCCAGGGCCAGGGCCGGAATGATGAGCCAGTACCAGGTGGTCGCGACCGTCATGACCAGGCTTTCGCCCGATCCCGACGCCGCGTATATGATGATGCCGACGGTCGCCAGCTTGAAGAGGAACAGGGTCCAAAGAAAGGCCCAGGCGGCGCTCTGGCCATCGGCTTCACGCTTGCGTTCGACTTCGAGTCGTTTCAGGGCGCGATCGGCGGGTGAGAGGGGGTGGGATGGATCCGCCATGAGTCCCTCGATTCATTGATCACCGTTCGGTGGGAGCCCCGGTCAGGGTTGCGTGGTCACCGCCCCGTTTTCCGGCGCCGGACCTCGCTCCCGCTGGCGGCGAGACCTCCCCTCCTCGCGCAGGGCCTCGTAATCGGCGCGCTCTTCCCGGGTGGCCCAACCGAGGAAGATGACGGTGATCATCGTCAGGAAGATCGCATTCATGCCGACCCACATAATAAGCCCTGCGAGCTCCTGGTCGTTCTGCAGGCTGATCCCCCACGGCCGGACGCTGGCCTGTTCGTAGTGGGGATAGAGGCCGGGCGCGGCGTAGGTGATGAGGGCGCCGATGACGCCGGCAGGCAGTGTTTGCAGGAAGAGGTAGAGACATTTCACCGGCGGCGAGAGCTGGGGCGATTCCGGGACAGGACTCATCAGCGGCCAGTAGAAGAGGAACCCGGCCAGCAGGAAGAATGCGTGCTGCAACGCATGCAGCGGTTCGCTGGAGAGCGTGGCATCGTACAGCAGCGGGACGTGCCAGAGCGCCATGATCATGGTGACAATCAGGAAGGATGGCACCGCGCGCGGCACCCACGTCAGAAGCCAGCGGAGACGGGGCCGGCGCACGATCGGCTGGTAGACCCAGGCGGGTATGCCCTTCAGCCAGCAGGGAACCACCGCGAACATCAGCAACAGATGCTGGGTCATGTGGGCGCTGACGAAGAAGAAGTGCGACCAGTCGTCGAGGGGGGGCCCAAGTGCGACCAGCATCAGGATGGAGCCGAACAGGAACCAGCGGATCTGGGCGCCGGTGACCGGGCGATTCTCCGCGCCGGGACGGCGACGATTGAGTGGGCCAACCCAGGCGAGATAGAGCGCGGTGATCGCGATCGCGCCGGCGGCAACAACCGGGTCGAGGATCCAGTGGGTATAGAGCGGGCCGGTGGGCTCGAGGCCGCCGGCATGCGCGAGTGGGGCGAGGACGAAGGGCTGCATGTATGGACCTGGCTGGGTGGGCGGGGCTGGTTCCCCGCACCGGAAATGCGTGTGACCGGCCGCCACTGGCGAAACCGGTCACACGGGGCGATCGGCGCGAAGGCCGGGATTGCGACTAGATCATGTCGCTGACATAGGTCGTGATCTGGTGGTAGTGCATGGTAGCCCAGGTGCCGATGTAGATCGCGAGGGCAAGCGCCATGCCTCCCGCGAAGATCCAGGCAAGTCGCTTGTCATCGAACTTCAGGTGCATGAAGTACCCGACGACCGTGATGAACTTGATCGTGGACAACACGATCAGGGTCGGCACGAGGATGGACTCCATGGACTCGAGGTAGTAGATCGCCACCTCGACGACGGTGATGATCGTGAGGATGATGGCGATCTGGATGTATTTCGCCTCGGTTGGATGCTCGTGGTGTTCGGGCTCCTCCAGCGTGGCGTGGGTTGGCTCGATGTAGGTTGCCATACGGATGCTCCTGTCTCCCAGTGGGTATCCGGCGTTAGAAGAATCGCAGCACGAGCGTCTGGGCGGCGCCAACAATCCTGACGGCGTGTTCCGCCGCTTCGCTGTGGACGTCATCCCGGTACGGGATGAGGTAGACGAGCGTGAAGATGACGATCCAGACGATATCGACGAAGTGCCAGTAGAGACCGGCGATTTCGAGATCGAGCGAGTCTTCCTGCTTGAGCCCGCCGCGAAGCGAGACGAAGAGCAGCGTGAGCAGCCAGATGACCCCGATGGTAACGTGGGCGCCGTGGAACCCGGTGAGGGTGAAGAAGGTGGTGCCGAACATGTTGGTCGTGAAGCCGAGACCTTCGTGATAGAACTCGGTGAACTCGAAGTACTGGCCGCCGAGGAAGATCGTGCCAAGGGCGGCGGTGGCGAGGATCCAGACACGCGACGCGCGCAGATCGCCTCGCTGGAGGCCGGCCAGGGCAAGCACCATCGTGAGCGAACTCATCAGCAGCACGAATGCCGAGACGGACGTGTACGGAATATCCAGCAGTTCGTGCGGGTAGGGTCCAGCCCCGGCGCCCGCCTCACCCAGCTTCTCGGCCCGTCCCCGGTAGATCATGTACGTCGCGATCAGGGCGCCGAAGAACATGCAGTCCGAAGCCAGGAAGAGCCACATCAGCAGTTTGCGGTGGTTGATCCCGGTTGAGGTTGGATGCTCCTCGTGCCCGTGACCGTGCCCATCCACATGCCCGGCTGCGGCGGCATGTGCGTGTGGTGCGTCGAGTACCTGTGCCATCTTCACCCTTTCAGTCCCAGGCAACGACCGGGAGCCGCGAAGTCATCCGGCGGCGGGGGTCCGCCGCACTCACCTTAGCCTGCCGGCTCGAATGACCAGCCATAGGTGCCCCAAAGCAGGATCACCAGGCCAACGATCGAAACCGTCGACACATCCCAGCCGACAACCGGTATGGTCGGACCGTGGAAGAGGAAGCCGAGCGCGAAGGTGATCAGGCCGATTGCCGCGATCACCGGGTAGATCGAGGGGTTCGGCAGGTGGACACCGTGATCGGCCCGGTACGGCTCCGGCTGCATCACCGACGCGTAGTGGGCATCGGCGTCGCGGTAGACGGCTTCGGAATCATCCGGCACATCGAACCGACCGGTCTCCTGGCCCGCGATGGTCACCTCAACTTCGGTGTCGTCTTCATGAATGCCGTATTTCTCGGCCCAGATCGGGTCGCGGTGATGGACCTCCGGCACATGAAGGAAGTTGTAGACCGGCGGCGGCGACGAGATCGACCACTCGAGGGTCGCGGCATCCCACGGATTGGGACCGGCAATCTTGCCATGCTGCAGGCTGCGCGCGACGTTGTACAGGAAGACGAGGACCCCGGCAGCGAGGAGGAAAGCCCCGAGCGAGACGACGACGTTCCAGAACCACCAGCCGCTGCCTTCACCGTAGCTGTAGTAGCGGCGGGGCATGCCTTCGAGCCCGAGGAAGTGCATCGGGAAGAAGGTGGCGTTGAAACCGACGAAGATCATCCAGAAGTTGATCTTGCCGATCCGCTCGTCCATCATCCGGCCCGTGAATTTCGGGAACCAGTAGTAGATGGCGGCGAGCAGGCCAAAGATCGAGCCGCCGAAGAGCACGTAGTGGAAGTGGGCGATCACGAAATACGAGTCGTTGTGCTGGGAATCGACGGGGGGCGACGCATGCATGACGCCTGAGAGACCGCCGATGGTGAACTGCGAGACGAGACCGACCGCGAAGAGCATCGGGGTGGCGAACCGGATCTGGCCCATCACCATGGTGCCGATCCAGTTGAAGATTTTCACGCCAGTCGGCACGGCGATGATCATCGTGGTGGCCGCGAACACCGAGTTGGCGGTTGGGCCGAGCCCGGTGGTGAACATGTGGTGCGCCCACACGCCAAACCCGAGAAAGCCGATGGCAGCGGTGGCGTAGACCATGACCGCGTAGCCGAACAGCGGCTTGCGCGAGAACGTGGGGATGATCTCGGAGATGATGCCGAACGCCGGCAGCACGAGGATGTAGACCTCGGGGTGCCCAAAAATCCAGAACAGGTGCTGCCAGAGCAGCGGATCGCCACCGGCGGCGGCGGCGTAGAACCCGGTCCCGGCGAAGCGGTCGAGCGAAAGCAGGATCAGGGCAACGGTGATCGCCGGGAACGCCATCACGATCAGGATCGAGACGATCAGGGTGGTCCAGGTAAAGATCGGCATCCGCATCAGGGTGACGCCGGGTGCGCGCATGTTGAGGATGGTGACGATGAAGTTGAAGGCGCCGGCCATCGACGACACGCCGAGGACCTGCAACCCGAGCATCCAGAAGTCGACCGAGCGGGTTGGGCTCCAGGTGAGGTCGGTCAGCGGCGAATAGCCATACCACCCCTGGCCGGGAGCTTCACCGAAGAACCAACTGATGTTGATCAGAATTGCGCCGAAGAGGAAGAGCCAGAAGCTGAACGCATTCAGCCGCGGGAAGGCCACATCGCGCGCGCCGATCTGGAGCGGCATGATGTAGTTGAAGAAGGCCACGCTCAACGGCATGATCGCGAGGAAGATCATGGTGGTGCCGTGCATGGTGAAGAGCTCGTTGTAGGTATGCTCGTCCACCACGCTGTTGTTGGGCCGGATCAACTGGGCACGGATGATCATGGCTTCGAGCCCGCCGACCAGGAAGAAGAAGAACGCGGAGACCCCGTACATCATGCCGATGCGCTTGTGGTCGACCGTCGTGATCCAGCTCCATAGACCGGTATTCGACTTTACGGCCGGCCGCGCAACGGTTGTCGTTTGCGGCTGGGCTATCGATGCCATCCTGCTCTCCTGTGCCTCGCGCGTCTACGGCCTGCCGAGCCAACGCCAATCGCAAACCAGGATTTCCGCCCCCAGGGCAGAAACCGCTCCCCCACCTGCCGTCAACTGACCGGCGTTGCCTCCGGTGAGGCCACGGGCGACGCGACCGAAGGCGTCCACCCGTCAGATCCGACACAGCCGCCGGCGGGCTGCAATCCCATCAGGTAGTCGATCAATTGGTTGAAGCCGTCATCGCCGTAGGTATCACGGATCAATCCCTCGGTAATCTGGTTGGCCATGTAGTTGCCAGGCTTCACCGAACCGGGATCGTTGACCCAGGCTTCGAGATTCTCGCGGTTGAACGTCAGCATGCCGGCGGCAATCGTCTCGCGGCAGGCAAGGTTGGTCAGGTCCGGCCCGTTGTTGGCGGGAGCGTCCTCACCGGTCAACACGTAGCGTGAGACCCCGTTTACGGTGTGGCACGCCAGGCAGACGCTGAACGCCTGTGGAGCAGCGGTCACGCCTTCCGGCACGTCGCCGTCGGCACTGACAATCCCGGGGTTCCCGGTGCGCTGGGCGTTGACCCAGGCGTAAAACTCATCGACCGGATGGGCGATGATCTTGAAGCGCATCCAGGCATGCTGGGCGCCGCAGAATTCGGCGCATTCGCCGTAATACTCGCCCGCCTCGGGCGCGGTGATCGAAATGGTATTGGTGTGGCCGGGCATCAGGTCCATCTTGCCGGACAGGCGCGGCACCCAGAACGAGTGGATGACGTTGTTGGTGCGCAGGTTGAAAATGACTTCCTGGCCGACCGGGATGTGAATCTCGTTGGCGGTGATGACGCCAAGGTTCTGGTTCCCCTGATCCTTGTCCTCACCGTAGTGGACTTCCCACCACCACTGCTTGCCATAGACATCGATCACGAGGTCGCCCTCTTCGGCTTCCGCCGCGTGATCGTAAAGGGTGGTGATGGTGGGGATGAGGATGATCAGCAGCACCACAGCCGGGATGATTGTCCAGATGATTTCGAGGCGCTTGTTGCCGTGAACCTGCGGCGGCCGCTTCGGGCCGACCTTGGTGCGGCGGAAACGGAGGGCGGTGTACACGATGGCGAGCTGGACACCAACGAAGACGATAAGGGCCAGCCAGAAGACGAGCGCGTACAACGACTGAACGTCGTCGGCCGTTGGCGAGGCTGGACTCACCGTGGTGTACGGCTTGGCGTCTTCCGGGCTGCAGGCGGTGAGCACGAACATCGTGACCAGCCCCAACATGCCCAGCGTAAACAAGCGGCCGCCGGGACGCCGGCGGGATGCCGACGGGTTTCCGGACTGGACCAGCTGGTCGTGGCTGCCCCGTTTCATTCTGCCTCCCCGCATCGGCGTCCCTCCGGACGCCTGCCGACGACGTTGCCGAGTCCAATACCACCGGATGTGTCGCATCCGTCCCGCGCCATTCGTTCCCAAGCCAACAACGCGGAAGGGCGTACCAGGAGCGTAGCCTCCCAAGCATACCCTGTTCTGCATTCCACCGGGCAATCCGGATCGTGCCACAAAGCACGACCGAACCGGGCGGGTCACGTCCGCGTGTCGAGTGAACGTATACCGAAGCGTGGACTCGTGGTCAAGCACCGGCAGGATGAATTCGGGCATGGTGACACGATGCGACGAACTCAATCCCCGGAGGCGCGCGGAGAGCGCTTCCAGTCGTGGAGCCCTGCCGGCGCACCAGGCGCGGCCCAGCCACCGCGGGACGGGCAATTCGCCTGAGCGAGTGTTTGGGTATCCGCCGATCAGACACAGGATGTTCGCGCTGCTCGTCTCGGAATATGCCCGCCAATTCCCGAACGCAGGGGGCGCTGGATATCAGCCGAACAGTTCGGCGATGTCATCGCCCAGGAGCTTGAATCCAAGCAGGAACATCACGGCGCCCACCAGCACCGCGCTGTTGCGGACCATCCAGTCCTGCACGCCGGCCAGCGTGAAGGCAAGGCTTTTCGGGTTCACGGAGCCGAGCAGCGCCCCGGTCGTGGCTGCCTTCGCGCGGGAGTAGCCGTCGAGCGCCCCCATCCAACCCGGCAACTCCGGTTCGTCGTCCTTGCCTGGCCGTTTCATCCAACTCTTGACGGCATAGCCCACCAACAGCAGGCCGATCGCCAGTCTCAGCAAGCTCACCCAGGTCGCGGGGTCCGTGACCTCGCCGGGATCGGCCGGATCGACGATGACGAGCACCATGCAGCCTGTGACCAGGAGCCCGGCGGCCCAGCCAGCGAAAAATGCGAGGCTCTTCGCCCGCCCATCGTTCGATGTCAGCAGCAGCATGACGATGATGTTGGGAAACGGTCCGATCGCAAGAGCCCCGGCGAATGGCAGCACGTCCCCGATTGCCAGGCTCACCGCACTCCCGCCTCCCCGAACATTTCGCCACGCCACAGGCATCATGCCGGCACCTGCGCATCGGATGTATGGAGCGCCGGAAAAGACGAGCGCTGGCACATGCCTGAGCCAACCGGTCATGCCGCCCGGGATTCCGGCACGGTCAGCCCATCGCGATGCCTGCGATGCGATCCCCACACGCCTTCCGAACATGCGCACAACTCGATGGACGGCGAACTGCCTGGTGGCGTGAGATGATCTGGTCATCCGGCCAGAGGCGTCACTCAGCGGAAGGAAGGCGTCGAATGCAGAAATACCGGGCAACCATCATGATGGCCGTCGTGGCGATCGTGTGCCTTGCGCTTCACCTGTGGCTCGGCTGGCAGGCGGCCATCGACGAAGCGGCCACCCACGGCACCACCGCAACGTGGGGCAGTTACCTCATCGAATGGGCGCGCGACACCTTCGAGAACCTGCAATCGGAATTCTGGCAACTCGCGGTGCAGTTTGCCCTCCTGGCCGGGCTGTTCGAGGTGATCGCGGTCCGCGCCTATGAAAAGGACGAGGAGGAGATGAAGGCCCAACTCGACCGCATCGAACGGCAACTCCAGGACCTGCGCGGCCAGGCGACGCCGGAGGGATAGGCGGCGTCAGTCGCCGCTGAGGATGACGCCGCCGGTGGGGGTCACCATCACGGCTCGCTCGAACTGGGCGACGAGGGAGTGGTCGACGGTGCGGGCTTCCCACCGGTTCGCCATGTAGAACTCCTTGTCGCCTTCGATCACCACCGGCTCGACCGTGATCACCATGCCCTCGACGAGGAGCGGACCGGTGCCTGCCTTGCCGGCGAACGGCACCTGGGGTTCTTCCCAGCAGCGGCGGCCGATCCCGTGCCCGCAGAAACCGCGGGCCACGTTGTAGCCGTGCGCCTCCGCCACCGACTGCATCGCCCACGAGACATCCCCCACCCGGTTGCCGGTTTTCGCGGCGGCGATGGCCGCGTTCATCGACTCCCAGGTGCCATCGATCAGGTCCTGCTGGCGTTTCGACGCCGGGCCAATGGTGAACGTGATGGCGGCGTCACCCGCGAACCCGTTAAGGAGCATCCCGGCATCGATCGTCAGGATATCGCCGGTTTCCAGCAGCTCGTCGCCGGGGATGCCGTGGACCACGATATCGTTGCGGTTGGTGTTAATGGCGCCGGGAAATCCGTTCTGGGTTTCGAAAATCGGTTCGCCCCCGAGTTTGCTGATGTAGGCGCGGGCGTACTCGTCGAGCGCCCTGGTGGGCAGACCGGGTTTGGCCAGGGCCTGGAGTTCGCGCAACAGGCGGGTGGTGGCCTGGTTTGCGTGCTGCAGGCCGGCGAGTTCGTCGGGCCGGGTGATGATCATGCGGGAAGCTCCGGGGCGGGGTGGGCGCGGTTCATCGCTCCAGTATGCTGGCTACCCGTTGCGGCACGCCAATGGTGCCGGTCGTGTACCATCCTTGCCAGGCGTGGAGATGGCCCACTGGCCGCACGGGGAGTTCAGGCGTGAGTCAGCGTGACGCAATCGCGGTCGTCCAGGCGTTTCACGATCATCTCAACAACCGGGAAGTCGCCTCGCTGCTCGATCTTGCTGCCGACGACCTGCGGGTCGGTGGCCCACGCGGGTCCGGCGAAGGCAAGTACCTGCTCGAGGAGTGGGTGGGGCGCGCCTCGATCACCCTCGCCCCGCAGCGCTGGTTCCGGCACGACGACACCGTGGTGGTCGAGCAGCAGGCGACCTGGCGCGATCCCTCGACCGGCGCCGAAACCGGTACCCAGACCGTGGCGACGGTGTTCGCCATCCGCGATGGCCGGATTGCCGGCATCTACCGTTACGGGTTCATCGGCGAGGCTGTCCACAGCGTGGACATGGACGAATCGCACGAGATCGACCCACCGCTGTAGCATGCCGACCCCATACCTGGTGCGCGTGAGGAATACGCTTTCCCCCGAATCCGGTACGACCTGGCAGGCAGGATATGGGACTCCAGTTCATCCTCGAACCTGCCGTGATCGCCATCTTCCTCGGGTTCGTGCTGTCCGCCTTCCTGATCGTTCCCCTGATCGCGGTGCAGTACCGCTCATGGGGAACCCTCAGCCTCAGCCGGCTCGTCCTCATCCTGGCGTTCATGGTCTACCTGACCGCCATCCCGATGTACACGTTGCTGCCAATCGGCATCGATATCGCTGCCATGTGCGCCGAGGGCAACAGTCCGATTACCCAACTCCAGCCGTTCGAGTTCGTTGGCAGGATTCGCACAACATGGGAATCGACCACGCCGAGCGGCTTCGTCCGCAGTCACGCCTTGCAGGAAGCCGTCCTCAACGTCGTCTTCTTCGTGCCGCTTGGAGTGTTCCTGCGCAAGCTGAACCGGTGGCCGGTGTGGGCGGTGGTCGCGGCCGGATTCGGGACCTCGTTGCTGGTCGAACTGACCCAATTGACCGGCAATTGGGGGTTCACCGAATGCTCGTACCGGGTGTTCTCGGTCGATGACCTGATCCTCAACACCAGCGGCGCCATCATCGGCATCGTGTTCGCGCCACTGCTGGAGTTCGTTCCCGGTGTCCGTCTCGATCCTGACCAGCGCGAGCGGGTCCGGCCGATCACCCTGTCGCGGCGGGCGGTCCAGCTGTTTTGCGACTGGCTCACCTACACGCTGGCGTCGACCTTCGCCGGCATCCTCGCCACGGCCGGCGTCGCCGCGCTCAGCCCGCTGGATCTGGCGACCCCGTTCGACGCCTTGACCGCGGTGACCGACCTGATGGTCGGGATCGCCTTGTTCGTGGCCATCCCGCTCCTGACCGGCGGCGAGACACTCGGCGAGCGCATCGTGTTGATCGAAGTGCGGACACCGCACGGGTACGAGCCGGGAATCGGCCAGATCCTGCTGAAGGCGCTGGCCGGGTGGGTGCCGTACGTTGCCTTCGACGCGCTGGCGACCTACGGGTACGACTGGGCGTGGTTCGCAAACCTCGCCTGGGTCGGCTTTCAGGTGATCTACTTGCTCCGCAATCCGGGCGGGTTTTCGGTGCGGGTGAGCCGGTTGCGCCGATTCGATCGCCGCCTGCCTCTGCCCACGGCGTAACCGGGTACCCAACCCGACGCGATGGGATTCACCCGCTCACGGGGCACAACGACATCCGGGAGGCCATGCACGACCGCTCAACCCACGAGCCACCGTAGGGGCGGACGGCCCGAGCCGCAGGCGAGGGTCTGTCCACCCGCACCATCACGGGCCGACAGACCTTCGCTGGCGCTCAGGCCGTCGGCCCCTACCGATTTTGGAGGTGGCGCGCATGTCGTGTGGCGCGTCAGGGGATCCGGGAGATGCTGTAGATCGTGACGTAGGTTTCGTCGAGCGACGTGATCTCAACCTCGTTGTCCGCGGAAATCCCGAGATACCAGATGTCCCAGTTGTTGTTGGCGTAGACGGTGACCTCGTAGACGCCTTCGGGCAGCCTCTCGATCACCCAGGTGCCGGAGTCGTACTCCCAGCCATCCTCGAACATCGACCAGGTCTGCCCGGTGGCCAGGTTGGTGATCTTGACCTCCCATGGCTCGGTGCTGAGTTGGCATGGGTGGGCATTCACCGTGATATCGGTGCCGTAGGGGCAATCGACCTGCATGATCACCAGCGAGCCTTCACCCTTCATCGGCGGCTGGCCGCCGGCGAGGACCCGGTAGAGGATGGCCTCGGCCATGCCGTTGGCCGGGATGTCGACCATCCACAGGTCGTCCGGCACGGGATACGGATCGCCATCGACCCAGACCTCGTCGCCATCCGGGTTCGGCCAGAAAACGAGGGTGGTGGCGGGCAGTCCCGAGAACAGGTACTCGCCGTTTCCGCCGGCAACGGCATCGTCGAACAGGGTCCAGGTCGTGCTGTCCGACTGCCCCACCAGTTCGACCGAGACGTTCCACGGTTCGCTGGTCGGGCCGCAAGCGGAGGTATCCTCGGTAACGTCGGTGCCGGACGGGCAATCCAGCAGGACCAGGTTGAACGAGCCGCCCTCGTTCCCGGCGCCTTCAGGCACGGTCCGGGCGAGCAGGACCTCGGCGGTTTCGCCGGGTTCAATATCGACCGCCCACAAGTCCGGGATTTCGTAGGCGTCGCCCTCCACGGTGACTTCGATGGGGCCGCTGGGGCCATCCTCGTCGGGCGAGAGCTGCCATGTTCCGGCCTGGAGATTCTCAAAGAGGTATGCGCCATTCTGGAGCGGTTCCGCGTCCTCGTCGAGCCAGAGGAAATCGTCGAGACCGGCGTCGGGCGGTGCGACCCAAACTGGCCACGGCTCGGATGCGAGTTTGCATCCGGAATCGTTCTGCTGCACTCCCAGCTCTTCGCCGCAGTCGTAGAGCGTGATCCGCAGGGCCCCGGTTTCCTCCACCGACGTATCCAGTTGCACCCGGAGCACAGTGGTCTCGTCGGCCTCGATCGAGAACTCCCACCCTTCGTCATCATCGTTCCAGGTGGCGCCCTTGACCCGGGTGTCAGGTTGCGGATCGTCTTCAGGGGCAGTGGTGTAATCGCCAACCGCGAGATCGCGGTAGGTGAGGACCGTGTCGCCGTTGCTCGTTTCCGCGCGGTCCGGAATGATCCAGTTGTCGCTGCCAACCTGGTGGAAGGCGAGCGGGGTCACCTCGTGGTCGTCGTCTCGCTCGCAGTCCTCGTCGAACCCATCGGGGCAGACTTCGAGCCGCATTTCCAGATTGCCGGTGACATCGCCGGTGGCCTTGATATCCGGGACGTCGACCTCTTCGCCGATCGAGGCCACCAGCCAGGTCCCACCGAGATTGGCCCCGGCGAGGATGCTGATGTCGCCGGTGAATTCGGCAGCCTGCCCCTCGCGCAGTTCCGTGACATGGTCGTTGCCATCGTCAACCTGGATCGCGCCGGTCACGACGTAAAAGAGGTAGGGGGCATCGCTGGTGGCGACGAAGGAGCCCTTCTCGGCCGGGGCGAGGACATCGCGCGTGAGCCGGATGTCGCGGTTGCCGTCCGGCGCCTCGAACCCCTCGCCGGCGAAGACCAGCTCGGACTCGCCGAGGGTTTCTTCGGCATCCACATCCTCGGCGATGATAAGGTCGATCCCGAGGAATGGGCTCTCCTCCTCGGAGACGCTCGATCGCCGCTGGGAAGCGCCTTCCGGTTGGAACACCGCCTGCCCGGCGTCGACGAGGGTGGAGTTGCCGTTGCCGCCATCCGTGACCAGGATCGGGTCGCCGGTGGCCACCACGAACCCGAGGGTCCGGTTGAAGAACGCGGCCTCGTCGCCCGGGGCGGCGGTGGAGGACGTCACGCGCCAGGCGACATCCACTTTGGGGATCAGGTCAACGCCCGAGGCGATAACCTGGGCGTGACCGGCGGGGACGTGGCTCTCCTGCGCAACCGCCGGCGCCAACAACCCCGCCACCACCGACCAGACCACGACGATGGTCCATGCCATGTGCCCACGAACGCGTCGCATTGTTTCCCGTTCCATTCCTGTGTTGTTCCGCTGCCGGTACCGACACCGCTGGGACCCGTGTATCACCAGAACGGATGGCGGTCACCGCTGGTTCCGTGGCGCGCAATCCCGCCCGCGATCGACGTTTTCCGGCTATGATCGGGCGGTGCCGGGCGCCAGGTTCCGGCGTCAATCTGCCGCGTTTCCGGAGAAGTACTCCATGCCCGCCGCCCGCACGCTGACCGGGATCATCCCGCCCCTTTGCACCCCGTTCACCGAGGATGGTGACCTCGACGTTTCCTCGCTGGAGCGCCTGATCGGCTACCTGCTCGACAACGGTGTGCACGGGCTGTTCATGCTGGGTTCCACCAGCGAAACCGCCACCCTGAGCGACCGTGAGCGGGAGACCATCATCGATGTGGCGGTGCGCACGGCCGCCGGCGCGGTGCCGGTGCTGGCCGGCGTGATCGACATGGGCACCGCCCGCCAGATCGCCCACGCGCAGACCGCGCAACGGCTCGGGGTCGACGGCCTGGTGGCAACCGCGCCCTTCTACATTTCCCCCAGCCCGGCCGAAGTCGCCACGCACTACCGCACGCTGCGGCAGGCGGTCGACCTGCCGATCCTGGCCTACGACATTCCCCAGTGCGTCCATGTGAAACTCGAACGTGAGACGATCGCCACCCTGGCCCACGAGGGCGTGATCGACGGCCTCAAGGACAGCAGCGGCGCGGAGGCGAATTTCCGCGGCGTGCTGCTGGATACCCGGGACGTGGAGGGGTTCGTCGCCTTCACCGGCTCGGAACTGACGGTCGATTCCGCCCTGCTGATGGGCGCGGCTGGCTGCGTGCCGGGTCTCGGCAACGTCGATCCGGCCGGGTTCGTCCGCCTGTTCGACGCGATGCAGCGCGGGGACTACGCGGCGGCGAGGGCAGAGCAGGAGCACATCTACCGGCTCTTCGCGATCGTCCGCCAGGCGACACCCGGCCGCACCGGTCATAGCGCGGCGGCGTTCGGCTCTTTCAAGACTGCCCTGGTGCTGCGCGGCGTGATCGCGACCAACGTCCCGGGCCGCCCGATGACGCGGCTGAATGCCGAGGAAACCGACCGCATCCGGTCGGTGCTGGTGGAGGCCGGGTTGCTGTAACGGCGAGGAGTGAGGACGGAGGAGAGAGAAAATAGGACCGGCACGCGGTCGCCCCCTGCACAGGATCACGTCCACGTTAGGGGGCGACCTTCCGAGCCACGGTTTCACTCCCTAGGTTGGGGAGGGGTTAGGGGTGGGGTAAGGCCAGGATGTGTCGGCCCGCGGCCATCCATCGCGATGGAAACAGGACCGACATCCATCGCTTCGCTCAGGACAGGCTTTCTGGTCGGTCCCTACGAACTCCTGGGGCTGCCACACGCCTCCATTCTTTCCCAACGCGATCGTCGGTTGATCGGGGACCATCCCGACCTCGACGGCATGAAGCGAAATCGTGGGCGGACCAGGCCGAGACACGCGATCGCGAGGAATGAGCAGGACCAACGGGCGACGCGGGAATTGTTCGGGTGTGGAGTCAGGGTCGACACGGGGTCGCCCCCTGTCTGCCGCACGCCTCTTTGCTCTCTTCTCATTCGGTACAATCGGGCCGACAGGGAGCACAGCCGATGCCGCGCCTCAGCTGGAACGAAATCCAGGACCGTGCCCTCGCCTTCGCCGGACGGTGGGAAGGCGAGACCTACGAAAAGGGCGAGTCCCAAACCTTCTGGGGCGAGTTCCTCGACCTGTTCGGGATCGACCGACGCCGCCACGGCGCGATGTT
This sequence comes from uncultured Sphaerobacteraceae bacterium, assembly GCA_964610045.1. Classification (GTDB taxonomy): domain Bacteria; phylum Chloroflexota; class Chloroflexia; order Thermomicrobiales; family UBA6265; genus JACCYX01. Next base: position 16,360 of record CAZSUN010000085.1, read on the forward strand.
CGAATATGCGATCAAGAAAGGCAGCGGCAAGCAGGGGTTCATCGACCTCTTCTGGCCCGGCAAGCTGCTGGCCGAGCAGAAATCGGGCGGAAAGGACACCACCAACGTCCAGCTGGCGTTCGGCCGGCCAGACCGCGACCCTTGGGACTGGTCCAGAGTCAACCGTTCGGTGGCGATGTCACCAATCGCTCCCGCAACGCCTCCCGGATCGTTGAGGACACCAACCGTGGCTGCCCTGAGCCGGTCGGTGACCAGCCCGGCTGAACCAAGTCGCTGGAGCGGTGGGTGACGGTCAGGATCCATGTGTCGGACTAACCGCTCGGCCGGGGGATGGGCGCTCCACCGTGGTCCAGGTTGACGAGCCCGATCGTGTGCCAGTGTCTGCGTTCGACGGGATCCCGGCACTGACAAGTGCGCTGCTCCAAATCGCTTGCGGGCAGTCGGGGGACGATGGTGCGGAGCATAGGCGAACCTCCCGCATAGTCCCACCAGGATGCCCAACCATCTAGTCGGAGTCGGTAGAAGAAGCGATGAAGGGTTGGAGATGAACCGTTGAATGACAATGACGTGGTGTAGATGTTGA